>CAYHOS010000023.1:0-18178 GCA_964358505.1 uncultured Candidatus Peribacteria bacterium
CTCACGAAGTCTTTACTTCCCACCTCCGTGTTGCACTTGGAGCTTGAGACCAGCGTTCCGGAATGAGAAGAATAGTTTATCAAGTTACAAAGTGCTTCTCAGTGCCTCTTTGACCTCACCCCCAACCCCTCTCCTTTGAGAAGGAGAGGGGAGATGTTGTTGTAGAATGTTTGTTTCGAACACAACAAACAGATACAACTCCCTTCTCCTCCGCAGAGGAGAAGGGCAGGGGATGAGGTCGATGGAGGAGAAGGGCCGGGGATGAGGTCGGCAGCGGAGAAGAGTAGGGGGGGTCGAAAACGAACCGGAACAATAGTAGGCTCCTCACGTATGAGAGACGAAATACAGGAGCGGTGGTACCGCAAGCGGAAGACGCGCTTCACCAAGCGATTGCGCCGGAATATGACGGAAGAAGAAGGCATCCTCTGGAATGTCCTACGCGGAAGGCGATCGCGGGGAGAGAAGTTTTGCCGACAGGTGAACATTGGTCCCTATGTCGCGGACTTTCTCTGCAGGGAAAATCGTCTCATCGTGGAGGTGGACGGGGGCATTCATGAGTCCCTGAAGCAGCGGGAGCACGATGCTGGAAGAGATGCATACTTGCGGGAGCGGGGATTCAGGATAGTGCGCGTCAAAAACAATGCAGTGCGACATGATCTTCCGGGGGTTCTGGAGCATATTCATAGCCATTTGAAGGCGCATTCCGGAGGTGGCAATAATGTATAAAATGTGCTAAAATAACACTAAATACCCACCCCATGCCCTCCAAGCTCTCCGTCGCGTACTTCACCATGGAAATCGGCCTCGAGAGCGGCATTCCCACCTTCGCGGGCGGGCTCGGCGTGCTGGCGGCGGATTTGATGCGCTCATGCGCGGATTTGGGCGTGGACGCCGCGTGCGTAACGGGGTGCTGGCGGTACGGGTACTTGCGCCAGGAACTCCACCCCGACGGCACGCAGAAGTACCGCGAGGTGCCGTGGGATCCGGCGTCCAAGCTGCGGAAGCGTCCGGAGACTGTCACGGTGAAGGTGGAGGGGAAGGACGTGCTCGTGGGGTGCTGGGAACTGCCCCTCAAGGGGAGGCACGGGACGGTGCCCATCTACTTCCTGGATACCAACCTGCCGCAGAATGCCGCGGCGGAACGGGACATCACGAAGACGCTTTACGGGGGCGACCAGTCCATGCGCATCAGGCAGGAGATCGTGCTGGGGATCGGCGGGGTGAAGATGCTGCGCGCGCTGGGGTACGCAACCGTGGATAACTTCCATTTGAATGAGGGGCATAGCGCCTTCCTCACGCTGGAACTCCTCCGTGAGCGCGGCTTCAAGGACGAGACGGTGCGCGGCTCCTGCACCTTCACCACGCATACCCCCGTGCAGGCGGGCCACGATGTCTTCCCCTACGACCTCGCGTGGCGCATCGCGGGGGACCAGCTCCCCTGGCACATCAAGGCGATAGCGGGGGAGGATGCGCTTTCCATGACGCGCCTTGCCATGAATTTGTGCCACAAGACGCTGGGGGTTTCGCGCGTCCACGCCGCGGTCTCGCGCCGGCTCCTCTCGAATCCCGCGGTGGATTCCATCACGAACGGCGTGCACCACGTGGAGTGGGCGGGCCCCGAGATGCAGGCGCTCTATGACGTCCGCATCCCCGGCTGGCGCGGCCACCCCGCCCTCCTTGCGGCGCACTGCCGCGAGCTGCCGGACGTGGAACTGTGGTCGGCGCACCAGGCGGCCAAGCGCCGCCTCATCCGGGCGGTGAACGAGCAGGCCGGCGGGGGGTTCCGGGAGGACCGACTGACCATCGTGAGCGCGCGGCGTATCGTCCCTTACAAGCGCCCGGAGCTCCTCTACGAGAACGTGGAGCGGTTGCGGGAGGTTGCCCAAGGAAGGCTCCAGATCATCCACGCGGGCAACGCCCACCCGCACGATCCTTTCTCGCAGGAAGTCATCCGCCACATCATCGAGCGGTCACGGCAACTCAAGGGCGCGGTGGACATCGCCTACCTCCCCAATTACAACCCGGACCTCGCCAGGCTCCTCGTCGCCGGCGCGGACGTGTGGCTCAACACGCCCACGCGCCTCCACGAGGCTTCCGGCACCTCCGGCATGAAGGCGTGCCTCAACGGCGCCCTCAACCTCTCCACGCTGGACGGGTGGTGGGCGGAGGGGTACGAAATGGACCCCGAGGCGGGCTGGCGCGTGGGGCCGCTGGTGGAGATCCTCGACGACGAGGACACGCGGAAGGCGGACGCCGAGGACCTCTACACCCAGATCCAGTACGAAGTGATCCCGGAGTACGAGTATCCAGGGCGCGAGCGCTGGATCCGCCGCATGAAGCGTGCCATCGGGCTTCTGGGCACGTTCACGTCCCAGCGCGCGGTGGAGGAGTACCAGGCGAAGGCGTGGGTGAATAGGTGATGATCACTCCGCGCCGCCGATGGCGCCCACGACGAACACCACAAGCCCGTAGCTGATGAGGATCACCGCGAGCCCGATGAGCGAGCGGATGAGGAGCGCCTTGCCCTTCTCCGCCTGCGATTCGTTGCCGAAGCTCGTGACGTACAGGATGCCCGCGTAGATCACCACGGCCAGGGCGGCGAGGCCGACGTACGCGAGGACGGCCACCACGATCCCCACGGCCTTGCCGATGAGGATGCCGGCGCCGGGGGAGGAGGGGGCGCACAGAACGTTGCCCGTGAGCGCGCCGGAAATGGCCATGCGCAGCAGGATGATGCCGATGCCGAACGCGATGCTGATGACGGTCTTGCGCAATTGCGCGGGGCCCTCGTCGCTGTTGTAGTTGTAGACGGACTTGAGAGCGACGAAGATGATGGTGAGCATGGCCGCGACGGCCAGGATCGTGAGGGCCCAGTCGATGAGCTCCGTCACCGCGGTCGCCAGCACCGTCACCCCGGCGCAGGCGCCTCCGGCAATGGCCACTTCGCCCGCCGTCCCGTAGAAAGCGAGGATGATGGGTTCCATCAGGTAGGCGAGGATGAGGCCCACGATGCTCATGGTGAGCATGGACTTGGCCTTCTCCCGCGCGTTGTCGTCCTGGCCGATCACCATGCGGTACCCCGCGTACATGATCATGATGATCGCCGCGTACCCCAGGTACGGGCGCATCTGCAGGGCAACGGAGATCATCAGGGAGCCGATGCCGTACTGCGAGGTGATGCCCCCATTGCCGCTCACGGGGAAGTCCCCCAAGCCCGGGAGCGCAAGCCCCACGCTGCCGACGATGCCCCACACTTCGCCGATGGTGATGGCATGCGCCGTAGGCAGGAGGAAGCCGGCGAGGAGGGAGAGGATGGCCATGGTTACACGCTGCCGAAGATATTGATGAACGCGTTCACGAGGGCGTAGGAGAGGAGCACCACGATGAGCGCGATGATGCTGGTCTTGATGATGCCCTTGGCGCGCTCCTTGAGCGACTCGTCCACGGAAACCACGAGGTAGATGCCCGCCACGACGATGGCGATCACCGCGCCCGCGCCGATGAACGCCAGGAGGAAGTTCGCCAATCCCACTGCTTCTTCATTGAGGCCGTCGAGGTCCGCGCCCAATCCCGGGTTCACGGCCACCACGATGGCCTGCGTGAGCACCACGAGGATCGTCCCGACGAAGCTCATGAAGAGGCGCTTGCGCGCGCGGTCCACGTACTCCTGTTCCCCGTGGGAGATGACGAGACGGAATCCCTGGATGACCACGTTGATCACGAGTGCGACGGCTACCGCCCACTTGCCGTAGGCGATGACGTTCTCGAAGCTGGGTTCCAGGATGCCGGGATGGATGAACGCCGGGCTCCCCGGCATGATGGCTTGGGCGATGAGCGTGGAAAGCCCCACCACCACCATGCCGATCACGGCGTAGGCATACGCTTTCTTGGCTTCGGTCATGGCGCTCTCGTCATGGCTGAAGAGCACCATGGTGGCGGCGAACAGGAACAGGAAGAAGAACGCGAACGCCACGAACATGCCCCGCAACACCGGGACGACTTGCAGGACGTAGGCAATGAATCCGGCAAAGCCGCCGCCGATGCCACCGATGGGCAAGCCCACCTCGAACGCCCACGCGGGAACGGGGGCCAGCAGGAGGCCGACGGAGAGAAGATAGTTCTTCAAATCATGTTATTATAGCCGTTTCTCAGCATTCCTTAAAGCATCGTACATTCGATTATTCGTTGATTCGTGCATTCGAAACAGTTCCGTGCATGTATCGAACGAATAAACTAAAAAACTAACAAGCAATTAAAAGATTCAGAAGTCAAGAATGGCTTTACACCGCTACGATTTTCGCTTAACCTCTTGCCGATGGCAAAGCGCCCCACACCAAAGAAGCGGAAGGCCAAGAGCGCCGGCCGCACGCAGCACAGCGTCTTCATCCTCCAGGAGGTGCGACGGCTCCGCAACCGCCAGAATTCCCCCTTCGCGAGCCCGGCAAGCGGCAAGAACAAAGCCAAGAAAGCCCTGGAAGGTATCACGCGTATCAAAGCGTAATATGGCACGCCGCCGCCATCTTTCCCGCATCGCCGTCATGCAAGTGCTCTTCGAGCGCGAGAAGCACGCATCCATGCAGGCGTGGCTCGATGCGCTCCGGCGCAACGCCGAGGAACTGGGGGAACTGGACAGGGAGTTCGCCCAGGATTTGCTCAACGGCGTGTTGTCGAAGGAGGGCGAGGTGAAGACATCCGTCCAGCAGCATGCGCCCCAGTGGCCGATGGAACGCATGGACCCCATTTCCCGCTGCATCCTGCTCATCGGAGCCTATGAGCTGCTCTTCGGCAACGACGCCCCTCCCGCCGTGGTGATGAACGAGGCCATCGAGATCGCAAAAGAGTACGGGACGGAGGAAGGGGGGAAGTTCGTGAACGGGGTATTGAATGCGATTGCGCACAAACAATAATTCTTTGTTACACTGCCCCCATGCCCCAATCCCACGTCCTCCTGGAGAAGACCGTCGGCGTTCGCTTCAAGAACAAGGAGATGTTGCTGCAGGCCCTCACGCACCGCTCCGCCGTCCGCGAGGTGAACCGCCACGGGCACAATGAGCGGCTGGAATTCCTGGGCGATGCGGTACTGGAGATGGCCACCACGGAGTACCTCTTCCACCTCTCGGGCCGCTCCGAGGGGGAGCTTACCAACTGGCGTTCCGCGCTGGTGCAGGGGGACCACCTGGCCGAGGTGGCCAAGGATATCAAACTGGGCGAGTACCTCTTCATGAGCCGCGGCGAGGAGGCGAGCGACGGGCGCCGCAAGCCCTCCACGCTCGCCAACGCCGTGGAGGCGCTCATCGGAGCCGTGTACCTGGACCGCGGCTACGACGCGGCGCGTACGTTCTGCCAGAAGTTCATTCTCCAGGATTTGCAGAAGCTGCTGGCGCAGGGCAAGCACAAGGACGAAAAGAGCCACTTCCAGGAGATGGCGCAGGAGAAGAGCGGCATCACGCCGCACTACGAGGTGCTGGAGGAAATGGGCCCCGACCACGAGAAGCTCTTCACGAGCGCGGTGTACATCGACAAGGAGAAGATCGCGGAGGGCAAGGGAAATTCCAAGCAGAAGGCGGAGCAGGCTGCGGCGAAGGCGGCGCTGAAGGTGAAGGGATGGAAGTGAAATGACCAAGCACCAAGTACCTATGACCAATATTGGTTGTTGGATCTTGGTCATTGGTCATTCGTATTCTGTCAGATTGTTCCTGTTCGAACGTCATAGGGGCGTTCTGTCCCCCTCTTTCCATGGACTTCCCCTTCGGCACGCCCGAGTCCGGCAGCTTCGTTACGAACCTCGGCCTCGTGACCACCGACGGCCCCCTGGGCCCCAACGTCTCCACCATCGAGTGGACGCACCTCGTTTCCTACACGCCGGGGCTCATTGCCGTCTGCATGGACTTGGCCGACGCGAACCACGAGAACCTGGCAGCCGCCAAGGAATTCGGCGTCAGCCTGGCCGCGGAAGGCCAGAACGTCCTCGCGAGCCTCGCGGGGAACACCAAGGGGCGGAAGATCCGGAAGATCGACTTCCTCAGGGAGTTGGGCTTCACCTTCGTCCCGTCGAAGCACATCAAGCCGCCGCTCGTCGACGGCGCATACGTCCAATTCGAATGTGCGCTCGTCCGGCAGCTCCAGCCGGGGAACCGCACCATCTTCATCGGCGAAGTGCTCGCGGCGAACATCTTCCCCGAAAAATCACCCCTTGCGTACTACCAGCGGAAGTTCCGGAAGCTCGGCGGACAGGTCCACAAGCCGGGCACGGAAGAGATCGATAAGCAGAAAGCGACAATGGAAAAGTTCCGGAAATAGAGCTCGGGAGCTTTCACCCCATCTTGATCTCAATATCCACCCCGCTTGCCAGGCTCAATGACTGGAGGCTCTCCACGGTCTTGAACGTCGTCTCCGTGAGGTCGATGAGGCGTCGGTGGATCCTCATTTCAAATTGATCCCGCGCGTCCTTGTGGACGAAGGTGGAGCGGTTCACGGTGAACTTGCGGATGCGGGTGGGGAGGGGGATGGGCCCGTGGACGATGGCGCCGCTGCGTTCGGCGGTTTCCACGATCTTCAGCGCCGCCTCATCGAGCACGGTATGGTCAAAAGCACTCAGGCGGATGCGGATGAGGGACGTCTTTGGGGTCGCCTTCTCCTTCACCGGCTGTGCGGCCGGCACCTTGGCCGCAACGGCGGTTTTCTGATTTGCAGAAGCTGCCTTCGTCCCCTTAGCGGATGGTTTGGCGGCTTTCGCCGTCTTCTTTGGAGGTGCCTTTTTGGGAGTGGGGGACATGGGCAGTGGGGGAAAGAGCGGGGGGGCAGGAGCGCGGCAAGCCGCGCCCCTTACAACCGACAACCATTATTTGATGATCTTGGTAACGACGCCGGAACCGACGGTGCGTCCGCCCTCGCGCATGGCGAAGCGGGTGCCCTGTTCCAGGGCGATGGGGGCGCCGAGTTCCACGTTCACTTTCAAGTGGTCGCCCGGCATCACCATCTCCACGTTGGCGGGGAGTTCCACGGTGCCCGTCACGTCCGTCGTGCGGATGTAGAACTGGGGCTTGTAGCCCTTGAAGAACGGCGTGTGGCGGCCGCCTTCCTCCTTCGTGAGGACGTAGATCTCTCCTTCGAACTGCGTGTGGGGGGTGATGGAGCCCGGCTTGGAGATCACCTGGCCGCGCTCGATGTCCTCGCGCTCGATGCCGCGGAGGAGCAAGCCAACGTTGTCGCCGGCCATGCCTTCGTCCAGGAGCTTGTGGAACATCTCCACGCCCGTCACCACGGTCTTGCGGGTGGGACGGATGCCGACGACCTCCACTTCGTCGTTGATGTGCACCTTGCCGGCCTCGATGCGCCCCGTGGCCACCGTCCCGCGGCCCTTGATGGAGAAGACGTCCTCCACGGACATGAGGAGGGGCTTATCCACCTCGCGCTTGGGGTCGGGGATGAAGGTGTCGAGGGCGTCGAGGAGCTTCTTCACGTTCTCCAGTTCGCCCTTGTCGCCTTCCAGGGCCTTGAGGGCGGATCCGCGGATGATGGGGGTCTTGTCCCCGGGGAATTCGTACTTGGTGAGGAGCTCGCGCACTTCCGTCTCCACGAGGTCGATGAGCTCGGGGTCCTTGACCATGTCGCATTTGTTGAGGAACACCACGATGTGCGGCACGTTCACCTGGCGGGCCAGGAGGATGTGCTCGCGGGTCTGCGGCATGGGGCCGTCGGCGGCGGAGACCACCAGCACGGCACCGTCCATTTGGGCGGCGCCCGTGATCATGTTCTTCACGTAGTCGGCGTGTCCCGGGCAGTCCACGTGCGCGTAGTGGCGCTTGGCCGTCTCGTACTCCACGTGCGCGGTATTGATGGTGATCCCGCGCTCCTTCTCCTCCGGGGCGTTGTCGATGTCCGCGTACCCTTTCTTCTCGCCTTCCGGCGAGAAGTTGAGGGAGAGTGCGGCGGTCAGCGTGGTCTTGCCGTGGTCGATGTGGCCGATGGTCCCGACGTTCACGTGGACCTTCGAACGGTCGAACTTCTTCTGGTCTGCCATACGGGGGAGGGGAAAGGGGTGGGGGAGTGGAAAGGCGCGGGAAAACGCACGCTTTCAAAGCCCGAGCAGTCTACGGAATAAACGTCATGGTCGTCAACAGCAGATTGCGCGCAAGTACGGGGAACGTTACGCCCCCTCACGCAGGGACTCCCAGGCGGTCCGCAGTTCCTGCACCGTCTCCAGACCGCCGGTTTTACGCATGCACCATTCGTGGAACGCGGTGCCGGCGGTGGCCAGCAGGCGGGGGAGGGCGTAGGAGAAATTGGGGAGGTGGAGGGTTTGGATGTCGGTGTTGCGCGTGAGCCGCCCGAAGGTCAGGCGCCTGCCGAGGACGCCCCCCGGGAACTCCACGCAGTACCCAAGGTCGCGCGGGTGGTGCGCGTCGCTCCCCACAGCCAGGAAGGCGTGGCTGGTGAAGTAGAGGTCCAGCCGCGGCTCGGCGCTGGCGCGCAGCCTCTCCCGCAGGCAGCCGAAGAAGGGACGGACGAGGGGGTGCGAGCAGAGGTGCTCGATGAGGAGGTGCGTGCCGTTGCGCGCCTCGAAGGCGGGGACGGAGGAGAGGAACTCCCGCATGGATTCCTGCGAGGGGAACATCCGGCGGAGCGCGGACCCCATGATGGTGGGGTGGGGGATGAACCAGTGGAGGCCGGATGCCTCCAGGGTGCGCACCGTTTCCGCCAGCGTCATGGAGAACGGTTCGAGGAGACGCGGATGCTCGTCGTACCAGTCCTCCTCCGCGAAGGCCACGATGTCCACGCCCCCGCGGCCGTCGCTCGTGGCGAGTTCGGCGCCGGGGAACACCTGGCACCGCACGCGCTTCGGTCTGGCTGCCAGGGTCTCGCGGTACGCGGCGGGGGCATCCTTGAACGTGTGCTCGGCGCAGATGAAGGCGTCCAGCCCGTGCCGCTCCACGGCCTGCCACAGCTTGGCGAGCCTCTTCCCCGGATGCCTGGAAGGGAGGTTCGGGTGGACGTGGTAGTCGACCTTCATGGACGTTGGAGTGTAGCGTCGTTCGGAGACCAGTGGTAGTTGACCGATGATCGGATTGTAGAGACGCGGCATGCCGCGTCTTTACAACGGCCCATGAAGGTCTGTAGAGACGCGGCATAGTTCGGCTGCGCTCACTACAGGTGCCGCGTCTTTACAACGGCCCATGAAGGTCATGTTGTCATTCCGCCAGCATCCCCTGGCTCTGCAGCTCTACCATCTCCCTATAGATCTCACACGTCTTCAGGAGCTCCGCGTGCGGTGCCATGGCGATGAGCTTCCCCTTGTCGAGCACCGCGATGCGGTCCACGGAGCGGACGGTCGAAAGACGGTGCGCGATGATCACGGCGGTGCGTCCGGTGATGAGTTCACGGATGCCCTCCTGCACCTTCCGCTCGGTGACGGAATCGAGCGCGCTCGTCGCTTCGTCCAGAATCACAACCGTGGGATTCTTGAGGATGGCGCGCGCGATGGCGATGCGCTGGCGCTGTCCGCCGGAGAGGCGGATGCCCCGCTCGCCGATGAGCGTCCCGTAGCCATTGGGCAAGGCTTGGATGAAGTCCGCGGCGGCCGCCCGCCCTGCCGCTTCCCGCACCTCCCCGTCCGTCGCATCCGGGCGCGCGTAGCGGATGTTCTCCTCGATCGTATCGTTGAACATGATGTTCTCCTGCAGCACCAGGCCGACCTGGCCCCGCCACCATTGCAGGTCCAGGCCGCGGACGTCGGTCCCGTCCAGGAGGATCCGCCCGTGCGTGACGTCGTAGAAGCGGTTCAGCAGCATGGCAATGGTCGTCTTGCCCGCGCCCGAATGCCCCACGAACGCGACGTGTTCGCCTGCGGGGATATCGAGGGTGATATCGTGGAGGACCTCGCGGCCGTCATGCGCGTCCTCATGCCGTTCCGTTTCGGGAATGGCCCCCTCTCCCCGTCCCGCTTCCCCCCCTTCTTCCGCGCGCGGGTGCCGCGGCTCCGGCGGGTGCGGCTGCTGTTGCTCGGCGGCGTCCGTGGGGTCGGGCGGCGGGGCTTCCTGCGGTTTCTCCCCGGCCGTATCAGTTTCGAACGTCCGCACCTTCTCCGCGTACGTAAAGCAGACGCCCTGCAGCTCCAACCGCCCCTGCACCGTTGCGCGGATCACGGGCCGGGGGGCGTTGCGCACGCGGACCGGCGTCTGCAGGAGATCCTCCGAGAGCCGCACTTTGCCGATTTTCTTGTTCCAGAAGGGGAGGAGATTCGAGAGGATCTCGAAAGGCGTGAGGACGCGGAAGAAGGAGGATTGGAAGAAGAAGAGCTCGCCCAGCGAGAGCCCTCCCCGCACGAAGAGGAGGATGCCGAGCGCCGCGAGGAGCACGCGGGTCAGCATGAAGAAGTTGATGGCCTCCACGGCGGCCCAGCGCCTGTTGACGGCCAGCTGCGCCCGCAGGACGCGGTCATTCATGCCCAAGAACGTCCCGAGTTCCCGTTCCTCCTGCGCGCCCGATTTGACCGAGAAGATGTTGAGCGCCGCATCGTAGGCGCGGCCGATACGCGCCACCCACGCGCGGTTCGCCTGCTGCTGCAGGCGCATCGTGCGCATGGAACCGATGATCACGATGCCGATGTACACGGCAATGAGCACGCAGAGGATCCCCGCGAGGAGCGGCTGGATGGCGAAGCCGATCACGAGGAACGCGGAGGAGGCGAGGAGCGACGGCAGGAAGTCCACGATCAGGTTGCGCTGCAGTTCGGCCAGGTTCTCCGCCCCCTCGTCGATGAGCTTCACCACCTCGCCGGATTTCTGTCCCGTATGGAACGCGATGTCCAAGTGCAATACGTGCCGGTAGAGTTCGGCGCTCCGCTGCAGCTCCGTGCGGTTCTGCGTTCCCCAGGTGAGGTACTTCTCCAGCGTTTGCGACGCGGAGAGGGCGAGGAAGAGCGCCCCCCACCATCCGAAGATCCAGGGGAGGTTGACGCCGGCCCCGTCGCGCAATGTCATGAGCGTATCGATGGCGTACCGAGCGAAGAGCGGTTCGGCCACCCACAGGACGCTCACGAGGAAGACGACCGTGAGGAGCACGGCATACTCTTGCGGCGCTTGCCGCATGCGTCGGCCGATGAGGCGGAGGAGAAGGCGCACGGGGGAAGGGCTTAGGAATTAGGACTTAGGACTTAGGCTTCGGACGAAGGGACGCGAGAGCATAGTGTAGCGCTCTACGGGCATGAGTAAAAGAGTTGTTCATATTCTTCTTCTGCTACGATCAACGCCATGACACGAGGGGGACGGGAAAAGCTCTTCTGCAGGCAAGTCTGGCGCTGGTTCGCGCGTCACAAGCGGAAACTTCCGTGGCGCGACCTGCGGACCGCGGACCACACGCAGCGCGCCTACATGGTCCTCGTCTCCGAAGTGATGCTGCAGCAGACGCAAGTGCCGCGCGTGGAGGTGATCTTCAAGCGGTTCCTGAGTGGATTCCCGACGCTGCATGCCCTGGCTGCGGCTTCCAACCGCCGGGTGATCCTCGCGTGGCGGGGGATGGGGTACAACAGCCGCGCACTCCGCCTGCGTGACGCAGCGAGGACGATGATGGAACGTCACGGGGGGATCTTCCCAAAGACGTTCGGTCATCTGATCACGATCAAAGGCATTGGTCCCTACACGGCGGCAGCCATCCTCAATTTCGCTTTCAACATCCCCACGCCCTGCATCGACACCAACATCCGCCGCATCCTCCACCGCGTGTTCTATGGGCCGGAAAAGAGGGACGGGACGTGGAGGAGGAATGAACGGGATCTGATGGGGATCGCCGCGCGGCTTCTCCCTCTCCCCCCGACCCACTCATCCTCTTGTTCACTCCTCTATCCCCCAACCCCTTTCTCCGAAGGAGAAAGGGGCGTACTTCCTGTGCTTGAACGACTCCTGAAGCGAAGACAAGAAGTGCTCCATGACAGGGAGTATGCCCCTCCTCCATCGGAGGAGGGGGTAGGGGTGAAGGGAAAACAAGGAGGAGAAGCTAGGGGTGGAGGAAAGTGGCATGCGGCCTTGATGGACTTCGGCTCGCTCGTCTGCACCAAGAGACTGCCGCAGTGCACTGCGTGTCCTCTTGCGAAGGACGGCGTCTGCAGGAGCGCGGGAAGGATCAAGATCACGCATAATGTCAGGCGGGCGAAGGAACCCGGCCGGGAAATCGCGGGACGTTTCGTCCCCAACCGCATCATCCGCGGAAGGATCGTGGAGTTCCTGCGGGACCGTCACGGCGCCTCCCTCCAAGGGATCGGGGCCAACGTGTGCATCGACTGGAATCGGAAGGAACACGCCGCATGGCTGCGGGGGATCCTGAAAAAGTTGGAAGGGGAGGGGATGATCAGGAAGAAGGGGGAGCGCTATATGCTTGCGGATTAGAAGAGACGCCCCCCGGGGGGAGCGTCTCTTGGGAAGGGGCTCACGACGCTCAATACTCGTAGAGCGTGCCGTTCACCCTGGCCTCCGGATACTCGATCCAGGTGAAGTCCGTCCTCGACAAGTTGTCCTGGTCCGCCCAGGTGATGTGGCTGCGGTCATGCGCGAACGTGTCCTTGGTGACGTCCGTGTAGTCCTGCAGCGACACACGGAGGGAGGAGTGGTTGGTCACGACGACATCCCTGTTCTGCATCTCCGCGCGCAGGGTGAACGTGGCTGCCGAGGCCGATCCGATCGCCGTGAGCACGGGAGTGATGCCGCGGAAGTCGCAGAGGACGAGGAATGTACCAGTGACGTTGTCGACCAGCTTGGTGCCGTCCAAAGCGTACGCGTCACACGGCTGCGACACGCTCGGAATCGCAACATTGGAGAGGGAGAAGGTGGGGGAGAGCCGGACGTTCGTCGCTTCGACGTTGAAGTACAAGCCGTACAACTTCACTTTGTTCAGGCCGTTCGCCGTATTCACGTTCGGTGCGGCGGTGAAGCGGAACCTGGCGATGTCCTGGAACCCCTCCTGGATCATCGATCCGTTCCGGTTGGGGTCGACGTTCGTGACGGAAACGGTTTTCGCCATCACCGTGGTGTGCCGCAGGCCGGTGATGGGGACATTGGGCCCCGGCGCATTGGTGCCGATGAAGATCTCGCCCTCGGCCGTCGTATCCCCGTCATTGGCGGCGAGGGCACGGGAGGTGGTGTAGCCGGTCGCGCGCACGTCATCACGCTGTTCCAGGTCAAGGAGCGAGAGCTCAACGGCCTCCCCGCTCACCCCGCCGTCCGTATCGGGTTTGATGCGCGGATGCACGAGGATCCTGGCCTCCCCCTCGCGGGGGACGACGAGTTGGTCCTGCATGGCCGCACACCAGACGTTGGGGCCGTACCCTTCGCCGCACAGTGTACGACTGGCATGGGCGAAAGGGGTCGCAAGA
Source organism: uncultured Candidatus Peribacteria bacterium (assembly GCA_964358505.1). GTDB lineage: Bacteria > Patescibacteriota > Gracilibacteria > Peribacterales > Peribacteraceae > CAIKAD01. The sequence continues at coordinate 13,367 of CAYHOS010000023.1, forward strand.
CCCGCCTTGTACAGTTCCAGGCGGTCGATGGAGGAGGGGTTTCCCGTGGCCGTAAAGGCGAGGAAGGTGACGGCCACCGGCTCGCCCGTGGCGCGGAACGTGAGGTTGAGGATAGAACCCCCCACAGTGCCGCCCAGGAGCTGATGGGGGCGCGTGGTGGTGGTGGAAGCAGTGATGTAGAGGTTGCCCGTCCTGGGGCCGGAGGATGAGCTGGAGCACCGGACGCTCGCCAGGTCGCAGGGGTCGTCGTAATGCACGCTGGACGAGGATGAGGAGAAAACGGAGGAAGATACGCTCGACGATGAACCCTCGACTGCCACGGTCACCTCTTCGCTGCAGACGTTCCGGTTATTGCCGTGGCAGAGCTTCACCTTCTGGCCCGCCGTCACCCGCACTTCCGTGAGCGGCTGTACGACCGTGACGTTGTCTCCCTGATCACAGAAGACGTTCCGGGTGTGGACGAGCTGGCCATCCTCCCTGATGAGGTGTGCGCATGTGCTGAAGTTCTTCCCGTATGCCACCGCTGCATCATTGCCGCGGATGACCACCGAGGAGAGCGTGACGCTGTCGTCGGAGGATGAGGAAGCACTGGACGACGAGCCCTCGGCTGCCACGGTCACCTCTTCGCTGCAGACGTTCCGGTTATTGCCGTGGCAGAGCTTCACCTTCTGGCCCGCCGTCACCCGCACTTCCGTGAGCGGCTGTACGACCGTGACGTTGTCTCCCTGATCACAGAAGACGTTCCGGGTGTGGACGAGCTGGCCATCCTCCCTGATGAGGTGTGCGCATGTGCTGAAGTTCTTCCCGTATGCCACCGCTGCATCATTGCCGCGGATGACCACCGAGGAGAGCGTGACGCGGTCCTGGGCGGGAGGCGGGACCGCGGATACGACGGGAATGACCATCGTGCATGCCTGGCCAAACACCTTGCGCGGCCTCTCGGCCAATTGCACCTCCAGGGGATACGTCCCGGGCTGGGACGGCGCCGTGAGGGTGAGGACGGCGACGCCGGTATACCCCGGATCGTACTTCCTGTAGAGGAGGTTGGCGAATTTGGTGCGCCAGGAGCCGGAGAGAAGGACTGCCCAGACCTTATTCCGTTCCCATGACGATGTCCCCGTGTTCTTGAACAGGGCGGCGACGGAGAACCTCTCGTTGGGGGCCACCTGCTTAGGGACGCCGACGAACGTGCAGGTGGCGTCGTAGCCGCTCTCCGGGGAAAGGATCTGCGCGCCCAGGGGGACGCGCTTGAACCACCGCAGCCAGTTGGCCGCTTCGGAGGTATGCGGCAAGGCCGCGAGGAGGAATACGACGGCGAAGAGGGCCGCAGTGACGAGCGCCATGGGGCGGTTCCAGCTGCGGTGTTCCTTTGAAAGGGTACCCATGAGGAGCGGGGGAAAGTGACCCCATGGTAAGTCTCCTATGAACCCGAAAGGGATATCGCATGCATGGAATTATGTCGTAGTACGTTCAGCACTGTGCGAAAAGGCGCCCCTCGGTGGGAGCGCCCTTTCGGCGTGGCGATGTTCCTTCAGCTTTGGTACAGCGTTCCGTTCACCACAGTCTCCGGATACTCGATCCAGGTGAAGTTCTCCGTGCCCCCATAATCGACGTCTTGCCACAGCATGTGGCTGGCGTTGTGGGCGAAAGAGGTGTTCTGCATGTCGGAGAAGTCCCGGAGGGAAACCTGGAGCGTGGAGGTGTTTGCGGCAGTCACGTCTGGGTTCGTGATATTCGCCCGTAGAGTGAAGACGGAGCCCGTCCCTTGCTCGATCTGCGTGTCCACATCGCTGAACGTGGCGCGGAAGTCGCAAAGGACGAGCATGGAACCGGAGAGGACATTGGTGATCCGCGTCCCATTGGTGTCGTACGCGGGACAGTTCTTCGTCGCGTTCCGGTTGGCGGCGTTGTACATGTAGAAGCTGCCGGAACCAATGGCCACGTTGGTAGCCGTGACATTGAAGTACACGCCGGAAAGCGTGAACTTGTTCAAGCCGTTCCTTGTGTTCGTGTGGGTCGCAGCTGTGAACTTGAACTTCCCTATCTCCTTGATGCCGGCGCTCACGTTGGTGCCGTCGGGATCCGTGCTGGCGTTAGTGATGGAAGTGATCTTGCTCAGCACCGTCACGTGCGCGTTGCCCGTGATCTGCTCGTTGGGGGCGGCGGAGTTCGTGCCGATGAACACCTCACCTTCACCCTCCGCGTCGCCGTCATTCCCGCTCAATGTATTTGAGGAAGCAGCACCCCGCGCCCGCACCGCGCCCGTCCCGATGCTGTTATTCATTGCGTTGTTGGCCTCGATGGTGAGCTGGATGTGTTGGCCGGAAACGGCACCCGCTTCGTCGTTCTTCAGGCGGGGCTTGACGAGCACCGTCACTTCGCCGCCCCTGGGGATGAGAAGCTGTTGGGACTGCATGGAGGCGCAGAACGTCGTCCCTTCCTCCGGCACGTCATCAGTACCGCAACCGCTCGTAGTCGCAATGCCGAAAGATGAGGTTTGGCCTGCTTGAAACAACTCCAGGCGCTCCACGGCGGATGCCGTGCTGCCGGAGTTGGTGATCTGCAGGTTCGTCACGTCCACCGGCTCGTGCTCCGCACGAAAGTTGAGGCGGAGGATCGTGTCGCCGAGCGTGCCGCCGAGGAGCTGGCGGGGGCGGACGGGCGTGGTGTCTTTCGTGACGAACAGGTTCCCGTTGTCCACGAAGGTCCACAGCGTCTGCGCGACCTGGGAAAGGAGGACCTGTTCTGGGGGGAAGGGACCGCCATTCTCCGTTTCCGCTTCCGCGCGCGCGAGCGTCATGCGGAGCTGCGGTGGTTCTCCGAGGGATCCGTTTACGTCACCGCGGATCTCCATCCGCACTTCCTGGCCGCTGTTGATGCGGTAGAAGCCGTTGACGCCGTCAACAATATTGTCGAACAACACGGTTCCAAGCAGCGGCTGCACACCATCTTGCAGCACGGTCTCCACCTCGCCGTTGCCGTCTGCGTCCACCCACAGTGCGTAGGAGTTGACGTTGCCAAGGCTGCCTTCCGCCGCTTTCGCCTCCACCTCTATCAGGTTGAGGTTCGCCCTATCAGCGTAGAACTTGAACCGGTCGAGCGTGATGTCCTTCTGATTGGCCACGGCTGTATCCGTTCTGGGGCCGGAGAGTTCCGTCACCCGGAGGTACGCTTGAGGCGGCGTCACCTTCACCGTCTTGCGGCATATTGCCCCGAAGGGTGCGCGGAGATACGTCATCTGCCAGGCCAGCTCGTACGTGCCCGGAGTACTCGGCGCAAGCGCAGCAATGGTGGCGACGGCGGATTGGGCTGGGAGGACGGTGACAGGCCGGAACTTCACGCTGTTCACTCCCCATGTCATATTTCGCTCCGGGAGCGCGGAGATCGAGTAGTACATTCCGGCAGTCCAGGTGGTGGTGCCTGTATTCTTGAACTTGAAGTACACGATAGATTTCTGGCCTGTCTGCATGACGGAAGGGGCGTTGATGCCCAAACAAGCCGCATTGTTGCCAGAGCCCAATTGGGCGAGGGCGAACGATGAGACGGTGAACACGCACGCGGCGGTGAGTACGACATACGTCCGTGGCGTTCGGAGCAGATTTGTCATAGGACAGGTGGGGAAATGGGTGTCATTGTCTTTGTTAACATTTTATAACTATATAAGAGATTTGTCAATTCTCCATCTTGGCTTTACGGAGCCGTATGAGTGCCGCCTCCACCTCGCATTGCCCTCTGCTGGGGGGAGCGTCTGATGATCAGCGATGCATAGATCCACGTGCAGGGGCTACGCCGAGGTTTCGGTTCACTTCGCCACTTCCTCGATCCTCTTTTCCCGGATCACGTTCATCCTTCGGCTCGTCGCTCCCCCTCGACAAGCTCGGGGTCGCTCCTCGCTCAGGATGAATGTCGCAGATGATGATCGTCATTTGGCGACTTCCTCGATGCGTCGTTCCCTTATGACATTCACTTTTATAATTCCCGGATAGGTTAACTCCGCCTCCACCTTCTTGGCGATGTCCTTGGCAAGCTCAATCTGGCGCAGGTCATCCACCTTCTTCGTATCCACGTAGATGCGGATCTCACGGCCGGCGGAGACGGCGAACGCGCGCTGCACCCCCTCGAAGCCCTTCGCCACGTCTTCCAGAGCCTTGAGCCGCTTGAAGTACTCCTCGATGCTCTCGCGCCGCGCCCCCGGCCTGGCGCCGGAGATGGCGTCGGCGGCGGCCACCACGAATGCCTCGGGCGATTCGATGGGCGTGTCCTCGTGGTGCGATGCCACGCAGTGGACCACCTCGGGCCGCACCTTGAAGCGCTTGCAGATCTCCACCCCTATCTCCACGTGCGTTCCGGCCACCTCGTGGTCCAGCGCCTTGCCGATGTCGTGGAGCAGGCACCCTTCCGCGACGATCATGGGGTCCGCGCCGATCTCCTCGGCCAGCATCTTGCCCAGCTGCGCCATCTCCACGCTGTGCTTGAGCACGTTCTGGCCGTAACTGGTGCGGAAGTGCAGGCGTCCGATGATCTTGAGCAGGTCCTGCGGGTAGCCGGTGATGCCCAGCTCCTCCGTGGCGCGCTTGCCGAACTCCAGCATCATCTTGCCCACCTGCTCCTTCATCTTCCCCACCACCTCCTCGATGCGGGCGGGGTGGATGCGCCCGTCCTGGATCAGCTTCTCCATCGCCAGCTTGGCGACATAGCGCCGCACCAGGTCGAAGCCGGAGAGGATGATGGCGCCCGGCGTGTCGTCGATGATCACGTCCACGCCCGTGGCGGCCTCGAAGGCCGTGATATTGCGCCCTTCCTTGCCGATGA
>CAYHOS010000024.1:0-15619 GCA_964358505.1 uncultured Candidatus Peribacteria bacterium
GAAGCGAGGGCGAAGGCGGGAGCTACGGCTCCAGAAAAAAGTGTCACGCACAAAAACCAAAGAGCTACTATCACAGTACCAGCACGAGAGGGGATTGACAATGCAAGCTTGCGCGGTACGCCAACATTCTTGAGGCTCTGGTACAGTATGGTTATGCCCTGGTTCTCCATCCTCCTCACCGTCGCCGGGCTGGCGCTGTTCGAGACCATCAGCTCCGTGGATAACGCCATCATCAACGCGGAGGTACTCACGACCATGAGCGGGAAAGCGCGCCGGTGGTTCCTCCTGTGGGGCATCCTCTTCGCCGTGTTCGTCATCCGCGGCCTCCTCCCCTGGCTCATCATCTGGGCCACCAACCCGTCACTCGGCTTCATCGGCTCCCTCACCGCCACCTTCAGCAACGACCCGCGCGTGGCGCAGTCCATCGAGCAGTCCGCGCCCCTCCTGCTCGCGGGAGGCGGCACGTTCCTGGTCTTCCTCTTCTTCCACTGGCTCTTCCTGGAGCCCAAGAACTTCGGCCTCGGCGCGGAGAAGTTCTTCGCGCGGCAGGGCGTGTGGTTCTACGCAGTCGTTTCCCTCATCCTTTCCGCGCTCGTGTGGTTCGCCATCCGCGAGAACCCCCTTATGGCGTTCGGGGCGGTGGTGGGCTCCACGGCGTTCTTCATCACGCACGGGTTCAAGGAAAACGCCGCCAAGGCCGAGGAGCAGATGATGAAGGAAGGCGGCCTCTCCGACATCAGCAAGATCCTGTACTTGGAAGTGATCGACGCCACGTTCAGCATCGACGGCGTGCTGGGCGCCTTCGCCTTCACGCTCTCGGTCCCCCTCATCCTCGTCGGCAACGGCCTGGGCGCCGTGGTCGTCCGCCAGATGACGATCGGCAACATCGACCGCGTGAAGAAGTACTTCTACCTCAAGAACGGCGCCATGTACTCCATCCTCTTCCTGGGCGCCATCATGCTCACGGACGCGTTCGGCGTCCACGTGCCCTCCTGGGTGTCGCCCGTCATCACGTTCGGCGTCATCGGGTTCTTCTTCCGCAAATCCGTGCGGGAGATGAAGATGAAGCCGATGGAACTGGTGGCGGCGGTGGAAGGGAAGAGGTGACTTGTCATTGACCTCACCGCCGCGGACGGTAGAGTAGGCACCCTGTCTTTCCCTCCCTAACCATGAAGAACGAAAACCGGCTGCATATCGAGATTATCGGGCGAGGGGCCGTGGAGCGGCAAATCCCCTTTCTTGAGGAAGGAACCCATCCCACCCTCAAGGAGGTGGCGCGGGAAATGCATGCCGCCATGCAAGAGATCATCCGGATGGATTACATCTCAACGAGAGCGGAGGCCGAAGAGGCCGCATCCCGGATGAGACAGGCCGTCCTGCAAGCGATAGCCAAAGGAAGGGACGTGGATCAGGAATTGACGTTCGTCGGACATGCGTACCGGGAGAAAGCCTTTGTACGGGCAGTGCTGGAGGAGAGCGGTGCGGGATGAGGCAGGGGGGGCGACCGGTCAGGCCAGCCGAGGTTTCCTCATGTACCAGTCCGTCCCCTGTTCGTAAGCGTGTCCCGCTTGGAAGAGGATGTCCTCGCGGAAGGGCGGGCCGATCAGTTGCATTCCGACCGGAAGCCCCTCGACCCTTCGGCTTCGCTCAGGGCAAGCTCGGCTCGGGGTGACACCCTTCGCAAAGCCGCATGGCACCGAGAGCCCCGGCACCCCCGCGAGGGAGGCGGGGACGGTAAAAGCGTCTTCGAGGTACATCTGCACGGGATCGTCCTTATGCGCGCCGATGGCGAAGGCGGGCGTGGGCGCCACGGGCGTGAGGAGGATGTCCACCGTCCGGAAGGCGTCCTCGAAATCCTTCTTCACGAGCGTCCGCACCTTTTGCGCCTTGCGGTAGTACGCGTCGTAGTACCCGGCGGAGAGCGCGAAGGTGCCCACCATGATGCGGCGCTTCACTTCCGGCCCAAAGCCTTCGCTTCGCACCCGCTCGTAGTAATCAATCAAGTTCCCGGGGTCCTTCACCGTATGGCCGTACCGCACCCCGTCATAGCGCGCCATGTTGGAACTCACCTCGCTGGGGCAGAGGACGTAGTACGTGGCGATGGCGTACGCGGTGTGGGGGAGGCTCACGTCCATGATCTTCGCGCCCAGCTTCTCGAACGTCCCGGCCGCTTCGCGCACGGCCTTCTCCACCCGGGGATCCATCCCGTCGACAAAGTACTCCTTCGGCAGCCCGATCGTGAGCCCCTTCACCCCTTTGCCGAGGGCCGCGGAATAATCGGGAACGGGGGCGTCTGCCGTGGTCCCGTCCAGGGGATCCCTCCCCGCAATCGCCTGCAGCACGAGGGCGGCATCTTCCACGGTCTTGCCGAACGCGCCGATGGTATCCAGCGAACTCGCCATGCTCATCACGCCGAAGCGGCTCGTCCGCCCGTACGTCACCTTGAGCCCCGTGCATCCGCAGTAACTCGCGGGCTGGCGGATGGAGCCGCCGGTATCCGTCCCCAATGCGAAGATGCACTCATCGGCAGCCACCGCCGCGGCCGAACCGCCGGAGGAGCCTCCCGCCACCCGCGTGGCATCCCATGGGTTCTTCGTCACGCCGTAGCAGCTCGTCTCCGTGCTTCCCCCCATGGTGAACTCGTCGGTGTTCGCCTTGCCCAGGCTGATGGCACCTGCTGCCTTGAGCCGCTTCGTGGTTGTGGAGTCGTAAGGAGGGACGTAATCTTTCTTTCGCAGGATGTTCGAGGCGGCCGTGGTAGGGACGCCCTTCTCGCAGAACACGTCCTTGGCGAGGTAGGGGATGCCGCCGAGCGGGCTTGTGACGCCCTTCTGCGCATCAAACTTCTCCGCTTCCTTAAGGGCAGAATCGAAATTGCGGTGTACGACTGCATTCAGGGCGTCATCCCTTTTCTCGATCGCGGCGATGCATTCCTGTACGAGCTCGCGCGCGGAGATCTCCTTCTTCCGGAGCTTCTCTGCGGCCTGTGCGATGGTGAGGGTGGAGAGCACGGGAATGAAGAATGTAGAATGTAGAATGAAGAATGAAGAATGATCAATGGCGCAGTGGTTAGCGCTCGCCGTGGGCGGAGGGAGTGACGATCTGTTGGTCAATGATGGGCAGCGGACTCGTGGAGAGCATTTCTTCGGTGGTCGGGTTATCGGTCCGAACCACGTCCTCGCGGAAGCGGTTGTGCATGCCGGTGATCTGCGCCGTCGGCTCTACATCCTTGGTATCCACTTCCTTCAGTTTCTCGATGTACGTGAGGATGGACGTGAGCTCCGGAGCAAATGTCCTCACCTCTTCGTCAGTGAGGCGCAGCCGCGCGAGTTTTGCGATGTGCCGGACCTCGTCGTCGGTGAGTTTGGTCATCAAGGGGAAGAATAGAGGGAAGCGGAGGGGATGGAAAGGGGGATAGGGAAGAGGAAAAGTCATGTACGGGAGAATTTGTAAAGAATGATAAAATGTTGTATAATAATAAATATGAGAATACACAAACCCCGCGAAAAAGATCCTTTACAGACGATGGCGGTGGAACTGCGCCAACGCTTACCGAACGTGGATGAGAGCGTTCGCGGACTTCTTGCCGATACGCTTACAGAATGGTGGGAGGTGGCGAGACAAGCCGGCGAATCCGAGAAGACGCTGCAGGAAAGAGCGGAAGAGGTTAACCGTTCCTTCGCATCGGGAAGCATGGCGAGGTCCGCGCGTACGCAAGGTTGGCTTGCGGCTTTGGACTCGGAAATGCGGATGTTTCAGACGCAGATGGCGCAATTGGCGGAGGAGTCCGAATCGGTCCAGAAGCAGAACCAGCGCGATGATGATGCCGGAAGGGTATGGCGCGAGACGCAGGCGGCGAATGCCAAGTACCGCAACATCATGGCGCACCGTACAGGAAAATCCGGACGCGGTTCATCCACGGTGGTCGTGAAATTGTGAAGGCAGGAATCCCCTTCATCATTCCAGAGCCATCATTCATACTCTTTCCATGCAATTGGAACGTTTGCGCGGCCGCAAGGTCACCGAGCGCGTGCTCCGCAAGGGGCGCGCGTGGAAAGGGCAGACGATGGTGGTGCGGTCCGTGTGGGGGGCGCCGCGGCATCCTGCGGTTGATCCCCGCAAGCCGGGGGTGTACCTGGGTACCATCACTTCCGCCAAACTGGACAAGTCCGCGGTCCGCCGCAACCGCATGCGGCGACGGTGCCGCGAGGCGTGGCGGCTGGCGCTCAAGGAGCGGGAGAACCTTGGCCCCGTGCAGTTGTTGATCGCGCCGCGATCCTCTAGTCTTAGAGCCCCGTTCCTCCACATCCGGCAGGACGTGGAGCGCTTCCTCGCAACCCTCCCCCATGGCCGCCCCCCAGCGCAAGAATAGCTTCCTCCAGTTCGCCCTCATCTTCCTCCTCATCTTCCTGGCGAGCCGGTTCGTGCTGGACCGGTTCTTCCCCAAACAGCAGGACGGGGCGAACGGCACGCGTCCCTCCGTCGAACTTACCGCGGGAAACGTGCGCGCGGGCAACAACCTCATCCTCACGCTCCGGAACAACACCGACGTCCCCTTCACCCTTCCGGACCGGTGCCCTCAACCGCCCGTGGAGATCATCGCGCCGCAAGTGAAGCCGCAGGAAGGGGCGGCGGAGATCCTGAATGCCATCCCCTGCGCTCCTCCCCCTCCCGTTCCCGCCCGGGGCGAAATGAAGCTGGATCTCTCCCCGTGGAAGTACTCGCTCCTGGGCGAGGCGGGGGCCTACGAGGCGCGTCTCACGCTCCCTGCGGAAGCGGTGGAAGCCATCCGGCAGGCTCAGACGGGGGCGACGGTCACCGAAACCATCGCGGCGCGTTTCAATGTGACGGAGCCGGGGTTCTTCACCAAGGTTTTCCGCACGTTCATCACGGCGCCGTTCCTCAACTTCCTCATCTTCGCGGGTTCCTGGCTTCCGGGCCACGACCTGGGGCTGGCCATCATCCTCCTCACGCTCCTGGTCAAGCTCCTCCTCTTCATCCCCACGCAGCACGCGCTGGAAGGGCAGAAGAAGATGCAGATGCTGCAGCCCAAGCTGGACGAGCTCAAGAAGCAGCACGGCGGCGACCCCCAGCGCCTGCAGGCGGAAACCATGAAGCTGTGGAAGGAACACAACGTCAATCCCTTCCAGTCGTGCCTGCCCACGCTCGTCCAGTTCCCCATCCTCATCGGCCTCTTCTACGTGATCCGTGACGGCTCCGTGCTGGCGCTCTCGCGCCACCTCATCTACCCGTTCTACCGGGACCTCACCTGGTCGTTCGGCACCATGTTCCTGGGGCTCGACCTCCTCAAGCCCAATTTGTACATCATGCCGCCGCTCCTCGTCATCCTGCAGTTCTTGCAGATGAAGCTCACCTTCGCCATCGCGGAACGCAAGAAGGCTCGAGAGCAGAAGGTGGTGGACGTCGGCCCTTCAGCGTCGCTCAGGGCAGGCGCAAAGAAGAAAGAACCCCTCTCGCAGACGGAGCTGCAGCAGAAGATCTTCCTGTACGTGCTCCCCCTCATGATCGGCTTCTTCGCCCTGCAGTTCCCCTCAGCCGTCTCCCTCTACTGGGGCGTCTCCACCCTCTTCGCCATCGGGCAGCAGATCATCGTCAACCGGGAACATCTTAGGGTATAGAAGTTATTGGGGGTCGGTGCGTTAGGGAGTAACGTTTATTCGTTTATTCGTTGATTCGTTTACTCGTAGTGCATTGGAATAGGTTCGTTTGAGATCGGGGTCGAGTGATTGTAAGTGATGAATGAGTTTTGCAATCATCGCTTGAATTTTCTTGCATTTATCTTGCATGGCAGTGAATTCGTCTTGTGAAAGGTATTCTTCATCAAGGGCATCGTACAGATGGGATCGGACTTCTGCAGTCGATCTCTTCGCGATGCCCAGGTAATTACAGAATTCAGGCGGCGTCATCGCATCACATCCTTCCGCAATATTTGCACAAATGGAACGTGCTGCTCGCGTGATTTGATCAATAAAAGCGAAGTCACGCTTCACCTTTGGTCTGTTGCAGATAGCGCGGATTTCCCTGATGAGGATCCGTCCTTCCTGCCATGCATGGATCTCCTCAAACGATCGAAACTGAGCCATGGAGGTATCAAACGAATAAACGAATAAACCAGTAAACAAATCAACAAGTCCTCACGCTACAGTAACCTCTTTACAGAGATAGACATCTTGAATGGCATTCAGCAGCTCCACCCCTTGGTCGAACGGCTTCTGGAACGCCTTGCGGCCGGAGATGAGGCCGGTGCCGCCGGCGCGCTTATTGATCACCGCGGTGCGCACGGCCTGCGCCAGGTCGTTCTTGCCGGAGGCGCCGCCGCTGTTGATGAGGCCGATCCTGCCCATGTAGCAATTGGCCACCTGCCAGCGCGTGAGGTCGATGGGATGGTCCGTGATGAGTTCCGTGTACATGCGCTCGTCGAATTTCCCGTACTTCCCTTCCGGGCTCATGGCTTTGAAGCCGCCGTTATTCTCCGGGAGCTTCTGCTTGATGATGTCGGCCTGGAGCGTCACTCCCAGGTGGTTGGCCTGGCCGGTCAGATCAGCCGCGACATGGTAGTCTCGCTCTCTCTTGAACTCCTTGTTGCGGAGGTAACACCAGAGGACGGTGAACATCCCCAGCTCGTGGGCTTTGGCGAACGCCTGCCCCACCTCCACGATCTGCCGCGTGCTCTCCGGCGAGCCGAAGTAGATGGTGGCCCCCACTCCCTTTGCGCCCATATGGAACGCCTCCTCCACCGTGCCGAACATCACCTGGTCGAACTTGTTGGGGTAGGTGAGGAGCTCGTTGTGGTTGATCTTCACGATGAAGGGGATCTTGTCCGCGTACTTCTTGGCGACGAGCCCTAAAACCCCGAAGGTCGATGCCACCGCGTTGCACCCGCCTTCCACCGCCAGCCGGACGATGTTCTCCGGGTCGAAGCAGTCCGGGTTCTTGGCGAAGGAAGCGCCCGCGGAATGCTCGATGCCCTGGTCCACGGGCAGGATGCTCAGGTACCCCGTGTCCTTCAGGCGGCCGTGGCCGTAGAGGTCCTTGAGGTTCTGCTGCACCTTCTTGGAGCGGTCGCTGATGCCGAACACCCGGTCCACGTGCTTGGGGCCTGGGAGGTGGAGGCGGTCCTTGGCAATGGTGGAGCACTTGTGGGTGAGGAGATTATGGGCCTCCTCTCCGAGAAGCTTCTTGATGTCCGTGATGGCCATGGCCATGGGAACGAGGGGGAAGTGATGGCGGGATGGTAGCACGGAATCCCCTTTCCCTGCCGATCTCTTTTGACATTCCCCTTTTCCTCATTAGAATGCGCCGGCTTCCAGGTTCGCTTGGGAGTTCTGCTCTATAACATCCCTGGCTGGCCCAAACATTCCACGGCAGGCCCGATGTTCCGTCGGGTGCGTCGTGGAATGTTTCCGGAAGGACCCAGTTATTTACCCCTTAAAATGGGGAGGAAGGAGATGAAACCATGTTGGTTTTATCAAGAAAGAAAAACGAAAGTATTGTCATCAATGATGACATTACGATCGTCGTCGTCGAGATACGGGGGGATAAGGTCCGTTTGGGGGTGGAAGCCCCCAAGGAAATCCCCGTGCATCGACGCGAGGTGTACGAGGCGATCAAGCGCAATGAAATGGCGCATGATCGTGAGGATCCCACGGAGGGGTCCGATACTGACCAGGGAGGGTCGTAGAGTCCTCCAGGCTTCGGCCTGGAGGGAGTGAGGCCCAACTGCTTCGTCAGCTGGGCCTCCTTTTCGAACCCTCAATTATCCTCATAAGCTAGGGCTCCGCGCGAAATAGACAAATCGAGAATATAGTTGAAAGATAGGGATTACTCGCTATGATTACCGCACCTTCGCCAGTCCTTTTACAAGGTCGTAAAAGGTGGCAGTGCGGAGGTGGGCCTTACAGTTTAGGAGGGAAGGCCAATGCTCGTTCTTTATCGTCCGGAAGGGTCGGTTGTGTTCATGGGATCGGCGATCGTTTTTGTCCTCGATGCGAATGCCCGTCTGGGGATCATAGCACCTCGGGACGTAGACATCGTGCGTGGCGAGGTGCTCCTCCGGGTCGTGGAGGAGGAACTGCACGTCACGGGGATTTCCCGTGAGGAGCGCGGAGTTCTGCTTCACGCGCAAGCACTCCTCAGGGATGCAAGTGCAAAGCCGGAAGCGCTCGCGGCAGTCTGCGCACAGCCGGAGTTGCAGGAACTCCTGCACAGCACGAAGGCGGTAGAACGGCAGCAGGGGGCTGCGGTGTAGTGCCGCAGCCATCCATCCCGGGGGGCGGCTCAGCCGTCCCTTGGGATTTTTCCCATTCCTTCCTTTATAGTATCCCCATGCCCGGAGTTTCCGCCCTCCGCCTCTACAACACCTTCTCCAAGAAGGAGGAGAATTTCGCGCCCATCAATCCTCCCCATGTCACCATTTATACCTGTGGTCCTACGGTGTATGGACGCCCTCACATCGGCAACTATTCCTCCTTCCTCATGGCTGACCTGTTGTGCCGGTGGTTGGAGGTGAAGGGGTACACGGTTACGCACGTCAAGAACATCACCGATGTCGGTCACCTTGTTGCAGACCGTGACGAGGGGGAGGACAAGGTGGAGAAGCAGGCGAAGGCGGAGCAGGTGGATCCGATGGAGATCGCGCGGAAGTACGAGGCGCAGTACTTGGAGGATGAGAAGGCGCTCAACATGCGCGAGCCGGAGGCGCGCCCCCGCGCCACCGAGACCATCAAGGAGATGATCGCGATGATCAAGGATCTCATGAAGAAGGATGATGGAGAGCCCCATGCGTACGAGACTTCAGATGGTATCTACTTCGACGTCTCTTCATTCAAGGATGAGAAGGGGAACCGCCTCTACGGAAAATTGTCCGGCAATGTCGTCCTGGAAGACCTGGAGGCGGGGGCGAGAGTTGCCGTAAAGGAAGCCAAAAAACACCCCTCGGACTTCGCGCTGTGGAAGAAGGCGGCGGGGGAGAACGCGCGGCATTTGCTCCGCTGGAAGTTCGAGACGGGCGAACGCGTCACTACGGTTGGTGAAGATCCCTCCGCCGGTTTCCCCGGCTGGCACATCGAGTGCTCGGCGATGTCGCGCAAGCATCTCGGAGGACAGATCGACATCCACACGGGCGGCGAGGACAACATCTTTCCCCATCACGAGTCCGAGATCGCGCAGAGCGAATCCTGCGGCCCCGCCCCCTTCGCCACGTACTGGATCCACAAGAGGAGGATCGACATGGGCGAGGCGAAGATGAGCAAAAGCCTGGGGAACATCCTCACGGTGCCGGACATCGTGGCTAAGGGGTTCAGTCCTTTGGATCTCCGCTATTACCTCCTCTCCGTCCACTACCGGACCAATCTGAAGTTCACGTGGAAGGGGATGGAGGATGCGAAGAAGGCGCGGCGGAAAATCATGGAATGGATAGGGGAGATTGCATCGAAGGACCAAGGACCAATGACCAATGACCAAGGACAGACGATTTTGGATGTGAGGCAGTGCAAGGAGGAATTCGTGAAATCCATGGATGCCGATCTCAATACATCAGCGGCGCTCGCCGCGGTTTTCGATTGCATGGCGTGGTCGCGCAACGTGAAGGCATGGTCGGCGGACGCCCAGGAAGCGCTACGGTCTTTCACCGTGATGGTTCGCAAGACCTTCGGCTGCTTCGAGCGGGAGGCGGCAGAAGAGGTCCCCGCAGAGGTCAAAAAGCTCCTGGAAGAGCGGGCGGAGGCACGGGCGCGGAAGGACTTTGCGGCATCTGACCGGTTGCGGGGGGAGATCGAGGGGAGGGGATTCATGGTCAAGGACACGCAAGAAGGGCAGAAGATCGTGCGGAAGTGAGAACAAATATTGTATCCAAAGAAATGTGTTTTTGTACGGAAAAGCCGAATACGCAACAGGATTTTCATCAGGTGGTTTTTAGGGGTTTTTTGCCTCCCCGTAGCGGAAGGAGGGGGCGGGAAATGGCATCCACATGAGCAACTTCCGTTCTCGCTGCCCGCAGCGGCTCCCTCCCCACGTAACAAACCGGAGATCCCCACGTTCATTGTATTGCCACCTGTAGAGGGCGCGAAGCTTGCTTAGGGAAGAGCGGTTTCGCTAGGATCCCCGCTGATCCGCTCTCTCTAGAGAAGGTGAGCGTGGTCCACCGATCCTTGTCATATCGGCACCTTGCCCTGTACCAGCCGGAGCCAAAAACTCCGAGCCAAGCAGGACGAGTTTCACATCCCGCCCTTGCGGCGTAGGATCGTGCACTTTGAGTGTGCGGTCCACATTTTGTGCTTTCGGCACGATGCGGACCTGTTTCGCACGCAACGCAATCGGCACTTCCCCTTCGTGTGTGCTCTTTATATTTAAGGAGGATCCCTCACCACGAGAACGATGGTGCAGGGAATCTCACGACACAAGCCGAAGTGCCCGGCACGCAGCTCCCAAGCCACGTGCACCGCGGAACACCACTCCTTCCCCCTTATGTACACCAACACATCCACACCATACCTCTCTTTCTCTTCCCTCTTTACTTCCTTCTCTACCCCATTCCTATGGAACTTTCTCGCTTGAAGAAAGTCATAGCGGGAATGTCGGCAGCGGCCATCATGTTCACGCAGGTCAGCAGCGTGTTCGCGGCCTATGCAGACGTTTCCGCCGGCGTGTGGTTTGAGGAAGCCGTCGAATCCTTCGTGGATGCCGGCTACCTCGACGCCACGCAGCCGAATTTCCGCCCGAACGACACGGCCAACCGCGCCGAGTTCGTCAAGCTCATCGTCGAGCTGAACGGCGGACTCCTCTCCTCTCCTCCCGCGGTCCCGAGCTACGACGACGTCAAGGCGTCGGCTTGGTACTACAACTACATGGAGGAGGCAGGCAAGGAAGGCTGGGTAAAGGGCGATGGGAACTGCTACGGCACCCATCCCTGCTACGCCCGCCCCTCTGCCAACATCAGCCGCGCGGAGGCTGCGACCCTCATCGTCCGCGCCTTCAACCTGGAGTCGACCGGCGACGCCCCGACGTTCGTGGATAACCCGGCCGGCCAGTGGTACACGCAGGCGATCCAGATCGCCGCGGACCACTGCGTCCTCCAGGGTGATTCCACCACCGGCCGCGTCCGCCCGACGGACAACATGAACCGCGCGGAAATGGTCGTCATGCTCAACCGCGTCGACCAGGGCCTCGTCTACGGCGAGGACTGCAGCAGCGGCACCACGCCTGCACCGACCACGCCCGCCATCTCCACGGTGACCTCCATCTCCTCCACAAAGGTGGAGGTGACGTTCAACGTCGCGGTGGATGAGGCGGCGGCCAAGACGGCCGCGAACTACACCTTCTCCCCGGCCGCCACGGTCAGCTCCGTCACGGTCGTCAATGAGAAGACGGTGGAAGTGGTCGTCTCCGAAGGCCTGGGCGCGGGCAAGGAGTACACGCTCACGGTCGCCAACATGAAGACCGCCGACGGCGAGACGTTCTCGGACTCCGAGGCGTTCACCGGCTACTCCACCCTGCCGATAGGCAATGGCACGCTGGAGGTTTCCGTTTCCTCCAAGAACCCGGTGGGCGACACCCTTCCCCAGGGCGCGCACCAGGTCACCTTCCTCTCGCTCGACCTCACGGCTTCCTGCGATGACAGCGTGACCGTGGAGACCATCACCGTCCTCCACGAGGGCTTCGGCGCCAAGTCGGACATCACCTCCGTCTACGCCACCATCGACGGCGCACGCGTCACCCGCGAGCGCTCCATCGACAGCAGCGACCAGACGGCCAACGTCCGCTTCATCAGCCCCCTCGTCGTCACGGCCTGCAAGACCGTGACCGTGGACCTGGTGGGTGACATTTCCTCCTCCGCCTCCGCTTCCGCCGAGCACAACTTCGCGGTGGAACTGCAGTCGGATTTCCTCAGCAACGCCAAGACCGTCACGGGCAATTTCCCCATGAGGGGCAACACCTTCAAGATCGGCGCCATCGACAGCGGGCAGGTGACCCTCACCTACCGCACCGTTTCCCCCAACTCGGTGGAAGTGGGTGACAAGGGCGTGGTCGTGGGGCGCTTCGAGGTCGCCACGGACTCCGTGGAGGACCAGACGCTCTACACCATCACGCTCCACCAGAACGGCACCGTCTCCGACGGCGATCTCACGAACATCAAGATCCGCCGCACGGACGGCACCGTCCTCACGAACGTGGCCGCCGAGTTCAAGAACAAGTTCGCCACGGTGACGTTCAACCCGCCCTTCACGGTCCTCGAGGGTGATAAGATCACGCTCGAGGTGATCGCCGATGTCATCGGCGGCGCGGCGAAGACGACCCAGATCGACATCGACGAGACGTCCGACGTGTTCGCCGTCGGTTCCCTGTACGGGTACGGCGTCAACGGGCAGCTCTACGGCTCCGCCGTGAACCTCGCCGGCTCGGCGACCTCCGTCTCCGTGGAGGCCGGCCAGTTCACCATCGAGGTCAACGGCCCCGCGCAGCAGAGCTACACCAGGGACCAGAATGACGCCGTCCTCGCCAACGTGGTCTTCACCACGGGCGGCGAAACGGTGAACGTCAAGAAGTTCTACGTGGCCGTCCAGGCCCAGACCGTCACGGGCGCCGCGCTCATCACGGGCAGGAGCAGCACGAGCTATGACCAGATCACGGAAGTGGTCGAGAACGTGACGATGCGCAACGCCACAACGGGCACCTCCCTGGAGGGCACGTCCCTCACGACCCCCGCCGATTCCAACGGAACGACGTTTGAAGCAGGAGGGGGCTCGACAACAGCCGCCTACCAGATCTACCGCTTCGACGACTTTACGGTGAGCGGCAAGGAGACATGGCAGATCAAGGCCGACTTCATCGATAACGGCGCGGGCCAGCACCCGATGAACGGCGACCAGTTCAAGGTGCAGATCTGCGGCGAGCCCACGCGCATCAGCGCTGCGGCGAACACCACGGGCTGCGACTTCAGCGGCCTGCTCGCGGACTTGACCGGCACGACATACAACATGGAAATCGAGGGGCTCTCCACCGGCGACAAGGTGGAGGACGTCCGCCCCCGCGGAACGATCGGCGGCAACGCGCACCGCATTGCCGATGCTTCGCTCCAGGTGGGCGTCCAGGCCCTCTCCACGACGGAGACGGCCGTGAAGAACGCCAAGAATGTCCGCTTGCTGCGCTTCAACGCGCGCGCCGGTGAGGCCAAGAACATCCTCCTCACCAAGTTCATCTTCGAGTCCGCCGCCGGCACCAACACGCTCCTCAACGGCGTGAACTACTCCCTCTGGGTGGATACGGACGGCGACAACACCGTGGATACCATCCTGGACAGCGGCAAGAGCTCCGTGAGTTCCGCGGTGACCTTCGACACCATCACCAACGGCGGCTTCGTGGTCAACAAGGAGCAGACGGTCACCTTCGAAGTCCACAGCGACATCGCGGGTTCCCTCCAGAGCACGACCAGCCTCCAGTTGCGCTTCGCAACGGGTTCCACGTTCGTCGAGGCCGAGACGGTTGACCGCGGGTCTTCCCTCTCCGGCTTGAAGGTGAACGGTTCCTTCATCCTCAGCGCCACTTCCGCGGACATGACGGTCACCACGACCGCGTCCACGATCTTCAGCCTGGTCAACCAGGGGACGCTGTACGTGACCAAGGACACGACACCGGTCCGCAACCACCAACTCCTTGCCGGCACGCTCGGCGACACGATCCTCCGCCTGAACTTCCGCGCGGAGAACGAGCCGATTGACGTGACCAATTTGCAGCTCACGTCCTCCGGAAGCACTGCGGGTTCCGTAGACCGCGTGGAGCTGTACAAGGAGGGCGCAACCTCCTACTTCGCCATTGCCACCACGAACAGCTGCGGCAACGACGACGTGCCGGAAGACAACCCGGCCGGAGCAGGCGCGGTCGCCACCTTCTGCGCCTCCATGCAGACGCAGCAGCTCGTCGTCCCGAAGGGCGGCGAGGTGAAGGTGCTCGTGAAGCCCCGCTTGAAGAACGATGACGCGGGCGCCACCAGCAACCAGCTGCTCGCGCTGTTCATCGCTTCCGACAACACCATGAACAACTCCACGGGTACGGGCGCCGTGCGCGCGCGCGGCGCGGATTCCTCCAACAACCTCAACGGCAACGACGGCGGCAACGACGGCGAGGTGGTCATCGGAGGTTCCACGCTGACGGCTTCCAACGCCATCATCGCGGGCAACACGCACAGGAGCGTCCTCGCCAAGATCACGGCCATCACGAACGCCAATACCGACCCGAACGGCACCAACGTGAGCGCCGGCGTCAAGGAGCTCGGGAAGTTCAAGATCTCCGCCGCGGCCAACACGAACAGTAAGAACGGCCTCAACACCATCACGCTCTCCGGCGTGTTCTTCAACGTCACGGCCACCAACGTGGCAATCGCTTCGGGAAGCTTCTACATGTACAACGCTTCCAACCAGAACGTGACGAAGCAGTGTGAGGCGTACAACACGACCGGCGGCAAGGTTATGAACGTGATGTCCGGATCGTTCACCATGCTCTGCGACTTCCGCACCACGACGAGCAACGTGCAAACGCAGATCGACCAGGGCACGGACGTGACCTTCGTCCTCCGGGCGAATATCACGAACCCGGACGTGACGGCAGCCAACACCTCCAACATCCTCGTCTCCATCCAGGACTTCACCTCGGATACGAAGACGACATTCGCATACAACGACAGCCACTTCGTATGGGATGACCAGGATAACGGAGACAGTGACGGCTTCACGTGGGTTGAGTATCCGGAGACCGTCGTCAACTCTACGAGCTACCAGAGCTGATCGGCGATTCCCGCCCTTCAACAAGGCTAAAGAGGCCCCCCGCGAAAGCGGGGGGCTTTTTTAAGACCTCACCCCCCAGCCCCCTCTCCGGCCACCCTTCATTCCTTCCCGGAGAGGGGGCGCACTCTCACTTGCTTCTCTCTCCTTGTCTCCGCCTCATCGGCTACGCTCACCCTATCAATTTCCTCTTCGCCTGTAGCAGCGCGTTCATGACCGGCTTGAGGACGATCTGCTGTTCCGGGGGGTACGTCACCACCGTGCCGCCGAACTTCTCTTTGAAAGAAGAGACGCCGGCCCAGTGCCCCCTATCCCCCGACCCCTTTCCCCCAAGGGGAGAAAGGGGAGACACGCCGAGAAGGTCGTAGGACGCACAGCCTTGAGTCCTGCAATGCCGCATGGCTTCCCACTGGAGGAGGTAGGGGGCCATGAGGGCGCGGCTCTGATAGTCAGAAGCGCCGTAGTAGTAGATGCCATGGCTCTTCCAGCGAACAGTCAGGATACCGGCGAGGGGCTTCTCGACCTCACCCCCTAACCCCCTCTCCGGCCCCTCCGCTTTCCCGCCCGGAGAGGGGGCATACGCCATCAGCAAGAAGCTTCCCGGGAGAATCTTGAGGAATGTCTCGTAGTGGCGCTTGGGCAGGATGCCGAAGCCGTCGCGTTTCCCCGTCATCTCCAGGAGCCTGTAGAAGGCTCCTATGTCGTCCGACTGCTCCACGCGCACGCCGCGTTTTTGGGCTACGGAGATGTTGTAGCGCCCCTTCGGCTTCATCTGGGCGAGGAGTTGATCATCGGGAAGCGTCAGATCGAGGATACGAGTGGCT
>CAYHOS010000025.1:0-15452 GCA_964358505.1 uncultured Candidatus Peribacteria bacterium
GAGGAGTGAAAAGAAGGAGGAAGGGGCTGGGGGATGGAGGAGTGAAATGAAGGAGGACGGGGCTGGGGGAGGGAGGAGTGAAAAGAACGAGGAAGGGGCTGGGGGAGAGGGAAAGAGGAGTGGCAACAGCAGAGGGTGAGAAGATAAGTCAAGAAACAGCGGATATGCTACGCTTTCCCCATGGACCACGCCTCCGCGCAAAAACGCATCGCCAAGCTCCGGGACGAGATCCTGCTCCTCAACCGCGCGTACTTCATCGAAGATAACCCCACGGCTTCGGAGGACGTGCGCGACGCCCTCAAGCAGGAACTCATCAAGCTGGAGAAGGAATTCCCGGACCTGGTGACCGGAGATTCCCCCACCCAACGCGTGGGGGCGCCCCTGGATGGACGCTTGCCCAAGGTCCCCCACCTCACGCCCAAGGAATCGTTGACGGACGCGTTCTCCGCGGAGGAGATGGACGAGTGGCTGGACCAGATGCGCCGCGCGCTCGGGGACGCCGCGCGGGAATTCGAGTTCCTCTGCGAGCTGAAGATCGACGGTTTGAACATCTCCCTCGTCTACGAGCGGGAAAAGGAGGGATCGCACCGCTACGTCTACCGCCGCGCCCTCACGCGGGGCAACGGCATCCAGGGCGAGGACGTGACGCACAGCGTGCGGACGATCGAGAGCATTCCCCTCTCCTTCACGCTCACGGCGAAGGACGTGCATGCTCCGCGCCTGATGGAGATTTCGGGCGAGGTGTACATGACCAAGGCGGCGCTGGCCAAGATCAACCGGGACCTGCCCGAGGCGGAGCGCTTCGCCAACCCCCGCAACGCCGCGGCGGGGTCCGTGCGGCAACTGGACCCCAAGGTGGCGGCCGCGCGGGACCTGCGCATCTTCTGCTACGCGCTGGATACCGGGAGCGCGGACGCGCTGGGGATCGGGACGCAGGAGGAGCTGATGGCGTTCCTGGAGGAGACGGGCTTCGCCGTGGAGCGCAGCCGCACGCTGGTGAAGAGCCTCAAGGAAGTCCGCAAGTTCTACGGCCGCGTGAAGGCGAAGCGGGACGGCCTCCCGTTCGATATCGACGGCACCGTGGTGAAGGTCAACGACCGCCGCGCGCAGCGCGACCTGGGCTCCACCGCCAAGGCGCCGCGCTGGGCGCGCGCGTACAAGTTCCCCGCCGAGCGGAAGACCGCCGTGATCAAGGACATCCTCCTGCAAGTGGGGCGGACCGGCGCCGTGACCCCCGTGGCGCACCTGACCCCCATGCAATTGGCGGGGACCACGGTGACAAGGGCGACGCTCCACAACGCGGACGAAATCGAAAGGCTGGATGCGCGCATCGGGGACACGGTGGTGGTGCGGAAGGCCGGCGACATCATCCCGGAGGTGATGGAGGTGCTCGTAAACCTGCGGCCGGAAGGGAGCAAGCCCTTCCGCTTCCCCAAGCGCTGCCCCAGCTGCGGCACCCCGCTCGCGCGCGGGGAGGGCGAAGTGGCGCTGCGCTGCCCCAATCCCGCTTGCGGCGCCGTGCGGCAGGAACGGCTGGAGCACTTCGCCTCGCGCCACGCCATGAACATCGAGGGGCTGGGGAAGGAGACCGTGGAGGCGCTCATCGCGGAGGGGCTATTGGCGGATCCCGCGGACATCTACCACCTGTCGTTCGAGGACCTGCTCACGCTCCCGCTCTTCAAGGAGAAGAAGGTGGAGAACCTGTTGCAGGCGATCGAGCGGAGCAAGAGGATCCCCCTGGAGCGCTTCCTCTTCGCGCTGGGAATCCGCCACGTGGGGCGGGAAACGGCGGAACTCTTGGCGCGGCGCATCACGTGGCCGTCCCACAAGTTGACCGTCCAGGAGCGCAGGCACCTGCAGCAGGCGTCGCTCTTCGGCGTGGAGGAGCGCGAGGTGGAAGTCCACGGCATCCGCGTGCGCGACGTGCTCCGGACGCTGCACGGGATGACGGTGGAGGAACTCGCGGGCCTGCACGGCATCGGCGAGGTGAACGCACAGTCGGTGCGCGACTGGATCCACGGGGAGGAGAACCGGGAGCTCCTGCGGGAACTGGACACGGCGGGCATCGTGGCTCTGCAGCCGGAGGGCGGCGCGCTCCCCCAGGTGTTCGCGGGGAAGACGTTCGTGGTCACGGGCACGCTCCCCACGCTCAGCCGCGAACAGGCGCGGCAGATGATCAAGGACCGCGGCGGCAACGTGAGCGGCTCCGTGAGCAAGAAGACCGACTACCTCCTCCTGGGCGAGAACCCCGGGAGCAAGCTGGAGGATGCCAAGAAGTGCGGGACGGAGGTTCTTGATGAGGAGAAGTTCCTGAAGTTGATCAAGCGCTGACCTCACCCCCAGCCCCTTTCTCCTTTCCTCTCCCCCCTTCCCCCCTCTCCTTCGGAGAGGGGGAGTACTTCCTGTACTTGAGCGGCTCTTGAAGCGAAGACAAGAAGTACTTCACGACAGGGAGTATGCCCCTCCTCCGAAGGAGGAGGGGTTAGGGGTGGAGGAAAACAACGAGAAGGAGAGATTAGGGGTGGAGGGAAAAGTAGGGTGAGGTTTACTTCTTCCGCGGAACTTTATGGACCGCCTCCGCCAGCCGCATGAGGAAGATGCAGCGGTACCCGGAGGCGGCGAAGGAGAACACCTGCCGCAGCCAGTAGAGGACGAGGAGGACACCGGCAGCCGCGAGCACCGCGGCGGCGATGTCGATGACCGTGAGCGCGAACCACAGGACCAGGATGGAGAGCAACAGGGCCGTGAACAGGTTGCCCACCACCTTCCACCACACCCCCTTGGTGCGCTGGAAGCTGTTCTCCAGGCTCTTGAGGATGCCGCCTTCGCGCATGTAGTACGCGGGCGCCAGCGCAAAGCGCGGCAGCAGGATGACGGGGGCCAGGAAGGAGAGGAAGAAGAGGAACGCAGCGTAGGGCGAGTACTGGATCAGCAGGAAGCACAGAACCGGCAGCCACGCCAGCCCCGCCACCAGCATGCCGAGGTAGACCAGCGTGAGGGGGAGGAACGACTGCGTGGCGCGCCCGATGGCCGTGGGGAAGGGCGCGGGGGAGATGGCGAGGTGCAGGAAGAACGCCCGCGACCAGGAGAGGAGCAGCAGGAAGAGCGGGCCGAAGACGAGGAGGATGGGAAGCAGTTCCCCCAGGCTCTGCCGCAGCGCCGTGAGCAGGAACTCCTGGCGCTCCGCCCGGCTGAGCGCGGTAAACTGCCGCTGCACCTCGTCCCCCACCCTGCGGGAGAATTCCTGCCATTTGGCGGTGGTCGCCCCTTCCTGGAGTTGGAGTTCCGTGGCCAACTGCTGGTAGCGCCCCTCTCCCAGCAGCCGGCGCACCTGCGTGGCGGCCGCCAGCCCCACCCGTTCCCCCACCACCACCTGCATCAGCACGCTCAGCACCGCCACCGCCGCGAGGGCAAGGACGATGGCGCGCATGTTCGCGCGCATCGTGGACCAGCTCGTGCCGAGGAGGGTGATGAGAGTGGGAGTTTCCATGGAAAGAGGGAAGTGTGAACAAGCATGCACCACCGCAGCCCATGGCTCAATTGACGGCTTGGCACAAACGTCTCCTCAAGCCCAGAACGCAATTGTTTCCCCGGGGGATTTGCTGTATAATACCCGTAATAGACATCCTTCCCCGCCACGCCATGGAGCCGATCCTCAAGAGGCGCGCCACACTGCTTGCAGGCATGTTTTGCGCCACGTCCATGCTCTTCCTCGCGGTCGTGCTGCAGCAGGGGGGCACCTTGCCCGTGGACGCGGGCGAAGTCCTCGCCTCGTTGCTCCCCTCGCTGTGAAGGAGTTGTATAGACATTGTATAGACAATCAGATATCCATTCTTTTCACTGATCACTGACCGCTGGCCGCTGGCCGCTGTATCTCTTCCAGCCATGGATGTTCTTTCCAGAGGATGCGCATGCGGCCATCCGTGCGGTCTTGCCATCCCTCGGGGAGAAGCCGGATGAGGCGGCGCGCGACGGCTGCGGCTCGCTCGGCATCCCCCGCATCCCGCTCCGCGCGGAACGCCAGATAGTGCGCGAGGACGGAGTGCGGCCATAGCCGCAGCGCCTCCTCCGTCTCCGCCGCGACCGCATCCGCGTCGCCCCGGAGCGCTGCATGCCGCGCACCGAGGAGGAGGGCCGTGGCGTCCTGCGGGGGGAGGAGCCGGCGGAGCCGCGCCATCTCCCACTCGTACGCCTGCTCCAGCACGTCCTTGTCCGCGCCTTCCCGCGCGCGGGGAAGGGCGGTGAGGATGTGTTCCACGCCCCGGACCAGGAGGGAGCGGTCGAAGGGGAAGAGCCGGCTCGCGCGGAGCGTCGTCTGGACGGCGCCGAGCGCATCACCGCGCAGCGCCGCATGTTCCCCCTTCTGGAAGAGCACGCGGGAGGAGAGCCAGACGCAGGCAAAGAGGGTCACCGTGACGGAAGTGACGGTGAGCGCGGGGAAGAAGAACTGGCGTCCTGTCCCCGGAGGGGCAGTGACCGCCGCACCCATGCCCATCCCCGCGATGAGCCAGGAGAACGCGTGCGTGGGGAGGGTATCGAAGCCGAAGAGGAGGGCAACGCTGCCGCCGGCGAGGGCAAGGAGGGGGCAAAGCGCGATGGGATCCTTCCTCCTCCTCCACAGGTGGAACAGGAGGAGCCCCAAGAACCCGTAGAAAGTGACGAAGCCGGCCGGCCCCAGGGTGAGGAGGAGGTCGAGGGGCTTGCTGTGCGCGCGGTCGATCCGAACCGTGAGGGACTCGTAGCGGGAAATCTCCGGGGGGAGGAAGGCGGGGGACACGCTCCCCACCGTCTCCAGGCCATATCCCCAGGGGCGCGCTTTGATCATCCCGGCGGCGGCGCTCCAAATGATCCCGCGCGCTCCCAGCCCCGCGCTCTGCGTGGGGACGCGAAAGCGGCGCACAACGGTGGCGCCTCCGACGGCAATGGCAAGGATGATGCCAACGGCGAGAAGGGACGCCCATCGGCGGCTCTTGGGTGGGCAAGCGACGACGGCAAGGGCTACCGCCACCCCCAAGCCGAGGAGCGCGGCGCGGCTCCCCGTGGCCGCCAGGACGATGACGCCGGCAAGGAGGGCCGCCGTCCAGAACGCCCGCCACCCTCCCCGCCGCTCCGCCAGACGGAGGGCGATGAACGGGAGGGCGAGCAGCAGGAACTGGCCGAGGAAGTTGGGATGGCCGAACGTGGAGAACACGCGGCCAAGGAACGCCTCCCCAATCCACGCCCCACGGAGCGGATCCAGGCGGAGGAACTGGAGGACGCCGTACGCGATCACGGGGACCGCGCTCCAGGCGAGGGCCCGCATGATCATTCCCCTCCCCCTCTCGCTCCCGCCGAGCGCCACCCCCGTGCAGGCGAGTGCCAGGAAGAGGACGTACGCCAGCGCGCCCTCGAAGCGCGGGGGATCCCCCACGACGCTCAGGAACGGAGCGACGGACCACAGGGGGGAGAGGAAGACGACGGCGAAGAACGCCAGCAGGAACCGCCCCGTCCAGGTGTGGAAGAGGAGGGCGGGGGTGCACCCCGCGTCCCCTTCCCGCAGGGAGAGGAGTAATCCCGCAACCGCGGCCACGCCGATGAACGGCAGCTTCGGCAGGGTGAATTCCAGCGCGGATAGCGGCAGGAACGCCGCCGCACTCCCCATCATCCCTATGAGAAACAGCCAGGAGAGGATACCGCTGCGCACAAACGGTCGCATGGATGGAACTATACGGAAAAGCCCCTCCGAGTGCTTGGTCATTGGTCCTTGGTGCTTGGTCATTCATCCTTGCTACAATCCATTCATGGAGAAGACCTTCCAACGCCCCTTCGTGCTGGCAGCCATCGCCGCCGGTATCGCCGCGGTGCTCTTCCTCCCCGCCCTGCGCAACGAGTTCATGGCGCTCGACGACGGGCTCCTCATCGTCAACAACAAGGCGGTCCACCGGCTCACGCACCAGTCCGTGCGCCGCATCTTCACCTCCTACGACCCGGAGCTCTACATCCCCTTCACGCTCCTCAGCTACCAGGTCGAATACGCGCTCTTCGGGCCCAATCCGGCGGCGTACCACTTCACCAACCTCCTCCTCCACGCGCTCAACACCGCGCTCGTGTTCGCCGTCGCGTTCCTGCTCTCCCGCGGGCGCGCGTGGGCGGCGTTCGCGTGCGCGCTCCTCTTCGCGCTCCACCCGTTGCAGGCGGAGGCGGTGTCCTGGGCGGCGGCGCGCAAGGACGTGCTCTCCGCCTTCTTCTTCCTCTCCTCCCTCGCCCTGTTCCTGCGGACGGAGGGAAACGGCGGCGGCCGGCTGCGCTGGGCGGGCGTGGCGGCCTTCGCGGGCGGCCTCATGGCCAAGGTGAGCGTGCTCACGCTGCCCGCGGTGCTCCTCGCGTACCTGTGGAAGGAACGGAGGCTCTCGTGGAAGACACTGCGCGGCCTGCTCCCCTACTTCGCACTCTCCGCCGTGTTCTTCCTCGTCGCCCTCGCGGGCAAGAGCCGCAACATCTCCTCCCTCCCCGCCTGGCAGCAGCTCCTGCTCTTCTGCAAGGGCATCGCGTTCTCGCTGCAGAAAGCCCTGCTCCCCTTGCCGCTCGCCCCCCTCTACCAGCAGTACGAACCGATCACACCGCTCTCTCCGGACTTCCTGGCTCCTGCGCTCCTCGTGCCCGCTGTTGCGGCGGCGGTGTTCCTGCTCCGCAAGAACCGCACGCTCGTCTTTGGCGCGTCGTTCTTCTTCCTCCTCTTCCTCCCCTCCGCGGCCACGTTCATGAAGAACGGGATGGTGTTCTACTTCTCTGACCGTTACACGTACCTGGCGCTCATCGGCCTGTTCTTTTTGGCGGGGTTGGGCGTGGACCATTTCCTCGCGCGGCTGCAGGGGAACGCGCGCAGGAACCTTGCCGCGGCATGCATCGTCACCGCCGCCGTGCTCGGCGTACTGACCTTGCGGCAAGAGCGGATTTGGAAATCCACCGAAGCGCTCTACCGGCACACCGTGCGCGCGTACCCCGGCCCCATGGCCTACGCCAACCTGAGCATCCTCCTCTACGACGAGGGCAGGAAGGAGGAAGCCAAGCAAACCCTGGCGGCCGCCATCGCCATGGCGCCGGAGGACCCTCGCCTCCTCCCCTCCATGGCGCTCGCGGCCGAGGAGGAGGGGAAGATCGGCGAGGCGCTTGCCATTCTCGCCCGCGCCGCGGACCTGCTGGACAAGCGCCCCATCTACTCCATGAAGGACCTGGGCCCCTACTACCAGTACGGGGAGCTGCTGCGGCGGGAGGGGCGGATGACGGAAGCCATCGCGGCCTTCGGGCGGGCGGTGAAGCGCGCGCCGGACATGGCGGAGCCGCACTACAACTTAGGGCTCCAGTACCAGCTGGCGTCGCAGCCGGCCAAGGCGGAGCGGGAGTTCGTGCGCGCGGCGGAGCTCTACCGCTACCACCTCTCCGCCCTCTATCACCTGGCGGGCGTGCAGGCCGAGCAGGGCAAGCTGCCGCAGGCGATCGCCGCGCTGGAGCGTCTGACCTCCCTGGACCCCGGCTTCGAGAAGGCGCAGGAACACCTCGTGAACCTCCGCCGCATGGTGCAGCTGGGCGGAACCGCCCGGTGATCCCGTCGTCCCCCGCCCGCCCTCTCCTTGCCTTCTTCATGATGCATGTCTTTTTAATGTATGAGAGAATAGCCATTTACGTCGTTGATACGGTAATACCGCATTCCTTGACTATTGACTTTTCTATTAGTAATGATTAAATGTATGACCCTCCACAACCTATGAAGAACCTTTCACGATTCCTCATCGTTCTGGCGGTGTTCGCGCTCGTGAGCGGTTTCGGCCCCACGAGCATCGGCCTCGCGGAGGCGCCCGATGCCGATCCGGAAACCCTGGAGGACCAGCTGGCGGAACTCAAGAAGCTCTGGAGCCTCAATCAACGCGAGTATGTGAAGGAGCAGAACGAACTCCACCTCACGGCGGAACAGTTGCGCCAGCAGCTCTGCACGCTGGGAGAGCAGGACTACTGCCCCGTGCAGGCGGCGAACGTGGACATCCGCAGGCTGGCCTTTGCGGTGGCGCTGGCGGAGACGGAGAACTGCAAGACGGGGACGGGAAGGAGCAAGAACAACTGCCACGGCATCATGCAGTGCAAGGGGGGCCGCTGCGGCCCACGCGTGTTCGGATCCCCGACGGAAAGTTACACGGAATTCGAGCGGATTTGGCTCAAGAACTACGGCGACCGCTTCCCCACCCGCGAGGACGCCAAGCGGTACGTGGATAGCGAGGCAATCGACTGGTACAAGACCGTGACCGCCATTTACTACGGCAACAGGGAAGTGCGGATTCCGGAGTAGGGGGAAAGTGACAGCTACGACCTGAGCAGAAACACAGTCCCTGTTCGGCGTACTTGACCGGAGTACCATTGGGCATACACTGCACCTCCTTCATTCCCCCTTCCCATGGGAAAGAAACTCAATATAGCCTGTGCAGACTTAGGCGGGACTCATTGCCGCTCGGCCGTGGTCGCATACGACGGCAACGAGGCGCATCTCTTGGAAGAAACCTACGTGAGATTCCGATCCGAAGAAGAGGAGGATATTCAGCGTGTCCTCCGGGAAGGAATAGGACAGAGCATCACTGTATTCCGGGGAAAGATCGACGGCATTGGCATCGACGTTGCCGCTCCGGTACAAGAACATGCCAGGATCAAGAAGGCAGGGAATGTCCGCTGCCTGCACAATAGACCCAACATCGATCTGGCACGGGAGACCAGGAACATCTTCAGCGTCCCCGCCGTCATTTCCAATGACTTGGAAGCGCCCTTGGCTGGGGAAGTGGAGAAGGGCAGCCTGCGGGGAGTGGCATGGGCGATGCTGGAGAACATCGGCACGGGATGGGGCGGGGCGCGCCTCTACAACGGCGTTCCCGTTGCGGGGGAGCCCGGGCATCTGTACCTCCCGAACAACGGAGCCCCGTGCACCTGTGGGAGAAATGACTGTGCGGAGGCGAAGGTGAGCGGCCACGTCATCGAGCAGGAAGTGATACGGCGCTGCACTGCACTCGACATACAGATCCCCGAAGGGAAGCACCCCTGCGTCTTCGCGGATGAGGAGGCAGCCAAGGGAACGGCCTGGGCCGCGGAGTATTACCTGGCACTCGCCGGCATCATCGGCAATATGTGGGGGAGCAACCTGAACAACTGCCACCTCTTCACGCACATCGTGTACCAAGGGTCATTCCTGGAGAGCGCTATGAACATCCAATCATTCCGTGACGAAGTGCGGAGATCCATGCTGGCACGATCCATGTTCCAAGACGAGCACGAGAACGTGAAGATCATGGAGGTACAGGCGCCCCATCTCCCAAACGGTGAAGCTCTCGGCCCGCTCTACGGCGCCGCGAGCATATGGAAGCAGCTGCAGAGAGTGTGATCTTATTGGTGTTGGTGCCGTGGAGAGGACTCGAACCTCCACATCCTTGCGGATACCAGCCCCTCAAGCTGGCGCGTCTGCCAATTCCGCCACCACGGCACGTGTAACGATAGAAGGATCAAAGGATGTACCATCTGCGAACGGTCCTGAGCGAAGTCGAAGGGCCGCCACCACGGCACGTGTACAAGAGGGAAAGAACGACTTCAGTGCAGCGGAAACGCCACGACGGAAGATTGGATCTGGGACAAGTCTACCAAGAATAGACGCTCCCGCAACCCGTTCGGAAAGGTTCAAATACGGGCAAAACCCCCTTCCTCAGCACTCCCCTTACTCCCCTTCTTCCCGCTCCTCATCCAACGCGCCTGCGATCAGTTCCAGATCCTCCGGCGTGGGATCATCCAGCCGTACGGCATCGCCCACCAGACCCATCCCGTCCAACAGATCCTGGATATGCTCCCTGCGGAGCGCGGTGGCCGCTGAGACACGTTTCACCGGCAGCCTGTCTTGTTCCTTCAAAAATGTCGGGATACCGGATTCAAGGGAATGGGAGGTATGCATAGTACAAACAGCATGCCCTCCCCCCGCCCTCCGTCCAGAAAAACGGGGAAGCGGAGGGGCTTCCGGGCTTCCTGTTGAAGAAAGATCGCCGTGCCCTCATGCCATCGCCTTCAGCCTCGCTTTCTCCTCCCGCGTGAGGGGCAATCCCTCGACGAAGTGGAGGAGCTTCTCGCGGGTGACCTTCTCGCCCCGCGTGAGGGTTTTGAGCTTCTCGTACGCGCCGGGGACGCCGTGCTTGCGCAGGAGGGTTTGGACGGCTTCCGCCAAGACCTCCGGATGGTCGGCAAGCTCCCTCTTGAGGACGGCGCGGTCGAGCGTGACCTTCTTCAATCCCCTCTCGATCGAGCGGATGGCGAGCAGGTGGTAGCCGAACGCCACGCCCAGGTTGCGCTGGACGGTGGAATCGGAGAGGTCGCGCTGGAGGCGGCTGACGGGGAGCTTGGAGGCGAAGTGGCCGAAGAGGGCATTGGCGAGCCCCAGGTTCCCCTCCGCGTTCTCGAAGTCGATGGGGTTCACCTTGTGCGGCATGGTGGAGGAGCCCACTTCGCCCGCCACGGCCTTCTGCCGGAACACTCCCCGGGAAATGTAGAGCCACATGTCGCGGCAGTAATCGAGGAGGATGGTATTGACGCGAAAGAAGAGGTGGCTGAGCTCCGCGAGGTCGTCGTGGGGGTTGATCTGGGTGGTGTGCGCGAGCGGGGTGAGCCCCAGGCCTTTGACGAACTGCGCGCGGAACCGCTCCCAGTGGACGTCGGGGTACGCGGCCTTGTGCGCGGCGAAGTTCCCCACCGCCCCGCCCAGCTTCCCCTGCATCCTGAAGGCGCGCAGCTGCGCGATTTGGCGGTCGAGCCTGTCCGCGAACACCAGGAACTCCTTGCCCGCCGTGGTGGGGGTGGCCGGCTGCCCGTGGGTGAGGCTGAGCAGGGGGACCCTGAGGGCGGCGCGGCCGGTCTTTGCCAGCGACCCGTGCAGCCCCTTGAGCGCGGGGAGGAGCACTTGTTTGAGCGCGGCATGGATGAGGATGCCGTAGGCGAGGTTGTTGACGTCCTCGCTCGTGAGGCCGAAGTGGAGGAACTCGCCCGCATGGCGGAGGCCGGCGGACTTCTTGATGCGTTCCCGGAGGAAGTACTCCACCGCCTTCACGTCGTGCTTCGTGACGGATTCGATCTCCTTGATCCTCCTCGCGTCATGGGAGGAGAACTCCTCCGCGATGCGCAGGAGCTCCCGCTCATCCTTCGCGCCCGCCTTGTGGAGCTCCTTGACCCCCGGCTCCCGCGCCAGCGCCAAAAAGTACCGCACCTCCACGGCAACGCGCGCCCGCATGAGCGCTTCTTCGGAAAAGAAACCCCGCAGCGGCTCCACGGTCTTCGCGTAGCGGCCGTCTAACGGGGAGAGAGCTTGTTGCATGGGAGAACATCATAGCAAAGAGCGTGAAAGACGCGAAATGCGATCATGCCCTTGGGATTTGTTGTTTGTGTTTTGTTCCTCCCCCTCCCCTTGCCCCTCCTCCTTGTTTGTTTTCCTCCACCCCTAACTCCCGTAAAGGGGCGTGGCCCCCACGGGGCTTTACGCCCTCCTCCTTGTTTGTTTTCCTCCACCCCTAACCCCTCCTCCTGCGGAGGAGGGGCATACTCCCTGTCATGAAGTACTTCTTGCCTTCGCTTCAGGAGCCGCTCAAGCACAGGAAGTACGCCCCTTTCTCCGAAGGAGAAAGGGGTTGGGGGATAGAGGGAGAAACATCACACACTCACTGTCACCTCCGCCCTCTTCTTCCCCTCGAAGATCTCCAGGAATTCCTCCACGCTCATCGTCTCCTGCCGCAGGAGGACCTTCGCCAGGTCGTCGATCTTCTTGCGGTGGGCGCGGAGGAACTCCAGTGCCCGGCCGTACTGGTCCTTGAGCGTGCGCTGCACGAAGGAATCGATCTTCCCCGCGATCTCCTCGCTGTAGTTGCGGGCCATCCCCGGTTCCACGCCCAGGAACATCGTTCCTTGCTTCTCGCCGTACGCCACGAGCCCGATCTCCTCCCCTCCCATGCCGTACCGCATGGCCATGTTGCGCGCGATCTGCGAGGCGCGCTCGAGGTCGTTGCTGGCGCCGGTGGTGATCTCCTTGAAGATGATCTCCTCCGCCGCGCGGCCGCCGAGCAGCCCGCAGATGTCATCCAGGAACTTGCTGCGGCTGGTGGTGTAGCGGTCCTCTTCCGGCAGGAACCACGTGACGCCCAGCGCCGACCCGCGGGAGACGATGGAGATCTTGTGGAGGGGATCCGACGCGGGACACAAGTGGCCGACCACCGCGTGGCCCAGCTCGTGGTAGGCGGTGATCTCCTTCTCGTGCTGCGTGAGCTTGCGGGATTTCTTCTCCGCGCCGATCGTGACCTTCTCCACCGCGTCCGTCAGGTCCTTCTGCGTGACGCCGGGGTGCCGGCGCTTGGCGGCGAAGATCGCCGCCTCGTTCATGATGTTCTCCAGGTCCGCTCCCGTGAGGCCCACCGTCTGCTTGGCGATGTCCAGCAGCTTGACCCCCCGCGCCACTTTCTTGTTGCGGCCGTGGACCTCGAGGATCTTCTCGCGCGCCGCGAGGTCGGGCTTGTCGATGAAGATGCGGCGGTCGAAGCGGCCGGGGCGCAGGAGCGCGATGTCCAGGACGTCCGGACGGTTCGTGGCGGCCATGACGATCACGTTCGTGCCCTGCTCGAAGCCGTCCATCTCCGTGAGGATCTGGTTCAAGGTCTGCTCCCGCTCGTCGTGCCCGCCGCCGAAGCCCGCGCCGCCGCGCTGGCGGCCCACGGCGTCGATCTCGTCGATGAAGATGATGCACGGCGCGTTGCGCTTGGCGCGCGCGAACAGGTCGCGCACGCGGCTGGCCCCCACGCCCACGAACATCTCCACGAACTCCGAGCCCGCAATGGAGAAGAACGGCACGCCCGCCTCGCCGGCCACCGCCCGGGCGAGGAGCGTCTTCCCCGTGCCGGGCGAACCGACGAGGAGCACGCCGCGGGGGATCTTGGCGCCGATGCTCGTATACTTCTTGGGGTTCTTGAGGAAGTCCACCACCTCCACCAGGTCTTCCTTGGCCTCCTCCGCGCCGGCCACGTCCACGAAACGCGTCTTTACCTGCTTGGCGTCCGCGATGCGCGCGCGGGACTTGCCGAACGAGAGCGCCGTGGACTGGCTGCGCGCGATGCCGCGGAAGAGCCAGATGACGCCGCTCAGGACGAGGAGGAAGAAGAGGAGGTCCGGGAGGATGGCGAAGAACAGGTTGGCCGTCTCGCGGTTCTCCACCTCCACCACCGTGGGGTTCTTGGGGTCGTTCCACCCGAGCTCGCTGATGGTATCGCCCTCCTCCTTGTAGGACTGCAGGACGCCGCCGTCCTTCCGCGTTGCGAACACCTTGTTGTCGCGCACGAGGATCGTCTCCAGCTTCTCCGCCGCGTACCCCTGCGTGATGGCGCTCAGCGGCACCTCCTTGGCATCCGCGAATTGCCGGTCGCTCTCGCGCTGGGGATTGAGGAGGAAGAGGAGCGACAGGAACACCAGCGTGCTGAAGAGGAAGGCGCTGAGGAGCCACTGCTGCCGGCTTCGCTGCGGGGGTCTGTAGGGTGCTGGGGACACGGGGTGATAGTACCAGGATACTGCCTGGCGGTGAAGAAAAGAGGAATGGAAATAGGACGAAGTTGATATGGTGAACCTATGACGTGTCATGGCGAGCTCCGTCGAGCCATACACCCGCATTTGAGTCGTCCCTCGACCCTTCGGCTATGCTCAGGGTCTATCGTTGAAGATTCTGATGCGTGTATTGCGGGTCGCTCTGAGCGCAGTCGAAGAGCGACGGGGCTCGGGATGACACAAATACTTGCTTTGACTTTTTCGAAACGCTCTACATCTTCCTTTTTCTCTTTCTCCTCATCCACGCCCATCCTGCAGCGGCACCCGCCGCCATCACGGCAAGCGTCGCGGGGCCGGTTTCGGAAATGTCACCCGAGGGGATGACGGAAGCGCCGAAGGGCAGGTTGATGACCAGGGGGGCGGCCGTTGCGAGGCTGCTGCGGCAGAGCGTATCGCAGGTGGCGGAAGCCGAACCGTTGCCGGCGCCCTCGTCGCACTCCTCGCCGGCGTCGGTCACGTGGTCGCCGCACCACGGGAGGAGGCAGTTTGAGCGGCAGCGGTCGGCGGAGGCATCGCTGTTCTCGGACCCGTCGTCGCACTGTTCGCCGATCTCCACGATGCGGTCCCCGCAGTAAGGGGTGACGCCGGGCTCAAGCGCGCAGGCGGAGGAGCAGCCGTCCCCGTCGCGGGTGTTGCCGTCGTCGCAGGTCTCGCTGCCGTCCAAGCGCCCGTTGCCGCACCGCGGGTAGAACTCCGGCTCCAGGACGCACGCGCGGGAGCAGCCGTCCCCGTCGCGGGTGTTGCCGTCGTCGCACTCCTCGCCTTCGTCCAGCCACCAGTTGCCGCAGGGGGTGCGGAGGCGGCAATCGGAGAGGCAGGGGAAGCCTTCGACGCCGTTATCCGGGCCTTCGTCGCACTCTTCCCCCATTTCCAGTATGGCATCGCCGCAGAAGGGATTGGTGACGTTCACGAGCGTGCAGGAGGCGGAGCAGCCCGGGTCGAACCTGCCGTTGTCCGCGCCCTCGTCGCACTGCTCATTGGGGTCGATGCGGTCGTTGCCGCAGGAATTGAGGAGGATGCATGCGTCCGAGCAGATGCCGCCGGCCGAACCGTTCGCGGAGCCGCGGTCACACTGCTCGCCCGCCTCCACGATGCCGTTGCCGCAGTGGCCGGCCAGGCGGCAGTTGGAGGCGCAGGGGTTGTTCCGGGTGCCGTTTCTTGCGCCGTCGTCGCACTGCTCGCCGTAGCTCAGCTCAATGACCCCGTTGCCGCAGAAGATGGAGCCGGGAAGGGAAGAGGAAGCACGGGAGGAGGAGCGGCCGGAGCTGGAGAGGAGGTAAGGATACCAGGAGGAACTGCTGGAGCTTGAGGAAGAACGGCTGGAAGAGGAGGAGCTGCTGGAACTCGAGGTATCGATATGCGTGGAGGAGGAACTGCTGGAGATGGAGGAAGAACGGCTGGAAGAGGAGGAGCTGCTGGAACTCGAGGTATCGATATGCGTGGAGGAGGAAGAGGAGCGGATGGAACTTGAAGAGGAGGTGGAAGAAGAAGAGCTGCTGGAAGAGGAAGTGACGGATGAGGAAGAACTCGAACTGCTGGAGGTGGAGCTGCTGGAACTGCTGTCCCTGCTGCTGCTACTGCTGCCGCCCCCCACACAGCTGCATACCTGACACATCCCTGCCACGCACCATTCGTACCAGCACTGCAGGGTTTGCCCTATGGGGCACGCGCTGCTCACGGAACTGCTGCGGGCGCTACTCGAGGAATCCCTGCTGGAGGCCATGCTGCTGGAAGAACCTCCGCTGGATCCGCCGGAAGAACCCCCGCTGGACCCACCGGAAGAACCACCGCTGGATCCCCCGCTTGAACCGCCGGAGGAACCGCCG
>CAYHOS010000026.1:0-15134 GCA_964358505.1 uncultured Candidatus Peribacteria bacterium
TGTAGAGGCCGGGGGCGAAGCGGCGTTCGGGCTCGATGACGAGGACAAGCGAGCCCGTTTCGAAGTGGAACGAGGGGGTGAAGGTGCGGCCGGAACTGTCCCTGAGTTGCACCTGGAAGAGGGGAGCGGCCGGAACGGCGGGTGCTCCTACGGCAACAGCGCCGCTCCCGCCGCCCGCTTGGTCATTGGCCATCGGCCCTTGGTCATTGGTCATTGGTCCTTGGTCCCGG
Organism: uncultured Candidatus Peribacteria bacterium; assembly: GCA_964358505.1. Classification (GTDB taxonomy): domain Bacteria; phylum Patescibacteriota; class Gracilibacteria; order Peribacterales; family Peribacteraceae; genus CAIKAD01. The sequence goes on from CAYHOS010000026.1 coordinate 231, forward strand.
ACCGCTTCGAGGATCGCTACCGCGATATCCCGCTTCGTCTCCCCATCCTCCCACGCCGTCCGCACCACCGCCGCGGAAGCCAGGTCCGCGATGGTGGCGCTCTGCTCCCTGAGCACGGCGCCGAGGGGTCGTAGACCCCGAGCGGAGTCGAGGGGGCCCGTCCCCTGTTCCCGCCCTGTCGAGCGCTCCACTTCCTCCGCCACGATGTTCCGCACCACGGCCTTCCGCATTTCGGGGCTCAAGGCCGAGGCTACGATGTCCTCCAGGTTCCGCGCCCCCAACGTCGCCTCGGCCACGGACTTCTGGCCTTCATCGCCCTCCAGCGCGGCGATGATCACCTCCTCCACGCGCTGCGCCTTGGTTCGGCCTTCGGGGATGCCCGCGGCGGCGGCGATGTCGTTCACGGCCACGGAATCCTGCACCAGGGCGGCGGCGATCTCTTCCTTCCGCCCCTCCACCACGGTCTTCACCACTTCCGTCTTGTAAGCCGCATCGTCCATGACGGCTTCCACGATCTGCTCCAACGCTTTCTCCTGCCTCAAGTGGCCGTCCTCGTCCAGGAGGGATGCCCCGCTTCCCTCCGCGCTCCCGGTGAGGAGCGTGAACGCGGGGAGGGTGTTGGCATCAAAGCTTTCGCTCCCCTTGGGGGTGAGGGTGAGGTCCGTGGCGGCGATGGAGGTTTCGGGGAGCGGCAGGGAGAGCACTTGCCATGCCCGCCCCTCCTCCGCGACGAAGGTGTACCGGCTCTCGTCGTCCGTGATCGCGGCGATGAAGGTGCGGGGCGAGAAGAAGGAGAGGATGTGGAGGAAGCGGTTGAACGCCAGGCGGAGCTTTCCCCAGAAGGACGAGGCCAGCCCGCGGGGGGCGGTGGCGTCCGACGCGATGCCGAACAGGTTGCCCAGGAGGTCGTTCTCGAAGCCCTCCGGTTGGCTGCTGGACGTGTCATCCCGAGCTTCACTGGACGTGTCATCCCGAGCTCCGTCGAGGGATGATCCCGCTTCCATGAAGCTGTTCCCGAAGAGGCTTGCTCCGAGTGCTGATGGTTCGGAGGTTTGGGAGGAAGAGGATCCCTCGCCGAGGCTCGGGACAAGTTCTGACGAGGAGGAATCCGACCCGGCTTCGCCCCGAGCGGAGTCGAGGGGCGTCTCCGCCGAGGTGGAAGAGGAATATTCCGACGAAACCGTAAGCGTGTCATCCCGAGCTCCATTGGATGTGTCATCCCGAGCTCCGCCGAGGGATGAAGCCGAAGAGTTCGACGTAGATGATTCCGCGACACCGGAGGCTTCCGATGAGGGTGCGGGGGAAGCAGAGGACGATTCACCGGAGGAGGATGCGGAAGACAGAGAACCGGCTTCCCCTCCTTCGGACGAGGCGCTCGACTCCAGGGAGGACTGTGCCCCTTCTCCCTCGGAGGAGGGGGTGGAGGAAGAGGAACCCGCCTCATACCCCGTCACTTCCTTCACGCCCTTGGCCGTAAGGGGGCCGAAGGCGGCGAAGAGGGGGGTCTGGGCGGGGGTGCGGTAGGTGTAGCGCAGGGTGAGGGGGACGTTGGCTTCCCACCGGCGCTCCCACGAGAGGGTTTGGGAGCCGTCGCCCTCGACCGTGCGGTTCGCCAGTGGCTCCACCGTCACCACGTCGAAGCCCGCGGGGACGCGTTCGGTGATGCTCCCGATGAACGTCGCGGAGGGCGTGACCACCACCGTCATGTCCTCGGTGTTCCCCGGGAACGTGCGGGTGACGGACTGGCGGCGGATGTCGAGCATGCGGCCGCCGTCAGCCACGCGTACGGCTGCCGTGAGGGTTTGGCCCGCCTGCGGTGAGCCCGTGTTCTCTGCGGGCGTCACCGTGAGGGCATAGGAGCCGGGAGAGGAGAGGGGGGAGGTGAGGGCGTAGTCCGGCAGTACCGTGAACTTCCGCGTGGCGCAGGACTTCTGGTACTGCAGGTTGCCCAGGGCGATGCTGAAGGCCTGTCGCCCGCCGGCGGGATCGGTCAATTCCGCGCCCAGGGCCGAGCCGCACAGCGGAAGGACGCCGTCGCTCACCGCCATCTGCGCTTCCAGCGCCTCCCCCGCAAGATACGTGCCGCGGTTTGTGTTCGCGGCCGCGTGCCCCATGGCGAACGTCTGCTCCAAGAGCGGCGCTTCACCGGCTTCGCCGCCGTTGATGGCGCGGAACATGCGCTGGATGGCGCGCGTTTCGCCCGGCGTCGTATCCATGCCGACGCGCAACCGGAACAGCCCCGGCGTAAAGCTCCGGGGCATGGCGAGGCGCAGCACGTAGCCTCCCTCGCTCCCCGTCGCGTCGCTCACGTCCCACTCGGGCAGCACCTCCGGGCCGGTGAGCGATGCGAAATCCAGTATGAGCCGCGCGGCGAGCTCGTCTCTGGTGGTGATGCCCTTGCTCCTGCCGATGCGCACGAACACGTGCGTGTTGGTATTGGCGAGGAGGCTCGCCTCCGGAATGTCGAGGGTGACGGGTGGGGTGGATGAGGACACCGATGATTCCGACCCGGCTTCGCCCCGAGCGGAGTCGAGGGGCGGCTCCGCCGAGGTGGAAGAGGAGCCCTCCGAAGAGATTTCGGAGGAGGAAGCAGAGGAGAGAGAGGAGTCAGACGACACTGTAAGCGCGTCATCCCGAGCTCCATTGGATGTGTCATCCCGAGCGGAGCTTGCGCCGAGCTCCTCAGCTTCGCTCGGAGTAAACTCCGCCGAGGGGCCGAGGGATGAAGCCGAGGGGTCGAGGGATGACTCCGATGATTCCGCCTGCCCTGCATCGGAGTCCCCAAGGGACGACTGGTGCAGGGAGGAAACCGATGCATCTGAAGTTGGAACGCTCGAGTCCGAACTGCCGGCGGCTTCGTGGAGCGATGCGGAAGAGTCGGATGATTGCCCCGTCACTATGTCGCCCGTTCCCGTCGTCACTTGCGCGCGGAGGGAAGACGGCGATTGCGCAATGAGCAGCAGGGCGGCCGTCAAGAGGCACCCCAATGCCACCCCCAGGGTAGGGGGGATGCGTGTGGCATGTCTGTACACAACAGAAATGCGGTGGCCAGGGGACGGTGATTTGAGTTTGTTCAAATCATAGTATTATATCATTTTACCTCCTTATACGCATGGGAGAGGTCTATAACGCAATACTACTTTCGGGATGAGGCAACGTGATTTCCACAATTCATCCTGCTGTCAAATACGGTTCGGGAAGGGAAACCGAAGCGCAATATGTAAATCATTGACAATGAGTGACTAATGATTGTTATTATTCATTCAATAAGAATACGTGTCATGTGAGCCATGTGAGAAGTGTCATGGTGAGCTCCGTAGAACCATGACACGGATCACCCCTCGACGGGGCTCGGGGTGACACGTTGAGACGCGGCTCGGGGTCGAGCATCACTCACCTTTCTTCTTCGCACTGTATCCGCGGTACAAGAGCGCCTTGCGTTTCTCCTCCGGCTGCGCGTTCGCGTACGCCATGAATTCCCGGACAGCGGGATTTCCGTGTGCGGTGCGGATGGGGAGGGTACGGTCGATGGCGTAGAGGCCTGCGATGCGCTCCTTGACGATGGCGAACGTGTTGGGGATGGGCTGCCCTCCGCCGCCGATGCACCCGCCGGGGCACGCCATCACCTCCACGTAGTCCAAGCCCCCTCCCCCTCGCTCCCCCTCCCCCGAGCCTGCCCTGAGTTCCTCGGCTTCGCTCGGAGTAAACTCCGACGAAGGGGGGGGAGGGGGAAGGGGGGTGGGGGGCTTCAATTCCCGCAAGAGCGGCCAGATGTTCTTGGGCATCGCCACCACGGCCACGTTTACCGTTCGGCTTCGCTCACGGCCTTCGGCGGTCTTCCCGTTGATCTTGATGGATGCGCGTTTGCTGCCTGCAAACCCGCGGACCGGCTCGAACTCTATCCCCGGCAGCTCCTCGCCCGTGAGCATCCAGTAGGCGGTCCGCAGCGCCGATTCCATCACGCCGCCGGTGGCGCCGTAGATCACCCCGGCGCCGGAGGAGATCCCCTCCGCGTCCACCGTTCCCGGTGCCAGCTTGGGCAGGCCGATGCCGCGCGTCTTGAGGAGCGCGATGAACTCGCGCGTCGTGAGCACGAAGTCCACCGGCTTGCGGCCGCCGACCTCCAGGTGCCCGAACGCCGCCTCGTACTTCTTGGAGGTGCAGGGCATCACGGAGACCACGCGGACCTTCGCCGGGTCAATGCCGTTCTTCTCCGCCCACCAGGTCTTGTAGGCGCCGCCGCCGTGGATGTGGGGCGAGCGGGCGGCGGTGAGGCGGGGGAGCAGCTCCGGCTTGTAGAACTCCGCGAACTTCACCCAGCCCGGGCAGCACGAGGTGAACATGGGGCCGGGCGGGGGCGGGTCTTTCCGCTTCCCTTCCTCAAAATCCCACGTATGCCGCAAGCGGCGCACCAGCTCCTCCGCCTCCACCATGGTGGTGATGTCCGCGCCCATGGAAACGTCGAACACCTTCGTGAACCCCAGTTCCCTGCAGGCGGTGACGAGCTGCCCCGTGAGGTCCGTGCCGGGGGGAAGATCCCATCCCTCGCCGATGCTCGTGCGGACGGAGGGGGCGCATTGCACGATGGTGGTGAGGGAGGGGTCGCGGAGGATCTCCTCCACGCGCTCCAGGTGGCTCTGTTCGCGTATCGCTTCCACGGGGCAGTGGGCGGTGCACTGCCCGCAGTAGATGCAGTCGTTGGCGGGGTCGGGGTTGAAACCCACGCGCGTCTTGGAGCCGCGTCCCTCCAGCATCAGGTGGCTGACGCCGATGAACTGGCAGATCTCCACGCACTTGTTGCAGGCGATGCAGAGCGCGGGATCGAACTCCGCGGCCGAACCCATCCGGTGGATGCCGCGCCCGCAGTCGTCGCGCGCGTAGAGCTTGCCGCCCGCCCCGAACTTCTGCATTTCCTCCAGCGTCTTGCTGTAGTAGCCGTGGCGGATGCGCGGGGAATTCTTGCCGTAATCGCCGAAGAGCAGTTCCATGTTCCGCGTGCGCAGCGCCGTGACCCGCGGCGTATCCAGGAGCACGCGCATCCCCTCCGCCGCCTTGAGCGTGCAGGATGTCGACACCCCTTCCTTCCCTTCGATTTCCACCAGGCACGTGCGGCAGTTGGCGTCCACGGGGAGGTCGGGATGCGTGCAGTAGTGGGGGATGTCGAAGCCGCCGCGCAGCGCAACCGTGAGGATGCTTTCCCCTTCGCGCGCGACACACGCCTTTCCGTTGAGGAAGACGGTGACTTCTTTGCCGAGGGTGTCGAGGGGGATGGAGGGGATAGGACTTCGGGATTAGGACTTAGGACTGAGGGCAATTGAAGAAGGACCTGGTAAGGGTGTCATGGTGAGCTCCGTCGAACCATACACCCGCATTTGTGTCTTCATATCGCCAATCGAAAAACGAACAACCGGTCGTATTATTTGCCAAGGACATTATGGTAATAGGAAAGGATAGGAACAGGTACGCTCCTCCCTAAAGCGCAGAACGACGTCTTCTCCAACACGTCCAGGATCGGCTGCATCTCCTTCCAGGGGATGCGCTTGGACTCCTCCGCCATCTTGGCCAATTGGTACGTCCCCTCGCGGCACGGCGTGCACTTGCCGCAGCTCTCGTTGCGGTAGAACGCGAGCCAGTGGAGGAGGAGCTGCCGGGGGTCCTCGGTGCACAGGTGCACCACGACGGCGCCCGATCCGTGGACGGCCTGGCGGGCGAGCTGGTCCGCGTTGAGCACGATGCCGCTCGCCCCGCCCCCCACCTGCGCGAAGAACGGTTCCCGCGGAACGTTGCCGGTCTCCTCCAGCACCTGCAGGGCGGTGTGCGTGGCGGGCAGGCGGTACACGCCGGGGTTGGGGGCAAGGCCGGAAACGGTGTAGAAGCGCCTGCCGTCGTACGTCCCCCGCGCCACGAGCGCCGCGTCGTGGAGCGTTTCCACGTTATGGACCAGCGTCGGCTTGCCGTACAGGCCTTGCGCCACCGGGAAAGGGGGGCGCAGGCGCGGCTCGCATCGCCTGCCCTCGATGGCGTTGAGGAGCGCCGTCTCCTCCCCGCCGATGTAGGAGGGGGACTCGCGGAAAATCCGCAGGGCGAAGCCCTCTTCCTTCGCCGCGGCGATACGGGCATCGAGGCCGGTTTTCAGCTTGTCGTGGTACTCCGCGTTCATATTGAAGATCCCCTCCGTCGCTGAAGCTTTGGAGGGCAGGCCCTCCGTGGCCCCCACGGTCCGCAGGGCAATCTTCATCCCCTCGAACACCAGGTCCGGGTGGTGCTGCAGGATGTGGAAGTCCTTGCGCACGTCCGGCTCGCGCTCCGACGCGTTGCATATGACGTATTTCACGGTGGAAGAGGCGGCACGCACGGCTTGCCACTTCTTGAACGCCGGGTACTCGGCTCCCCCGCGCCCGAGGATCGCCGCGTTCTTCAGCCCTTCGATGATGTCGAGAGGGATGGGGATGGTAGTGATATCGTACTCCATTTTCACGTATCCATTCTTCGTAAGCGGAGTAACAATAGAGCGATACAGCCACCGGCGAGCGCCGTAGCCAACTGCGGCCAGCCCATCATCACCGCGAGCTTGGCGACGATGGGGGAGTCGAGCAGCCGGCTCATCACGAACCGCACGGAGGCGGCGAGGAACAGGAATTTGGCACCGCTCGCGGCAATGACCCCCGCGATGCCGCTCTTTGGCTTCAGGTAGTGGAAAACCGCTACGTAGAGCGCATTGCCGATCATGATGAAGGGGATCATGGGCGCGAGCGGCAGCGGCAGGAGCCCGCTCATGAGCGCGATGGGGCTGGGGAAGAGGCTCAAGACCACCGCCTCGACGGGCCCCACGAGCACGCAGGTCAAGATCAGCATCGCGTTCACGAGCGGCCCCGTGATGAACTGCGAATGCACCATCGTCAGCGGCGCAAGGGTGATGAACGTGAAGAAGGCGAAGAGGAGGAATTTCCGGCTTGCGGCGATGGGGAGTGCGCGGGTGGCGGTGCTCATGGAGGAAGAGTAAATTGAAAATGGAAAATTGGTGGTGAGCGAAGTCGTCAGGCGTGTCACCCCGAGCTCCGTCGAGGGGTGAATGAACTCTTTGGAGCATGTCATGGTTCGACGGAGCTCACCATGACACTGTATGAGCTCACCATGACATTTTCATTTTCAATGTTCCATTACCACAACCTTCGCGTCCAATATCGTCAGGTCCTTCTCCGTCACCAGCACGGGATTCAGGTCGATTTCCCGTATCTGCGGGCACTCCATGATGAGGAGGGAGAGGGAGGAGATCAATTGTGCGAGCGCATCGATCTGCAACTGCGGCTTGCCGCGCAGACCCAGGAGCAGCTTCCAGCTCCTGAGCTCCGCCAGCATGGGGTACGCCTCTTCGGGGGTGATGGGGGCAACGCGGAACGCCGCGTCGTGGAAGAGCTCGGTGTAGATGCCGCCCAGCCCCGCCATCACGAGAGGCCCCGCCCCCGGGTCCCGCAGCGCCCCCACGATGAACTCGCTGCCGGGCGGCAGGCTCTGCTGGATCAGGACGCCCGCGACGTCCGCTTCGGGGGCATGTTTCCTGGCATTGGCGCGGATTTCCTTGTACGCCGCCGTCACCTGTTCCTCCGTCGTCAGGTGCACGCGCACGCCCCCCATGTCCGTCTTGTGGAGGATATCCTTGGAGCTCACCTTGGCGGCCACGGGGAAGCCGATCTCCCGCGCGATCGCCGCCGCCGCCTCCGCCGTCCCGGCCACCCGCCCCTTGGGGAGGGGGAGGTTGTAGAGGGAGAGCAGGCCGGCGGTGAGCGTCTCGTTGAGGAGCCCCTTGCCCGCTTCCTTGAGCAGCCGGTTCGCTTCCCCCACGCGTTCCCTATCCACTTGGAGCATCGGTTCTGCGGCCGTGACGTTCTCCGGTTTCCGCAGCGCCGCGAGCATCGCCACCGCCGTCTCGGGCGCGGGGAAGTTGGGGATGCCGTGCGACTGGAGGAACGAGACGGCCTCCGCCACCCCCTCCCCTCCCATGAACGACGTGACGAAGGGGAAGAGGGGGTAACGCTTCCGCGCCTCCGTGACGGTCTTGGCGATGTCCACAGACGGGGTCATCGCCTGCGGCGTCACGATCACGAGCGCGCCGTCGATCCCGGGGTCCTGCGCGGCCGCCCTCAGCGCCGCCTCGAAGCGGTCGGCCAGCGCGTCCCCCAGCACGTCGATGGGGTTCTTCACGCTCGCCGCGGGGGGGAGGAGTTTCTTCAGCGCTTCTTCCCGTTCCGGGGAGAGCGGAGCGAGCGCCAGTCCTTCGCGTTCCGTCGCGTCCGCCGCAAGCACGCCCGGCCCCCCCGCGTTCGTGATGACGGCGATGCGCGGGGAGAGGAGCGGCGGTTGCCCCGCCAGCGTGCGCAGGAGGTCCAGGAAATGCTCCGCAGTCGCGGCGCGCCGTATCCCCCCCTGGATGCAGACGGCCCGCACGGCGGCGTCGGATCCCGCCAGGGCGCCGGTGTGGGACGAGACGGCCGTACGCCCCCTCTCCGTGGTGCCCGCCTTGAGGAGGACGATGGGTTTGTCCGTCCCGATCTTCCGCGCAAGTTCCAGGAACTTCCTGCCGTCGCGGATGTCCTCCAGGTACAGCCCGATGACGCGCGTCTCCGCGTCCCCGTCGCAGAGCGCCAGGAAGTCGCACTCGTCCATGGACGTCTTGTTCCCCATGCTCACGAAGAGGGAGAGGCCGAGCCCCATGCCCTCTGCACGGTCAATCACGGCTTCCCCCAGGGCTCCGGACTGGCTGAGGAAGGCCACGGGACCGGCTGGCGGCAGGACGTTGCCGAACGAGGCGTTCATGCCAAGGGACGGCCGCATCACCCCCAGGCAGTTGGGTCCCACCAGGCTGATGCCGTACCGCTCCGCGATGGCGCGCAGCCCCTCCTCCCGCTTGCGCCCTTCCTCTCCGCTCTCCGCAAAGCCCGCGCTGATGACGATCAGTGACGGGATCGCCTTCTTCCCGCACTCCTCCGCGAGCCCGGGCACCGTTTCCGCGGGCGTCACGATCACCGCCAGGTCCACGGGGCCGGGGATCCCCCCCACGGCCGCGTACGCCTTCTTCCCTCCTATCTCCCCCCCTTTCGGGTTCACGGGATACACGTCGCCCTTGAAGCCCTGCGTGAGGAGGTTCTTGAGGACGAGGTGCCCCGCCTTTCGCGCGTCCGCGGACGCGCCGATCACCGCGATGGATTTCGGGTTGAGGAGGGACATGGGAAGAGTATGAGATTGCGGTGAGCGCAGGGAAAGTATTGTTTCATTGACACAACGTTTCTGGGTGGCTGGCGGCGTGAGACGTGGTAGAGTGCGGTCTCATTCCCTCTCGTATGGATGCGCACATCGTTTTCCTGGACGTAGACCCGCACGACGAAGCGTCCGTCCGTGCGCGCTTCCCCCGGGCCGCCATCAGCAAGCACGTGTCCGAGGAGGAAACAGAGATGCTGTGCAAGGACGCGGAGGTCGTCTCGTTCTTCATCCAAACGCCCTTCCGCAAGCCCCTCCTGGACAAGCTTCCCAACCTCAAGCTCCTCGTCACGCGTTCCGTGGGGTTCGACCACGTGGACCTCGACGCATGCCGCGGGCGCGGGATCACCGTGTGCAACGTCCCGGACTACGGCTCGCACGTGATCGCCGAGCACGTCTTCGCGCTTCTCCTCAGCAAGATTCGCCATATCCCCGAGGGGGACGCGCGCGTGCAGGGCGGGACATTCGATTACCATGGCCTGCGGGGGATCAGCCTGCGCGGAAAGACGCTCGGCATCGTGGGGACGGGGAAGATCGGGCGGCGGGTGGCGCAGATCGCGCACGGCTTCGGCATGAAGATTCTGGCCACGGACCGGTGCCGCACCGTGGAACTGGCCGACCTCCTGGGGGTGCGCTACGTATCGCTCCGGGAGCTCCTCGCCGGGAGCGATTTCATCACGCTCCACGCCCCCGCCACCAAGGACACCGAGCACATGATCGGCGCGGCGGCCTTCGCGGCCATGAAGCAGGGCGTGATCCTCATCAACACCGCCCGCGGATCCCTCATCGATTCCAAGGCGCTCCTCGACGCCCTCAAGGGCGGCAAAGTGCACTACGCGCTCCTGGACGTGCTGGAGCATGAGCAGAACTTCCAGGAATTCAAGGCGCTCATCGGCCATCCCCACGTCATCGTCACGCCGCACGTCGCCTTCTACACCGACGAATCGATGCGGAACATGTACGAGGATGCGTTCCAATCCGTTGAGCAGTGGATGAAGACGGGGGAGCCGGAGCATGTGGTGCATCCGTTGCGAGTGGTGTGTGATGTCACTCCTCCCATGTCCTCATGACCCGGTTGCACGTCATCTACGCCTCCACTTCCGGCCACACCGCATTCGTGGTGGAGACGCTCGCGGCTTTCCTCAAGGAATCCGCGCCGCACGTGGCGGTGGAGGTCCAGAGGGCGGACAGGGCGAAGCCGGAAGACCTGCGGCGGGGCGATGTCCTGCTCCTCGCGTCGGGCACGTGGAATACGGGGGGGGTGGAGGGGCAGCCCGACCCCCACATGGCGACGCTCCTCCAATCCGCGGCGGGGACGGACATGAAGGACAAACCCATGGCGTTCATCGCGCTGGGCGACAGCCGCTACTACTACACGGCGCGGGCGGCGGAGCACTTCCAGAAGTTCCGGATGGCGAAGGAGGGGATGCAGCTCCTGCCGCCCCTCATCGTCGTGGATGAGCCGTACGGGCAGGAGGAGAAGGTGCGGGCGTGGGGAACGAAACTGGCGGGGGTGATGCAGAAAGAAGGAGAGAATGGGACATTGAGGAGAAGTGTCACCCCGAGCCCCGTCGAGGGGTGACTTGGTACTTCGCGCGCATTCCTTCGGAAACGTGTCATGGTTCGACGGGGCTCACCATGACACTGTTTCTTAATGTGTTCTTAATGGCCGTTGGAGAGAATGGGAGCCTCAGATCGCGGCGGATTCGTTGACGCTGCGGACGGCGGCACCCTACAATTTCCTCCCTCCCTATGAAGAAACTCACCTCCCGCGCGCTCTTCACCATCGGTACCGTTTCCCTCGCCGCCTCCCTCCTCGTCGTCAGCGTGGGGAATGCGGAATGGAGCCTTTGGAATCCTTTCGGCGGGGGTGCCGTATCCAGCTCTTCCTCCTCCAGCCAGGATCAAACCCTCCCCACGCCTTCCCCTGCGGCCCTCCCTCTTGCCGCCAGCGAAGGCCAAGTGGTCGCAGCGGTGGAGAAGGCCGAACCCGCTGTGGTCAGCGTGATCATCACGGAGGAGCTGCCCGTCATCGAGCGGGAGATGCAGACCATCCCCTCGCCGTTCGGCGATTTCTTCGGCGAGTTCCAGGTGCCCCGCTACGTGCAGAAGGGGACGCAGAAGCAGGAGGTGGGAGGGGGGACGGCGTTCTTCGTCTCGGCGGACGGCCTCCTCCTCACCAACAAGCACGTGGCGGCCGATGACAAGGCGGAGTACACGGTGCTCCTCAACGACGGCCGCAAGCTGCCCGCCGCCGTGGTGGCGCGCGACGCCACCAACGACATCGCCCTCCTCCAGGTGGAGGGGAACGGCTTCACGCCGCTCACGGTGGCGTCCGGCGACGAGCTCAAACTGGGACAAACGGCCATCGCAATCGGCAACGCGCTGGGGGAGTTTCGCAACACGGTGAGCGTGGGCGTCGTCTCCGGTCTCCAGCGGTCCATCACGGCGGGCGGGACGCCCGGCGGGGGCGTGGAACAGCTGGACGAGATCATCCAGACGGACGCGGCCATCAACCGGGGGAACTCCGGCGGGCCGCTCCTCAATTCCCGCGGCGAGGTGATCGGCATGAGCACGGCGGTGGCGGCCGGCGCCCAGAACATCGGCTTCGCCATCCCGGCTGCCGAGTTGCGGCGGGTCCTCTCCAGTTACCGGCAGTACGGGCGCATCGTGCGGCCGTACCTTGGCGTGCGCTACGCGCCCGTCACGGAGGCGCTGAAAAAGGAGAAGGGGATCACCGAGGACTACGGGGCATTGGTCGTCCGCGGGGAGAATCCCGGGGATACGGCCATTGTGGCGGGCTCGCCCGCCGACAAGGCGGGGCTGAAGGAAGGAGATGTGATACTGGAAATCGACGGGAGGAAGCTCCTCCCCGCCGTGTCGCTCCTCCGCTACATACAGACCAAATCGCCGGGCGATACCGTGACGCTCACAATCGCGCGCGGCGGGAAGGAAATGACGGTGACGGCGACGGTGGAGGAGTGGAAATAACCTCACCCCCCAACCCCCTCTCCTCCCCTGTACAAGAACTCCGGAAGATTCCGCTTGTTCACGAGCTTCGGAGGATAGGAGAGGGGGGGCACTTCCTGTCTTGGAAGTCCTTCCTGTGAAGCCGTACGCCCCCTCTCCAGTTTCCGCAGAGCGGAAACTGGAGAGGGGGTTGGGGGGTGAGGTGTAAGTCCTTCTCCCTTCTCCCGTCAGAAAAGCCGGCTTCTCCCGTTTTTCATGCCCCGCAATCCCAACGACCCCCCCGAGCGGCTTTCCCTCATCGACATCCTCGAGCGCCTGCTCCGTGCCTACGACGCTCCCCCCGATCCTTCCCCGGGACAACCGGAAGCCCTCGGGGGCGACGCATGGGTGGTTTCCGGCACGTTCTTCATTCCGTTCCGCCGCGGGAGCACGGGAGACTATTAAAGGCGGCCCCTTGCGGAGTCCGCCCATAATCCCGGCTGCATGTGACGACGGGAAGGATGGGAAAGTATTACAAGGACCGCCATCCCGCCATAGAGGAGGACAAGGGAGCCCAGTCCCAAGGAGGCCGAGAACGAAGCGGAGGGGATGGAGGCGAGGGCGTGGGTGATGCGGAGGATGAGTTCCAGCACTCCCCAGGCGCCGTACCCCGCCGCTTGGCCGAGGGGGAAGGACACCGCGCTCAGGGCGACGCTCAGGAAGCCCAGGAGCATGGCAATGGGGATGAGGGGGGCGACGAGGAGGTTGGCGAGGGGGGCCACGAGGGAGACGCGGTGGAACAGGAAGAGGATCCAGGGGAGGGTGAAGAGCTGCGCCGAGAGCGTGGCGGCAAGGCTCTCGCGTATGCCGAGGGCGTCGGGGAAGAAGCGCGTGAGGGGATGGAGGAGCGCCCCCGTCTCCACCAATCCCGCGACGGCGAGGAACGAGAGCTGGAATCCGGCATCCCACCACAGGTACTGGGGCTTCCACAGCAGCATGGGGAACGCGGCCCACAGGATCATGAGGCGCAGCTCCGCCTTCCTGCCCGTCTGCAGCGCCAATAGCCCCAGCGCGCCCATGATGGCCGCCCGCACCACGGAGGCGCTCGCCCCCGTGAAGAGCGTGAAGGCCAGGAGGGCGGCGAGGGAGGGGAGAAAGCGCGCCCGCAGCGGGAGCCAGAAGAGCAGCCCGCCGAAGAGCGCAAGGATGATGGTCACGTTGTAGCCGGAGATGGCCAGGATGTGCGTGAGGCCGGTCACTTGGAAGTCCTCCTGCACGTCCTTGGGGATGCTCCGCCGCGAACCCGTGAGGAGGCCGGCCAGGAACGAGGCGTGGGGTTCCGGCTGTATCTGCCCTATGCGCTTCTCGAACTGCTCCTTGAGGGCGTACAGGGCGCCCAGGAGCATCGTCCCTCCCCCCATCGCGCTTCCGGCGACCGCCGGCTGTTCCAGCGCCGCGGACGTCACCAGGGCGCTGATGCCCTGCAGCTCCAGGTAGCGGTCGTAGCGGAACTCATTGATGGCCCAGGGCTTGCGCAGCGTTCCCGTCACGCGCAGCCGGTCCCCGTAGCCGTACCGCGGCCATCCCTGCGTATCCCGCACGAGCACTCTCCCCCGTGCGGCGCGCGTCGCCCCCGAGCCGATGCGGATGCGTTCGACCGCGAGGGTGTAGTGCGTCATCGTCGGCCGTCGGTCCGGCTCATCCGTCACCGTCCCCGCGAGAATCACCTCGGACCGGTCCGGGATGCGGGAGACGTGGCCGGCGGGAGCGGGGAGGGCAGTACGGGCTATGGCGGCGCAGGCGAAGGCCATGCCCATCAATGACCCCAGCAGCACCCATTTTGGGGTGCGTAGTCGTTGGACGATACAGGGGACGATCCCCACGAGAAGGACAGCCCACAATTCCCACCGCAGCGTCCATTCCCGCGCCCACTGGAGCAGGAAGACGGCGGTGAGGAAGGAGAGGAGGAAAGCGTAGGCCAGGAGGGAGCGGCGCATGGGTACGAGAATGCAGCCACACTGCCCTGATAGCGAGGGTGATATTTCGACAATCTTGCAAGGGATCGGAGTATGCAGGAAGGGTGAGCCATGAAAGGCGTTCCATCCCTATGTAGAACGCCCCCCTTTACGTTATCCGTGTCACCCCGAGCCCCGTCGAGGGGTGACTGAACTCTTTGGAGCATGTCATGGTTCGGCGGAGCTCACCATGACACTTTCTGAGCTCACCATGACATGGCTAGGGCTATCCACTCCGGGACGGAAAGAGTCTGTGGCCGCCTCTCCGGGTCAATCCCCGCCTTCTGCAATTTCTCCATCCCCTCCGGCAGCTTTCCGAGCGTGTTGCGCAGCATTTTCCTCTTCTGTCCGAAGCCCGCCTTGGTGAGAGTGAAGATGCGGTCGATCACGTCCTTTCCGGCGAGGGGAGAGGGGAAGCACTCCACGTGGAGGATGGCGGAATCCACCTTGGGAGGGGGGAGGAAGGCGCCGCTATGGACGGTGCAGATGTAGCGGGGGGTACCGAAGAGGCCGACGAGGATGGAAAGCATCCCGCCCCCGCCCCTAACCCCCGTAAAGGGGCGTGGCCCCCACGGGGCTTTACGCCCTCCTCCCTTGTTTGTTTCCTCCACCCCTAACCCCTCCTCCTGCGGAGGAGGGGCATACTTCCTGTCATGAAGTACTTCTTGTCTTCGCTTCAGGAGCC
>CAYHOS010000027.1:0-15033 GCA_964358505.1 uncultured Candidatus Peribacteria bacterium
TTGCATGTGTTAGGCGCACCGCCAGCGTTCACTCTGAGCTAGGATCAAACTCTTCAAAAGAGATGACCTAGTGATCAAATTGATCACTGGATAATGGTCCATTATTTTGAATCGCGGACCAACGATGTAGTACTCAAAAGGAATATATGGTGTCCGTGCTTCCTTAGGAAGGAAGACGGACGGGACTATCTCTACTACACGATGCTGTGAATGAACGAAGTTCATTCACCCTGAGCTTGTCGAGGGGGAGGAGAAGGGTGAAATGAGCGGAGAAAAGCACTTCCCTTCCATGCGTCGCGTCGGAGACGCTGCGAACGGAAGGAGCTGTAACCCCTCGATGCGCTTCGCGCCCTCGGGGCGTTCCGGCGGTTTTGCGCCGAAACGAAAGCTAGCCTCTGAAAGTGTCGGATAACGCTCTCAAAGAAGCAAAGCCAAACGATTGTACTCGCCTGTGAAGGGGGGTCAAGCGAATCGAAAACGATTCATGGTGTAGAATCCGCCTCCGTTCATGCCTTCCCAATTCTCCATTTCCAAACGGCGCAGGCGGAGGATGGTGTTCCTGCTCCTCCTGCTTTCGGTCCCGGTGACGTTGACCGTCGCCGCCTCGCAGCTCACGCGGAGGCTGGCGAGGGAAGCGGAGACGTTCCTCCTCACCCTCAAGGAGAAGCGGGCGGAGGAGGCGTACCTCTCCACGGCGCGCGCCTTCCGTGCGGAAACCCCGCGCGAGACGTTCCTCGCGTTCGCCAAGGACTTCCCCTTCGCGGCGTACGAGAGGGCGCAGTGGAAGCCGCGAAGCTTCACCCTCTTGCCCTTCACCGCCACGATCCAGGGCAGGGTGACGCTGGCGGGCGAGACCGTCCCCGCGCTCCTCACGTTCCGGAGCGAGAGCGGGACGTGGAAGATCGGCAAGGTCGCGTTCAATACCGCGGGCGCAGTGTCCCTCCCCAAGGAGGAGGAAACGCTGGAGCTGGTGCGGGGGACCATGGCGGCGCTGGCGCAGGCGCTGCGGAAGAAAGACTTTTCGGCGCTCCACGCGCGGGGCTCCTCCCCGTGGCGCGAGGAAGTGACGCCGGAGGCTTTGGAGAACTCTTCCCTTGAACTCCTCAACGCAAAGGGGCTCGACCTCACGGCGCTGGAGAAGGACGATCCCCGCCTCAGCGCACGTCCCTCCCTGGATTCCGAGAATGCCCTCTCGGCGCGTGGGTACTATCCCATGGGGAACAAGAAGGCTCTCCTCTTTGATCTGCGCTATGCGTACGAGGGGAAGGCGTGGAAGCTGGCGGGGATTGGGGTGGGGATGGGGAAGGTGAAATGAGCAACAACGCAGATGCGCACGCATGGCCATCTTTTCTCTTGCACCATTTCCAGTCTTCTGTACACTCTCCCCATTCCTGATTCCCTATCCTGGTTTCCCCTTCGACGTCGCTCAGGGTGAAACATCAGGCTGGGTTTACCCACGAGTCAGCCATGCCGCAACTGGTCCCCACGTCGGAAGACAGCCGCATCTACGAATGGTGCGTCCTTTATCCGTATCCCATGACCCAGAAGGAGGAGCAGCAGGTCACGAAGGAGGTGGAAGGCCACTTCGAAGAGGCGGGCGCCAGGCAGGTGGCCAAGGACGCCTGGGGCCGCCGCGGATTGGCGTATTCCGTGGGGGGATTCAAAGAGGGGAACTTCACGGTGTACTACTACGAGATGGATCCCGGGAAGGTGAAGGAGGTGGATAACGCGCTGCGCATCACCAAGGGCGTGCTCCGCCACATCGCGGTCAAGCCGCCCAAGCGTTACCAGGTGGTGCAGTTCAGCGAGGCCTACGTGCAGTGGCTCAAGGCCCGCAAGACCGTGGAGGAGCAGCGCGCCGCGGCGCGCGAGGAGAAGGTGCAGGAGCAGATCGCGCGCAGGGCGAAGATGAAGGCCAAGGCCACCGCCGAGCGCAAGAAGACGGCGAAGCCCGCCGAACAGCCGTTGGGGGAGGAGGCACTCACCGAGCAGATCGAGAAGCTCATCTCCGACGATTCCGTCGACCTCTGAACCGCTCTCCCGCATGTGCGGGACCGGGTTCAGGGCACGTACCTTTCCCCCCTCGTTTCCCTCCCCATGGCACCCCCCAAGAAATCCCACCGTCCCTCCGATGCCAACCGCCTCGCCCGCGGCGGCCGCCCCGACCCGCGCCTCAAGAAGTGCCCCTTCTGCGAGCACGGCACCCTGTACATCGACTACAAGGACTACCCCGCACTCAAGCCCTTCATCGACTACTTCGGGAACATCCGCAAGCGCTACTACACGGGCGTGTGCCTCAAGCACCAGAAGATGCTCAAGACGGCGGTGGAACGCGCGAGGTTCATGGCGATGCTGGCTTATAGGAAGTGAGGATGCAGAGATGGTTGTTAGGACGCGACATGTCGCGTCCTTACGAAATCAAGAGAAGGACTGCGTTCCTTGTTCCTCTACGGTATACTTCCGCCGCCATGTCCGGACATTCAAAGTGGGCCAACATCCGGGTAAAGAAGACCGCGCAGGACGCCAAGCGCGGGAAGGTGTTCACGCGGCACGCGCGCCTCGTGGAGATCGCGGCGCGGGCGGGGGGCGGGGATCCCGGGACCAATCCCACGCTCCGCACGGCCATCGAAAACGCCAAGGAGGACAGCGTCCCCAACGCCAACATCGAGCGCGCCATCCAGAAGGGCACGGGCGCGCTCAAGGGCGAGGCGATGCGGGAGATGGTCTACGAGGCGTACGGGCCCGCGGGCACCGCCTACATCATCGAGTGCCTCTCGGATAACCGCAACCGCACCATCGCCAACGTCAAGCTCCTCATCGGCAAGCACGGCGGGCGCATGGCGGAGGGCAACGCCGTGGCGTGGATGTTCGAGCGCAAAGGCCTCGTGATCGCCGAACTTTCCGCGGGAATTTCCGTGGATGATTTGGAGCTGGAACTCATCGACCTTGGCGCGGAAGACTTTGCCGTGGAGGGGAACGTGATCCGCGTGGTCACGTCCATGACGGGATGGGCGAAGGTCCGCGACGCTCTCAAGCGGAAGGGGTGCGTCATCGATTCTGCCGGCCTCTCCTACGTCCCCAAGCAGAAGGTTCCCGTCACCGATGCAGCCACGGCCGACAGGGTCGCCCGCTTCATCGAGGCATTGGAGGAGGATGACGACGTCTCGGAGATCCATACCAATGCGGAAGTGACGGCGGACGTGGCGGTGACGGCAGAGAGGTAATGACATGGAAGAAAATACCTGTATAATCATAGTATGAGCCGTACGGATGAGCTGCGCCGGGAGGTGCATGACGTTGCAGATACCCTCCAGGGGGAAGCCCGAAGAGCCCTTGAGGACTATGCCCGCTCGCAAGACAAAGAAGCAGCGCGGGGCGAATGGCCAGCCATCGTGCAACGTATCTGCACGCTGAGGGCCAGGCTGCGTTTCTTGATGGCGAATGACGATGGCGGTTTTCAGGTGTGGCAAAGCCTCACGGACCGCGCGTCGCCGGCGGAACCGGCGGAGAGCGCCTCCGCGGCCGCGGATCTATTGAACGGTTACGTGGTCGCCTTTGAAATGAACGCGAAGAGGTTTCCGGATCGCGATGAGCGCGAGGCCTTCATCGAGCCTCTTGCGGATGCGGATGCCGCAGCCAGCGAGGCGCTTCGGAGGGTGGACATTCTGCCGCCGCGCCGGGGCGCCGACTGATCTTTCCGCGTCTCTACATACTCCATTCATCATTCTCCATTCATCATTCTCCATTCTTCATTCTCCATTCTTCATTCTCCATTCTTCATTCTCTCCAGTCACGATCACTTCCACCTCGTCCTGCGTGGCCTTGTTGTTCATGTCCACCGCGATGATGCGGACCACGTGCGTGCCGGCGGGGACGTTGAGCGGGTACGTGAAGAGGTAGGGTTCCTTGGGCTTGCGCGTGAGGAGGGTGCCATCCAGGTAGAACTCCACGTACTTGATGCCGGCGGGGGATTCCGCGGAGACCTCCATCGTCACGTCGCCTCCCTTCGCCACGCCGGCGCCGATGATGGGCTGCAGGATGCGGACGGCGGGGCCGGAAACCTGCCCGCCTTCGGCGAAGCGGAACGTGATGCTGTCCGTGGCCAGGTTGAAGTAGGCGTCGCGCAGCTGCACCTCCAGGGTGTGGACGCCGTCCCGCCCGATGGAGCGGGGGACGCGGATGACGGGCTTGAAGGGAGGCTTCGTCTCCTCCGCCACGATCTTCCCGTCGAGGAGGAAGATGGCGCCGCTAGCGGCCGAGCCGGCGGTGTAGCTGATCTCCGATTGGAAGGAGGGGTACGATGCGGAGCCGCCGTCCGAGGGCGAGAGGATGCGGACGGTGGGCCTCACCAGGCGGCCGGGCGTCTTGCTGGTATCGCACTTCTCGGAGGGAGGGAGGGGGAGCGGGAGGGTGGCGGTGGGGGCGCGAGCCCACTCCTGCACGCCCTGGTCCCACAGCGGCCAGCGTTCCGCCTGGACGCTGGTGGGCAGGAAGAAGCTGCGGGTTTCCTGCGCCTCGGCGGGGCACATCTCGGAGGCGAGGAGGCCCGTCACGCGGTCCACGGTCATCGCCACGCAGGCGGAATCCATCTTGGCGGGGGCGCGCTCCGCCAGGAACACGTCCGGCTTGCGCAGCGCCACGGGGGTGCACTCGGAGGCGAGGTCGCCGGAGAGCAGCGAGATCTGCGGCTGCACGATGCCCTGGGGCACGGGGAAGTCCGTCGCGTTCACCTGCACGATCCTGTGCGCGCGCGCCATGAAATCCTTCCAGACGGGCGCGGCGACGTTCAGCCCGTCCGCGCGGTCGGACAGCGCTTCGCTGTTGGCGTTGCCCACCCACACGCCCGCGGCCAGGTTGGGCGTGTAGCCGATGGTCCACACGTTATCCGGCTTGCGGACGCGGCAGGCGTTGCCCTGCGCTTCCGAGGCGCGGTCCAGGCACTTGTTGCTCGTGCCGGTCTTGGCGGCGGCCTGGAAGCCCGGGACCGAAAGCACGGACTTCCAGAACTCGTTGGGGCGCACGGAGGCGTCGCTGAGCACGGAGGTCACCTGGTACGCCACGCGGGGATCCAGCGCCTGCCGGGGGGGATCCTCCGTGGAGGGGAGCGGGAGGGGGATGAACGCGCCGCGCTTGTCCGTCACCCTGGCGATGGAGACGATGTTGCGCGCCTTGCCGGCGTCGGCGAGGGTGCTGTAGCCGTTCACCATCTCGATGAGGGGCGTCTCCGCCGCGCCGATGGCCAGCGGCCAGCCATAGTCGAAGCTGCGCTTGCGGTTGATCTCGCGCTTGCGCGTCTTGGGGGAAGGGACGCCCATGTCCTCCGTGAGGTTGAGGATGGCGTCCTCGCCGCCCGCGAGGAAGAACGCCTTGATGGCGGGGATGTTGCGGGAAGCCCCCAGCGCCTGGCGCGCGTTCATCAGCCCCCAGAACGTGCCGTCGAAGTTCTGCGGCTCGTCGGTGCCGAACTTGGTGGGGACGTCGTAGAGCACCGTGGCCGGCGCGTACCCCTTGAGGAAGGCGGTGGCGTACACGAATGGCTTGAAGCTGGAGCCCGGCTGGCGCGCCGCGAGGACCATATCCACCCTCGCTTCCCCCTCGTCCTTGCTGAAGTCCACGTTCCCCACGTACGCCAGCACCTCCCGCGTGTGCGGATCCATGGCGACGAGCGCGATGTTGCGGGCGCCGTACACCCGCTCGATGTCCTCCTGCCTGGCGGCCACCGCCGCTTCCGCCGCCTGCTGGAGCTTCCAATCGAGCGTGGTCCGGATCGTCAAGCCGCCCTGCTCCAGGAGGCCTTTCTCCGCGTTCTCCTCCAGCAAGCTCTCCACTTGCTGCTTCACCCACAGCACGAAGTGCGGGGCGCGGATATCTTCCCGCGAGGGCTTGAAGGCCATGGTCTTGAGCTCATCCAGCGCCTTGAGCCGCTGCGCTTGGGTGATGACCCCCTGGTTCTCCATGTTCTTGAGCACCTGGTCCGTGCGTCCTCCCACGTAGAACGTGGTGCCGCCCGTGCCCACCATGCCTCCCAGCAGCCCGATGCGTATCTCGCGGTCCGCAAGGTCATCCGCTCCTGCGGCGCGCCCCTTGACGATGCGCTCCAGGGCTTCCGGCGTCACCTGCGTGCGCACATGGGAGCCGTAGGGGTTGAAGTAGGAGGGGCGCTGCGGGATGGCGGCGAGCACCGCGGCCTGCGCGAGCGAAAGGTCCTTGGCGGAGATGCCGAAGTAGCGGTGCGCCGCCTGCTCCACGCCGTACGCGTTCTGCCCGTAGGGGATCCAGTTGAGGTAGAGCTCGAGGAGCTTGTCCTTGTCGTACACGCGCTCCAGTTCGCAGGCGAGCATGGCCTCGCGTATCTTGCGGTGATAGCGGCGCAAGCCCTGATTCCCGAGTTCGCTGGTGAGGAGGGCGTTTCTGGCCAGCTGCTGCGTGAGGGTGGAGGCGCCGCCCGTCACGCCCCGTCCGATGAGGCGCGCGAACACCGCGCGGGCGATGGAGCGCACCTCGATGCAGCCGTGCTGGAAGAACCGCTCGTCCTCAATGGCGACCACCGCTTTCTCCAGGGGGTCGGCGATCTCCGTCCCGGAGACGTACGTGCGGTCCTGTTCCCCGTAGAGGCGGTAGAGCTCCACGCCGTTGCGGTCCGTGATCACCGTGCTCTGCGCGGCGAGGAGGCTGGTGGGGTCGTTGACGTCGGGAAGCGTGAGCCAGAGGAACCCCGCGTAAGCGGCCCCGAGGAGGAAGGCGATGCCGAATGCGCGGAGGAGGAACTTACGCCACCCCAGCGTACGCTGCAGGCGGAGGAGCCGCCGCACGCCGCCGCCGAGCGCGCGGGCAATGCGCTCTAAGAAGGGTGCATCCATAGGGGAATTCGAGTGTAGGACGAAGGTGGGGTGGCGGGCAAATATCTCATCATGGTACAATAGACGGAAGTGAAGCGCTTCCTCTCGTTGCGGCTCTTCCTCCTTTCCCTCTTGCCTGCGGTCGCGCTGGCGCAGGGAGAGGAGCCGCGGCACCTGAATGTCCCCGGCGTGGAACTCTCCATTCTCCAGGTGATGCAGAATTTCGTGACCGTGGCGGTCGCGTGGATCGTGCCCCTTACGGTTACGCTCTTCCTCGTAGGGGCGATCATGATGGTGGGGGGGGCGGGGAGTGAACCTGCGGCGAAGCGCGGCAAGACCCTGATGATCGGGTCGCTCGCCGGGATGGCGATCGTCCTTCTGGCCGCCGTGATCATCAAATTCGTCCTCTACGTGGTGTTCGCGCCGCCGGCGTAGGAATTGTGGAGAAAACAATGGCGCACTCCCTTCCCTTCCCCTACCCTTTGCCCCCTGGATGATGCCGACCCTCGTGCCATACCGTCTGTTCCCCGTGCATCCCCCCTCCCCATCCTCCGCCCCTCTCCTATGGTGAACGGCGACGACCCATCGTCGGATGTCCTCTGCCGCCTGGAGAAAGCGGAACAGCTGAAGCTGGAGGGGAAGCATGTTGACGCGCTCGCGATGCTGGAAGATTTGCTTTTCGAGGACCCGGAGAACGTCGCCGCGCTGGAGGAAGTGGCGGACAACGAGCTGAGCCTGCACCACTACGAACGCTCGGAGGCGGCCGCGCGGCAGGCGGTGGCGCTGGACCGCGACAGCTACACGGGCCACTACATCCTGGGCTTCCTCCGCTCCCGCACGGAGCAGTGGGGGGAGGCGGTGTCGTTCCTCCGCACGTCGAATACGCTGCAGTCCAACAACCCCGAGATCCTCCGCTGCCTCGGCTGGGCGCTGTTCCACGCGGGGCAGCGCGCGCAGGGGATCGTCACGCTGGAGCGTGCGCTCAACCTGGATGCGGAGAGCACCCTCACGCTGTGCGACCTGGGGATCGCGTACCTGGAGGCGCAGAACTTCGCCAAGTCCAAGGTGCTCTTCCTCCGCGCGCTTGACCTGGATCCCGGCAACGCCCGCGCGCGCGAGTGCATCCAGGCGCTGGAGCGGATGAGGGCGATGTTGTCCAAAGAGAAGGAGAAGATGGTATACTGAACTCCATGCGGGACATCCGTCTCCGTGGATTGCGTCTCTTCTGGCGTAGCTTGCGCAGGGGGTTCGCCGACGTGCCGCGCGAGCGCAACGTCCTTCCCGCGCTCGTCCTCCTCCCCACCCTCCTCCTGGCGCTCCAACTCCTCTTGGCGCTGCAAGGGGCGTTCGGGGAGATGGCGGCGTCGCTGGGGCGGGGCGCCACGCTGCGGGTGGAGCTCACGGCGGCGGCTGGGCACGGGGAGGCCGAGCGGCTCTTCAGCGCGCTCCAGGCGCTGCCCGGCGTTGCCTCGGTGGAGTACGTCACGCGGGAACAGGCGTATGAGTTCGAGCGGGACCTGCACCCAGAGTGGATCGCCGGGCTGGACCGCGCCACGGCGGAGAGCCCCTTCCGCGACGTGCTCATGGTGGAGTTGCAATCCGCCGCCTACCGCACGCCGCTCGCGCGGCTGCTCCGGGACCCGGAGTGGATGGACGTGGTGGATGCCACCGCTTTCTCGCGCGCCGTCGAAGAGGATGCCGGCCTCCTCCAGGTCCGTGCCCTGCTGGGAGCCGGCCGGTGGGTGCTGCTGTTCTCCTCCGTGCTCCTCTTCCTCGTCCTCGTCTCTTCCCTCGTGGCCTTGGTGCGCAAGCGCGCACTCCTCCACCGCGAGGAGGTGACGGTGGGGTGGCTCTCGGGGGCGCAGGATTCCGGCCTCCTCCTCCCCTTCGCGGCGGAGGCGTTCCTCCTCCTCTTCATCGCCTTCGCGCTCAGCGTCCTCATCCTCGTCCTCCTCACCCTGGCGCCGCCGCTCGCGCTGCTCGGCAACCTCGCGCTTGCGGAGCACGCGCGGGGCATGTTCCCCCTCCTCGGCATCGAGCTCCTGTCCCTTCCCTTCATCGCCATCCTCGGCGCGTGGCTTGGGGTGCGGCCGTTCCTGAGGAAGTAGCCGCGGGAGTGTGGGGACGCGGCAGGTTGGGGGTGATGGGGGGACGGTTGTTGGGACGCGGCACGATGCGGCGATGGAGCGGGGGTTGTTGGGACGCGGCATGCCGCGTCCTTACGACCGATATTCGTAGGCCTGGCGGCCCCCTCCCGCTATCCTTCTTCCATGGCTTTCGCCTTCACCTGCCAGGCCCTCGTCCTCCGCACCTACGACACGGGGGAAGCCGACCGCTTCTGCATCCTACTCACGCGGGAGCGCGGGAGGCTGGCGGCGCGGGCCACGGGAGCGCGGCGCTTGGGAAGCCGCCTGGGGGGATACCTGCTGCCGTTCTCCCACCTCCAACTGGGCTTGAAGGAAGGAAGCAGCGGCTGCTACGTGTCTTCCGCCATCCCCGCCGATCCCCGCATCACTCCTCTCACCACGCCGGGAGCGCTCACCTGCGCGCAGGAGGGGATCGAGGTGCTCCTCTCGCTCGTCTCGCACGAGGAGCCCGATCCCGCGCTCTTCGACGCCACGCTCCGCTTCCTTCACGCGTGCGGCTCATCGGCATCCGCCGCCGCGCTTCCGTACATCATCCGCTTGCTGGACATCCTCGGCTTCCTGCCCGCGCAAGAATCGCTTTGCCGCGTCATGGAACTCTCGGAAGAGGAGGAGAAGTACGTGGCAAGAGCGCGGCGTGAGGAAGATGTCACACCGCTCGACCGCCGTTCACGCATGCGCGTGCGGGAACTGTGTCAGCGCCTGATGGAAGATCATCTCAGCACAGCGCTGAGGGTTCCCTCTGTTGCGGCGGGGTTGTGACGTTGTACCCTGCTCCAATGCTTCATCGGTCAAATGAATGCCTTGCTCACCGCGGACTAGCCAGCTTCCGCTGCCAGTATCGACTGAATCTGCGCCCGTTGAGTGGCGACGGTGCCCGCATACCCAGCGCGATAGTTCTGCTCGCAGACTTGGCGGCTCTGGGGGCTCAGCTGATTCCACCAGGCGGTAAAGCTCTCCAGCCCTCTGATGGGATAGTTCCGGCCGCGCTCTTTCCCGAGCTCTTCCGTGTACAAGGCATACAGCTGGTGGAGTTCACGCAGATCTTCCTTGCCGTCGTCCGGTCTCTCTTCGGGCGGGGGATTTTCCATCCTCCCGAGACTAGACTACTGCGCTGGAGTTTTCCAGTAGATTGCATCACTCCCCCGGCGCCACCGTGTCCTCCATGAATACCGTGGGGATTTCGGAGCCTGTGCCCGTGCCGAATTGCAGCTTCTCCACGCCGATGAGCGTGTAGAGCGGGCGGGCTTCGTAGAAGGAGTACACGGGTTCCGTCTTCTCTTCCCCACTCTTCTGCACGATCCGCACCCACAGCGCCTTGAGGCCGGGGACGCGCTCGCCCAGCTTCTTCCTTTCGCCCGGCGGGATCTCCGTGGTGTACTCCGTGCGGTCGGGCGGGGGCGCCCGGCGGTCCCAGATGAAGGGGCCGAGCAGGGTGCTGCGGCGCGCATCCCGCGTGCCGTAGTAAATGAAATAGGCGAGGTCGCCTTCCTTGTGCGTCTGGATGAGAAGGGCGCCGGAGGAGTCATTGACGAACTGCATGTCCACCGAGGGCGGGTACACCGTGGCGTCCGTGCCCTGCGGGAAGTAGTGGCTCACGGTGTAGCTGTGGTTGACGCGCTTGGCGATGGGGAAGCCGTACTCCCACACGCCGCGGTACGCCGTGGTGCTCACCTGGCACAGCCCGCCGCCGTAGTCCGGTTCCGTGCGCGCCCCCTTGATCACCAGTTCCTTGCGGTAGCCCGTGCTACCGTCCACCCTCCCCAGTGTCGTGTCGAAGGAGAAGGTCTCCCCCGGGCGTACCAGATGGCCGTTGAACTTGCCCAGGCCGACGGCGATGTTGTGCCGGCGGTTTATAGGGGAGTTGCTGAAGTCCGATTCCCCCACCGTCACCACCTCCGCGATCCCCTGCGCCCGCAACAACGGATCCTCCACGCGGATCTGCGGCTGCGTCTCGATGACGGGGAGGAAGACTTCCCGCACGCCGTTCTCCAGCGCCGCGACCGTCAAATCCACGGCGCGGTCCAAGTCCACCTCCCGCCCCGGCAACCCCACGCCCTCGAACGTGACCGTCCCGCTGCCGCCCGTGCCCGTTCCCGTCCTCTTGATCACCACGCTGCCCGGCTCGCGGCGGAGGGGCAAAGCGACCTTCGCCTCCAGCGCGCGGCGGATCATGCCGCGGTCCCAATCCTCCTCATGCGTCCGCATGACGCCGGGCGGGAGCGGCGGGAGGTTATCGCCGTCGACGAGGAGGGAAGAGGAGGGAGAGAAGGGTTTGCCGTCGAACGTCCATGCCTCGCGCTGCGTCCTCCACGCCGCCGCGGGCTGCACCGTGAAGAGGAAGTGGCGGTACCGGAACGTGAGGGAGGGTTGCGCGGCGGATGCCGTTTCCATTGGGTGGACAAAGAACAAGGCGAGAGCCGAGAGAAGGAAAGCCAATCGTGACATTGTGCAGAGTATTCAGGATTTTTGGATCGGCATCTAGTTGTTCCGGGTTCTAAACATGGACAAGGAATAACCTGTCGCGTTCATTTCCCATTGTCACTCCTTCAGCCGGTAATCTTTCGGATCGAGACAGGAGTCGTAGGCAGTACGGTCAATGCGCAGCCATTCCGTATTATTGATGCCGCGCGCCTTCTTCACAGTCGGACTGAACGGGAAAGCCGAAGCGATTTATAACAATAACCCCGCTCGGGCTTTGCAGCAAGTCGAGTCGGGGATGAAGTATCGTTAGTATACGGAATTGCCCGACAAGAATGCAAGATGAAATCCGTGTTAATAACGCTTCTGCTGCGGCTCCGGATGCTGCGTAGGCGTGGCCCGTTTGTAGCTCTTCTCCAGGTCGTTGAGCGCCCTGTTCACCAGGGCGTCCGCGCGGAAGTTGTCGCCGCGGGGGATGTGCTTGAACACGATGTCGGGGAATTCCATGGAGAGTTCGCGCACTTCCTGCACGAGCGGCTGGAGCGTGGCCATCTTCACCGCGTACTCGCCCGCGACCTGCTTGACCACCAGCTCGGAATCCAGGTGGCAGATGAGGCGGTTGGGGCGGTACTGCAGCGCCGCCTTGAGCCCTTCGATCAATGCGCGGTACTCCGCGATGTTATTCGTCTCCACGCCGATGCACTCGCCGTGCTGCTTGAGGATTTCCCCCCGCGCGGGGTCCTCGACGATGTAGGCGATGGCTGCCTGTCCGGGGTTGCCGCGGGAGCCGCCGTCGGAGAAGAGGTGGAGGGTCCCCCCCACGCTCGCGGGCAATCCCTGCTCCGTCGCCGGCATCCCCTCCAGCGCGTCCTTGAGCACCTGCGCCGCGAACTGCTCGCGTTCCCGCGCTTTGGGGAAGAGCTCTTCGAGCCGCCGTTCCAAGGCCGCGGGGAGGCGGATCATGTTGGGAGCGATTATAGCACGTATGGTGATGGAAGCGATTGTTATCGTGAGGTGTTCAGCTGTCAGTTTTCAGCTTTCAGCTTAGTTCGGAGTATATAAATCATCTTCCCCACTTCGTCGCAACGGGTTAAAAGGCGGTCCCTTTGTGCATCATTCATATAGTGAAAGCTATGAGCCAGGAGTGTCTGAGTCTCGATTTCGGCCAATGAGCCTTTGGCAATTAACAGGAAATTGGCGAAATCTTTTTCCGTTGTCCGTTGGCTACCTTCTGCGATATTCGATGGAATAGAAACAGCCGCATCTCGCATTTGTGATATCAATCCAAATCGTTCATCGGAGGGAAATGTTTTTGTCATGTCATGGATATCCCTCGCTAACTCCATGGCTTTCTGCCACACGATGAGCTTCCGGAAAGACATTTTCATCATAGGAAC
The DNA here is from genome assembly GCA_964358505.1 of uncultured Candidatus Peribacteria bacterium. Taxonomy (GTDB): domain Bacteria; phylum Patescibacteriota; class Gracilibacteria; order Peribacterales; family Peribacteraceae; genus CAIKAD01. The sequence goes on from CAYHOS010000027.1 coordinate 12,802, forward strand.
GGGCATGCTACCCCTCTTTCCTGTCCGCTGAAAGCTGACAGCTGAAAGCTTCCTCAGTCCATCAAATCCAACTTAAACCTCCCCTCCCTATAGTCGATCGTCGCGCCGCCGATCCTCCTGAGCGTGAGGCCGGACGCGGCGGTGAGGACGTCCGGTTCGCCCGCGTGGCGGAACGTGCGCAAGCCGTCCGTAACTCCGTCCATGAACTCCATGCAGAAGCCGCCGCGGCCGTCCGCCGTCACGAGCAGCGCGGGCTTCTTGCCCTCCTCATTCGCCACGCGTTTCAGTGCCCGCGCCGCGGCGCCCGTGAGGGTCAAGACGGGTGGCCGGCGGGGGAGGTCGCGGAGGAGGCTGTTCAGGTCCTCCACCAGTTCCGCGATGTCCTCCTCCGTGAAGCCGTGGAGGCGGCACCCCTCTTCCAGCGTCTCCACGCCCCCGATGCTGCACCCCGCGCACTGGATGCCGTACTCCGCCAGGATCTGCACGGCTTCCGGCATGAGAGCCGTGACGTCCATGACGCGCATGTGGCGCGTGAAGACCGGTGAGGTTTTCCTCTTCGCCTGATTGTGCCGCGGCTGAGGCACGGATACCATGTCCCTATCGTAGCGTTCCCGGCGACGTTTCCAACAACATCACCTCCTTCTTATGTCCCGCCTCACCAAGACCTTCCTCGTCGTCCTCCTCCCGCTCCTCACGCTCGTGGCGGGAATGCGGATGGGAGTGGCGTACGACCGGTGGATGGGGGGCGGCGGATACGGCAATGAGGACGATGTTGCGACGGGGAGCGGGGAAGTGCTCGCGGACCCCGAGGAGGAAGCGGACCTCTCGCTCCTGTGGGAGGTGTGGCGGCTGCTCCAGCGGCACTACATCGATCCCGGCGCGCTCACGTCCCGCTCGCTCGTGGAGGGCGCCGTGGCCGGGCTCGTGGCGGGGGTGGGGGACCCCTACACCGTATTCATGCCGGCGAAGGCGAACAGCGAATTCCGCGCGGCGCTGCAGGGTACCCTGCAGGGGATCGGCGCCGAGCTCACGCTCAAGGAGGGCATGATCGTGGTGGTGGCGCCCCTCCGCGGATCGCCCGCGGAACGCGCGGGGCTGCTCCCCGGAGACATCGTGACGCACGTGGACGGGCAGAGCCTGGAGGGGATGACGCTGGACGGGGCGGTGAGCCGCATCCGCGGCAAGAAAGGGACGACGGTGACGCTCATCCTCCTGCGGTCCGGCGAGCCGGAACCCCTCACCCTCGCCATCCGGCGCGACAGCATCACGGTGCCGAGCGTGGAGTGGAAGGTCCTCTCCGCCTCCGGAAGCCAGGTGGGCTACGTAGCGCTCAACCAGTTCGGCGAGAACAGCATGAAGGAAGTGCGGCAGGCGCTGTGGCAGATCAAGGACAAGCCGCTCAAGGGGCTGGTGCTGGACCTGCGCAACAACGGCGGAGGGTACCTGGATGGCGCGGTGGAACTCACGTCCATGTTCCTCAAGGAAGGGGAAGTGGTGGCGGTGCAGAGCCGGGGAGGGGAGACGGAACGGCAGCGCGTGTACGGAAAGCCGGTCCTCCCGGACCTGCCCCTCGTCGTGCTCATCAACCAGGCGTCCGCGAGCGCGGCGGAGATCGTCCCGGGAGCGCTGCAGGATAACGGGCGGGCGACGATCGTGGGGATGACGAGCTTCGGCAAGGGGACGGTGCAGGAGATCGTCGAGCTTCCCGGCGGCGGCAGCCTGCGCGTGACGGTCGCCCGCTGGCTGACCCCCAAGGGGAAGAACCTGGCCAAGGAGGGCGTGGTCCCCGACGTCAAGGTGGAGCGCCAGCCGGGGGATATGATCGGCAAGAAAGACGCGCAGCTGGAGGCGGCGCTGAAGGTATTACTCGAATGACCAATGACCAATGACCAAGAACCAAGGACCAATGACCAATATTATTCCTTGGTCGTGAGGGCTGCGATTTGGCCATTGGAGAGCGGTTCAGAGTCAGTTATTCATGATGCGTCGCTATTCCATATGCAGGCGATCCGAGATCCCCTACAATGCCACACCGCTCTTTGTCATCCCCGCCCCCCATCTACCCTCATTTTTGAGGTTTGCCCCCTTGGGTCCCTTTACGGTTCGCAGGGGAGGGCGAGCCGTGAATGAGGATACCGTGGGGGGAGCACGTATCGTTACACTTTCGAAAAGGATTGAATTGCTGGTCTCAAGCTCCAAGTGCAACACGGAGGTGGGAAGTAAAGACTTCGT
>CAYHOS010000028.1:0-14226 GCA_964358505.1 uncultured Candidatus Peribacteria bacterium
CTTGAACTTGAGGAGCTCCACCTTGAGGCCGAGCGCCTGGAGTTCCTTGACCAGCACGTTGAAGGACTCGGGGATGGAGGGGCGGCGGATGGGCTCGCCCTTCACGATGGACTCATACGCCTTGCTGCGGCCGATGACGTCGTCGGACTTGATGGTGAGCATTTCCTGCAGCGTGTACGCCGCGCCGTAGGCTTCCAGCGCCCACACCTCCATTTCCCCGAAGCGCTGTCCGCCGTGCTGCGCCTTGCCCCCCAGCGGCTGCTGCGTGACGAGGGAGTACGGCCCCACGCTGCGGGCGTGGATCTTGTCTTCCACAAGGTGGAGCAGCTTCAACATGTACACCATGCCGACCGTGGTCTCGTGCGCGAATTTCTCGCCGGTGCGGCCGTCGAAGAGTTGCACCTTGCCGCTCGGGGGAAGGCCGGATACCTCCAGGAACCCCGTGATCTGCTCGGGGGAAATGCCGTGGAGGGCGGGCGTGGCGATCTTGATGCCCATCTGCTGGCACGCCCATCCCAAGTGCGTTTCCAGGATCTGCCCGATGTTCATGCGGGAAGTGACGCCGAGGGGGTTGAGGATGATGTCCACGTGCGTGCCGTCCGCGAGGAACGGCATGTCCTCGCGCGCTACGACGCGCGCGACCACGCCCTTGTTCCCGTGGCGGCCGGCCATCTTGTCGCCCACCTGGATTTTACGCGTCTGCGCCACGAAGACCTTGATCTGCTTGAGGACGCCCGTGGGGAGCTCGTCGCCCTCCGCGCGGTCGAAGACGTGGACGTCCACCACCTTGCCGCCGGCGCCTCCGGGGAGGCGCAGCGAGCTGTCCTTCACGTCCTTCGCCTTATCGCCGAAGATCGCCTGCAGGAGGCGCTCCTCCGGCGTCAGCTCCGTTTCGCCCTTGGGCGTGATCTTGCCCACGAGGATGTCGCCCTCGTGGACGGTGGCGCCGATGCGCACGATGCCGTCCACCCCCAGGTCCTTGAGCTTGGCCTCGCCCACGTTGGGGATGTCCCGCGTGACGATTTCCGGCCCCAGCTTGGTGTCGCGCACGTCGGTGATATAGCTCTCGATGTGGATGGAATCGAAGTAGCCCTCCTCCACCAGGCGGTCGCTGATGATCACCGCGTCCTCAAAGTTGTAGCCTTCCCAGGAGAGGTACGCCACGAGCAGGTTCTGCCCCAGCGCCAGCTCCCCGTTCTCCGTAGCCGACCCGTCGGCCAGCGGCTCGCCGCGGCGCACGGTCTGCCCGCGCACCACGCGGGGCCGCATGTTGAAGCACGTCCCCTGGTTGCTGCGCGTAAAGGTGACGAGCTTGTAGGTCTGCTTGCGGCCGGAGCGATACACCACGGAGATGGACTGCGCGTCCGCCGCCGTCACTTCGCCGTCCTCTTCCGCCAGCAGCGCCTGCCCTGCCGCGCGGGCGGCAAGCCCCTCGATGCCGGTGCCCACGAGCGGCGCGTGCGGCTTGATGAGCGGGACGGCTTGGCGCTGCATGTTCGTTCCCATGGACGCGCGCGTGTTGTCGTCGTGCTCCAGGAAGGGGATGAGCGACGTGGTGATGGAGAGGATCTGCCGCGGGGAGACGTCCACGTGCGTCACGTCGCGGACGTGCGCCAGGATCGGCTCGCCCGCCTTGCGGGAGGAGACGCGTGTCGTGGGGAATTCCCCGTGCCCGGCCAGGTCCGTCTGCGCCTGGGCGATGGTGAGGTGGCGCTCCTGCTCCGCATCGATGAACGTGACCTTGCTCGTGAGGTACGCGCGCACCGGGACCGCATCCTTCCCCTCCTTCCTGAGGAGGGAGATGACCTTGCGCGCCAGATCCTTCGTCTTCACCTGCTCCCCCTCCTTGGCCACGATCTTGCGGCTCTCCTTCACCGTCACGTCAATGGTGCGGCCGAGGAGCTTGTCGGGGTCCAGGGGCACCGTGTGCTTCACCTCGCGGTACGGGGTCTCCAGGAAGCCGTACTCGTTCACGCGGGAGAAGCCCGCCAGGTGCACCACGAGGCCGATGTTGGGCCCTTCCGGCGTGGCGATGGGGCAGATGCGTCCGTAGTGGCTGGTGTGCACGTCGCGGACGTCGAAGCTCGCGCGCTCGCGGGAGAGGCCTCCCGGCCCCATGGCGGAGAGGCGCCGTTTGTTGGCGAGCTCGGCCAGGGGGTTCGTCTGGTCCATGAATTGCGAGAGCTGCGAGCTGGCGAAGAACTCGCGCATGGCCGCCGTGATGGGGCGGCAGTTGATGAGCTGCGTGGGGGTGACCGTCTCCAGGTCCATCACCGTCATGCGGTCCTTGACGATGCGCTCCGTGCGCACGAGGCCGACGCGGTACTTGTTCTGGACGAGCTCGCCGACGGACCGGACACGGCGGTTGCTGAGGTGGTCGATGTCGTCGGCGATCCCCTGGCCGTTATTGAGGCGGATGAGCTCGCGGAGAATGGAGACGAAGTCGTTCACCTGGAACACGCGGTGCGCCTCGTCGCTGGGCGTGTGGAGGCCGAAGCGGCGGTTGAGCTTGTAGCGGGCGATGTTGCCCATGTCGTACTTCTTGAAGTCGAAGAAGAGGGAATCGATGAGCTGCTTGGCGTTCTCGGGCGTGGCCAGGTCGCCGGGGCGGATCTTGCGGTACACGCTCTGGTACGCCTCCTCCACGGTGCGCACGGGATCCTTCTCCAGCGTGGTGAGGACGTAGTCGTGCTCGGCGTCCGTCACATCCTTGAAGAGGTCCATGATGGCCGCGTCCGTCTGGTAGCCGAAGACGCGGAGGAGCTGCGTGATGGGGATTTTGCGCTTGCGGTCGATCTTGCACGTGATGATGCCGCGGCGGTCCGTCTCCACCTCCAGCCACACGCCCCGCTTGGGGATGATCTTGGCCGCGTGGAACTTGGGGTACTCCGGCATCTTGCTGAAGAACACGCCCGGGGAGCGGACGAGCTGGTGGACCACCACGCGCTCGATGCCGTCCACGATGAACGTGCCGCCCTCCGTCATCAGCGGGATGCTGCCCAGGAACACGTCCTGCTCCTTGATTTCGCCCGTTTCCTTGTTGATGAGCTGCACGTGGCCCTTCATGGCCGCCTCGTAGGAGAGGTTGCGGCGGCGGCAGGTATCGGGATCGTACTTGGGGGGATCGAAGGTGTGGCCGAGGATGCGCAGCTCCATCTTCTTCCCCGAGAAATCGGTGATGGGGGAAATCTCCTCCAGAAGTTCCTTGAGGCCCTCCGTGAGGAACCACCGGTAGCTCTGGATCTGCATCTCGATGAGCGAGGGCACCTCCACTTCCGCGTCCTCCTCCACCAGGAACACGCGCCCGTCCTCCATCTTCCTCGCCTGCAGGTGCTGTGGAAGGCCCTGGAACACGGAAGGGATGCGGCCGGTCATGGGGCGCACGTGCGGGACGAGGCGGGGCAGGACATCGGACCCCACCTGCATCTGGTAGCCCTTGCGCTCCGGGATCTTCTTCGCCGGGGCTTTGGGGGCTTCCTTCTTAGGCTCCGCCTTCTTGGCCTCGGGCTTCCTCTTCAACGAAAACGAGGCGGACTTGACCGCCTTCTTCGGTACCGGCTTCCTGGCCACGATGGCCTTCTTCTTCACGGCATGTTTCTTCTGGTTCTTCTTCGGCTTTTTGCTCGCCATAGTGAGAGAGGGGGAACGGAACCTGCCCGCCACAGCGGGAAGACTCCGGAGAATCTCCACGGGAACTCAACCGAGCACTGCTGGAAACCTCCCGCGAAGGTGGGCACGACTCTCACAACTCAATCGGAAGCCGCCGTGCGATGTAGGCCAAGTGTAAGAGGAATTTCCGGAGGGGTCAACGGATATTCACAAAGATTATCCCGGCTTCCCCCTTGATTCTTTTGGCTTTCCCTTGCTATATTCAGGACATGCTTACCATACGCGCAAAGCTGGAAGACGGATCCGCGGAGAGAGAACCGATCATTCAGAAGATCCGTACAATCATCGGCGAAGACCATCCCACGGACGTCGACCGTTTTGGGTTCGTGAACATCACCGCGCAGGTGCCGCGCGGAAGAGCGGAAGAGGTTCGGAGGCAAATTATGGCACTCGGTATTCTCCACGTCACTATCTCCGAGGAACGGACGGATTCGCATCCGTCATAATACAATCGTCGCGAAGCGATACCTTTCCCCTCACGCATTACTCCGGCTCCTGCTGGGTGACGTCATTCCAATTGTCGAAGCAGCATTCCATCACTCTCCGTTATCTGGCTTCTTTCCATCGCCCAAGTCCTCCGGATAGAGAATCCATACGCCCCCCGGGGGAATACTCCCAACTGCAATAGTAAGGGTCCTTCCGTCCGCCGAGACGTATGTGACATCTCCGAGAACATCTAAATCGTCCGCCGTGAGAACCACCGCCTGGACTCCTGTTTGATGGTTGAGGTGTTTGCGCGTGAGAGGAAAGCCTCCTTCCACCAGTCGATACACCCAATTCAGGTCAAAATCGAACGGGCTCAGCTCGCCCTTCTCGCGCCGTTCGGAGAGCTTCTGAAGTCTCTGTGCCGGTGTGGTGCATCCCTCCAGAGCACTTCTCACCTCCTGCACGGTTCTCTCAATGCCCTGCATGATTTCCTTTGGAGGCATTGTGGATGGTCCTTTTTCCGCCTCTTCGGGATGTTCCTTATCCATAATTGATATTATACACTTTATTGAGTCTATTGTCATTTACACGGAAGTCTCGAGCAACCGGTCAATGTCCTTCAGTGCCTTCGGAATATCCTTCTCAATGGTTCCCCACACCGCATCGATATCTATTTCATCGTATTCATGAATGATCATATCCCTCATCCCAGCCATTTCTTTCCATGGGATGAGTGCGTGTTCCTTTCGGAAAGATTCCGGAACGCGTTTGGCGGCTTCGCCGATCACCGCGAAATTCCTCTCCACCGCATACCGCAGCACCACGTCCCGCTCCATATCCTCTTTCGCATGTACATGTTCCAGCAGAAAGCGCATCGCCTGGCGGATATGTTCCAGCGGCAAGCGTGCGTTCTTCATAGGGAAACCGCGGAACGAAGGACTTCTTCCCTTATCAGGGGATGAACGGTCTTGTCGGAAACAACGTCGACATCGCACCCCAGAAATTCCCGCAAGTCGCTCAGGAGCCCACCACGGTCGAACAGGGTCGCCCCTTCATGGAACGTCACCAGGAAATCGATATCGCTTGTCCTGCTCTCCTCCCCGCGCGCCACGGAGCCAAACACGCGCACATTGTACCCTCCTCTCTTGCCGGCGAGTGCCAGAATCTTCCCCCGGTTCTGCTTGAGGAATTGCATGCGTTTCATGCTTGCAGTGTACCACACCAAGGAGCCCCGCGCGGGACTTTTCCCGTGAGGAGATTCCGTCACACCGGCTCCTGCTGGGTGACGCAGTGGAACATGCCCAATCCCCAGACGAGATCACGCGCGTCGATGGGGACGATTTTGCGCCGGGGAAAGGCCTCCTGGAGAACTTCCACGGCCATCACGTCGTTGGGGTCCCCGAAGACGGGAAGGAGGATGACGCCGTTGCCGATGTAGAAGTTGGCGTAGCTGGCGGGAAGGCGGTGGCCTTGGAAGGTGACGGGGGCGGGGAGCGGCAGGGCGTGGATCTTCAGGCGGTTCCCGTCCTGGTCCGTCATGCGCTCCAGGCGGGAGAGGTTCTCCTTGAGTGCTTTGTAGTTTTCGTCGGCTGCATTCACCTCGATGATGGTGACAACGGTATCCGGCGCCACGAACCGCGCGAGGTCGTCCACGTGTCCGTTGGTGTCGTCCCCCGCGATCCCCTCCCCCAGCCAGAGGACATTCGTGACGCCGAGGTATTGGCGGAGACGCTCCTCGATCTGCCCCTTCGTGAGGTGCGGGTTGCGGTTGGGGTGCAGGAGGCACGATTCCGTGGTGAGCACGCTCCCCTTGCCGTTCACGTCGATGGAGCCGCCCTCCAGGACCATGGGGACCTTGAGCGCCTCGATCCCGGTGATGCGGGAGACGTGGGCAGGGATCTCCTCGTCCTTCTCGTGTGGCCACTTGCCGCCCCACGCGTTGTAGCGGAAGTGGAGGATGAGCTTCTGCCCCTTGGTGTTCTTCACGAAGATGGGGCCGTGGTCGCGCGCCCAGGAGAAATTGCTGGGGACGCGGTGGAGCGTGACGCGCTCCCACTCCACTCCCGTCCGCTCCATTTCGTTCCGCGCCACTGCCTCCACGCCCGCATCATGCACGAGAATGTGGACCTCCTCCCCCGCGGAGAGCTCTTTGACCATCCGCGCCCAGATGGGAGGGATCTTCTCGAACTTATGCGTCCAGTGCGCCTCGTCGTGCGGCCAGGTGAGCCATGTGGCCTTGTGGCGCTCCCATTCCGCGGGCATGCGGTACCCGCGCTCACCGGGTGGTTGCCGATAGATGCCGTTCGAAGTGTTCCTAACAATATTCATAGCGTCGCGAAGCACCAAGTACCAAACCTCAATGACCAAAACGCTGACACTCCTGCCGTTGATTCTTGGTCATTGGTGCTTGGTACTTGGTCATTGGAAAAGGCAGAACTCACGATTCCGTAAGACGATGATAGGCGTCAGGACGGCGATTGGGCAGGAACCTCCACGCCTTCTGCAAGGCCTCGACGCGCGACAGGTCACAGGACGCCATGACGATCTCCTCCCCCTTGCCTCCCTGCGCGATGACGGCGCTGGAAGGGTCCGCGACGAAAGAGCCGCCCCAGAACGCGATGTGCCCTTCCTTCCCCGCGCGGTTGAGCGCGGCGACGTACACGTTGTTGGCGGCCGCGTGCCCCAGCTGGGCATTGCGCCACATTTGCCCCCAATCCCCCGTGACGTTCTCCTCCACGTCGCCGTCGATCACCCCGATGGCCGTGGGGTAGACGAGGATCTGCGCGCCTTGGAGCGCGGCGATGCGCGCGGCCTCCGGGAACCATTGGTCGAAGCAGACGAGCGGCGCGATCTTCCCGCGCGATGTCTCGTAGACTTGGATGCCCGTGTCACCTTTCTCAAAGTAATGCTGCTCGTGGTAGAGGATATCTTCGGGAATGTGCGTCTTGCGGTACGCGCCGAGGAGCGTGCCGTCGGCTTCGAAGACGGGACAGGTGTTGTAATACGTTGATCCCGATTTCTCGAACAGGGACCCCCCCACGAGTACCACCGAGCATTCCTTCGCGAGACGGGACAATGCCTCGGTGGCGGGACCCGGGATCTCCTCCGCGCGGGCGAAGGCGGACCGGTCATCCGGCCGCTGGCAGAAGTAGGGGCCCAGGAACAGCTCCGGCAGCGCAACGATCTGCGCGCCCTTGGAAGCGGCCTCTTTGACCATCGCTGCGGCCTTCTTGAGCGACGCCTCCGCGGATTCTTCCGGCCGCATTTGGACGAGGCCGATGGTAACGATTGGGGAAGACATTGGGTGGAATTGTAGAGGGGGAATTGTAGAATGTGAATCATGAAGGAGAAGTTCAGCGGCCTCTCCCCGCCCTCAGGAAGCTCATCGTCACCGAGCCGCCCGGAACCGCGGGGTCCCGTCCCGTCTCCGACGACGTCCGGGGAAGCGCGGCGCCCCTCTCGTCCTACGCGGAGCGGACGCTGCGACACACCAATGCCGGGGCGACGCTCCAGGCGGCGCTGTGGCTCAAGGACCACTTGGACAAGGGGGGCAAGCTCGTGGTGACCCTCGCGGGCGCGCTCAGTTCCTTCCAGATCGGCGTCACCCTCGCGGAACTCATCCGCAAGGGGAAGGTGCACCTGGTCTCGGCAACCGCCGCAAACCACGAGGAATCGTACTACCGCTACGTGGCCCACTCCCACTACGCCTACATTCCCCGCTACACCGAACTGACGCCGGAGCAGGAGGCCGAGCTCCGCGACGCGGGCCTCCGCCGCATCACCGATACCTTCCTGCCGGAGGATGAGAGCGTGCGCATCATGGAACCCCACTTGCTCACGATGTGGAAGGAAGCCGGGAAGAAGGGCGAGCGCTCCTTCCCCCACGAGTACTTTCGGCGGCTCTTCTCCGAGGATTTGATCAGGCCGGACCCCCGATCCAACCCCCACGACAGCTGGACCTACGCCGCGTACGAGAAGGGCATGCCCATCGTCATCCCCGGCTTCGAGGATTCCACCATGGGCAACATCTTCGCCAGCTACACCTACACGGGGAAGCATCGGAAGGACAACGGGCCGGTGGTCTCCCCCGACGTGATGAAGAGCGGGCTCGAGTACTTCACGTTCCTCTACGACTGGTACATGGAGACGTCCAAGGACCATCCCATCGCCTTCCTCCAATTGGGGGGGGGCATCGCCGCGGATTTCCCCATCTGCGTCGTCCCCTCCCTCAAGCACGACCTGCGCCTGCCCAAGGTGCGCGACTGGGCGGGCTTCATCGAGATCGGCTCCTCCCCCATGTCGTACGGTTCCTACTCCGGCGCCGGCGGCAAGGAGAAGATCACGTGGGACAAGCTCGCGACGACGAGCTACTACCAAATCATTCAAAGTGACGTCACTGTCGTGTTTCCGTGGATAGCCGCGATACTGCTTGATCTCTGATACCACTTCGCGTTTGAAACGCTACGAATCCATGATTGAGAGGACGATCGTACTTTTTGGCTTGGGGCAAACGCTACGTGGTACGAGAGGAGGGAGTCATTGCTTTCCTGATCGGTAGCCTTTCTATTGCAACTTGGTATGACATGCCTGATTTGCCCCGCGTAGCCCCGGGCTTCAGCCCGGGGTTGCGACGGACGATGAACCGGGAATTCATTCCCTTCACGTACGTCCAAACCGGCGGTTCCCACCTTCGCCAAGGCTACGGTGGGCAGGTAAACCGCCGGCTACATTTGTGTAGCGGGGGGTAGTGAGCGGTTACGAGAAAGTAGCTTGACAGGATGACTTTGCTCTCTATAATCGCGGCTTGTTTGTTTCTCCCAATCAGACAAGAGATGAAGCCTCCCCCCGACAACGGGACATACCAGGATAGGATTGCCGTTCGTACGAGTAGACATCAACGGATCTCCACCCGCTACATGCGGGACCGCTGGAAGGATTTCCTGTCGCAGGACAGGCGCGGGATGCTGATGATCGAGGGCGTGCCCGTGGACCAGATCGTCGCCAAGTACGGCACCCCGATCTACGTCTACGTGGAGAGCGAGATCCGCAAGCGCGCCAGGCGGTTCAAGAAGGTCTTCGGCTCCGACATCGGCTTGCAGTTCGCGGTAAAGTGCAACTCCAACCTGGAGATCCTCCGCATCCTGCGCGAGGAAAGGTTTGAGCTCGATTGTTCCAGCGTGGGCGAGCTGATCATGGGCCTCCTCGCCGATTACAAGCCCAAGCAACTGAGTTTCACGAACCTGTACAAGAACGAGCAGGACCTCTTCTTCGCCACCAAGATCGGCGTGCAGTCGATCACGGCGGACTCCATCGAGGACATCGAGCAGATCGCCCGCACCGCGAAGAAGCTCAAGAAGCACATCGACGTGGCGATCCGTGTCAACCCCATGCTCCAGATCGGCCGCTACTCCACGCGCGATAACAAGTACGGCATCCCCATCGGCTACATTGACCGCGCCATCGAGCTGGTCCGCAAGAGCCCCTTCGTGGACTTCCAGGGTTTCCATTTCTTCGGCGGCTACGTGCACGAGACGAGGGTCTACAAGGCCGTGGCGCGCATCATGGTGAAGCTCATCAAGCGCTGCCAGGACCGCGGCATCAGGATTAAGAACCTGTCCCTGGGCGGAGGCTTCCCGGCCGCGGTGGGCGACGAAGATGCCTTCCCCATCGAAGACATGAAGGACTTTCCCCGCTGGTTCCGGCACCTCCTGGAGCGGAACGGCATCACGCACCCCCCGCGTCTCCTCTTCGAACCGGGAAAGAGCATCGTGCTCAACGCGGGCATCGGCCTCACGAAGGTCGTATCCAAGAAACGCCTGGGGCTCAAGAAGCGGATGGTGGTGGTCGATTCCTCGGCCTACAACTTCGTGCCGGACGCCCTGGTGCAGGAAGGCCTCCACTACGACCTGCTCCCGGCCTCCAAGATGAACGCCCCCCGCATCCATAAGCTGACCGTGGGGGGGAACACCTGCGACTGCTGGGAAATCATCTCGCGGAACCTCCACCTGCCCAAGCTCCGCGCCGGCGACCTCCTCGCCATCATGGACGTGGGCGCGTACGCGCAGGTGATGGCCTCAAACTTCAACACCATCAAGCGCGCCGCCATCGTCCTCATCCACCCGGACGGCTCCACCAAGCTCATCCGCCGCCGCGACCGCTACAGCGAGATGTTCGCGCCGGAGCTGGACGTTCTCAAGCTCGCCGGACCCAATGAGCTGGAACAGTACAGTAACCTCTACCGCGTGAATGTCGACAAGTTCTGGCGCGGGAAGCTGAAGAAGAACGGGAAGAACGGCAATGGGAACGGCCACAGTCCGCTCACCAAGAAATTCAGGCAGGCGGAGGTCTTGGCGGCACGGTAATCACGCCAGCAAGAATCGGCTGAACTGCCAGGGATCGTCGTCCGCGGGCGCGAAGGTATTCACCGTTTTCGCCGCACAGGTGTCGTTGCCGGAGGGCATCCAGTCGAGCGGGACGGAGGGGCACTCCCCCAGGTACGGCCCCGCGACGGCGAGGATCTCCTCGTGCGGGAGCCCGTCGGGGACAAGGACGCCCCGCGCGGGATTCTTGACCATCCAGAACACCGCCCCCAGGACCGAGGCGGCCACCTGCATCGTGGTGGCGTTCATGCCGGGGACGAGGCGGCGGGCTTCCTCGATGGAGAGGACCGTGCCGGTCCACCAGGACTTGAAGTCATGGCCCATGAAGAGGCACCCCAGCTCGTCCACGCCGCGCACGATGTCGTCGCCCATGATGCGCATCTTCTCCTGTTTGACGTAGTGCCGGCCGCGCAGGGCATGGAGCGAGTCGATGGCGGCCATGCTGGGGCAGTAGGCGTAGTGTACGGTCGGCCGGTAGGCGGGCGTGCCGTCGGGGCCGTTGACGGTGAGGGTATCGGAGATCGTAAAGGCCTCGCCGTGGCGCACCACCATGCCCACGATGTCCTGGCTGGGGACGCGTGAGCGGACGAAGGTGTCGATGCCGAACCGCGCCATGCAGATCTGGTTGCGGGGGCCGGAGACGTGGCAGCGGGCGTCCGGCGGCAGGGAGCGTTCGTGCGTCCCCCACCCCATCTCCGCGGGCGCCGTCCCTTCTTCGTAGAACCCCTCCACGCTCCACGTGTTGACGAACTCGTCGGGATCGTGGGGTTGGTTCGTGACCTGCGTGTCGATCTCGCTGATGTGGATCACCTTCACGTTGAGCAGCTGCGCCAGGCGCGGGTACGCCCCGCCGTCCATCGCGGCTTGGATATCCTTCGCGCGGGGGTCCTTGGGCTTCTCCGCGAGGAGTTTCCTGGCGATGTCCAGGAGGCCGCGCTTGGTGAAGTGCGAGACCAGCCCCGGGTTGGCGCCATGCTCGATGATCGCCGTGGGCCCCGGCTCCTTCCACTCCCGCACCATGGCGCGGATGGCCATGTGGCGCACGTAGAGCGTGCGGTCCGTGGTGAGCTTGTGCTCCCAGTCCTCGTAGGGGTCCCAGAGCTCCACGGAGGTGTTGACGTACAGGACGCCGTTGTCGTGGCACCAGGAGAGGATGTCCGTGCAGCCGATGTTCCACGCCAGGTCGATGAGCATGTCCCCAGGCCCCAGGAGGGCGCCGAACTGCCGGGCCATGGTCGCCCGCTCGATCTTCCCGCAGACGAATTTGACCCCTTCGGCGAGCGCCGGCCGGAGGAGCGGGTTCGTGGAGTGGTCGACGAAGTCCATCACCGTGATGCGGTCCCTTGGCATGTCGAGGTGCCGCAGGAGCATGGGCAGGATGCACTGCGCCACGCCGCCATAACCGAGCAGGAGGATCCTGCCGGGGAAGGAGGCGCGCAACCTCGCCGCCAGGGATGCGACGGATTCCATCACTCAGGCGGCGACGGGCGAAGCCGCGGCAAAGCCGGAGGCGGCGACGGGCGCGAAGGCCGTGTTGAGGACGATGTTGCGGCCCGAGAATTCCCGCTGGTAGGCCTTGGGGAACTCCGCGCAGCCCCGCAGGAGGCAGTGCGCGTTGTAGGAGGTTCCGCGGAAGAAGGAGAGTGCGTAGTCGATCACCGTCTGCGCCTCGTAGAACTTGCAGCTGAAGACGTCCAGGTAGACGGAGTTCGTCTGGTTGGCGAAGTGGGCGGAAATGAGGGACGTTTCGATCAGTTGGGTCATGGAGAAGCCCGCGACCCGCTCGTCCTCGCCGAAATTGACCACGACCGTTTCCCCGAACCTCTTCATGTCGATCTTCACGCACAGTTCCTTGACGAACACCTTGATGGCGTCCGCGTCGCGGACGAGGGCGGGGTTGCAGCCGTGGATGTCGATGGCGATGGCCATGCCCCAGGCCTTGCTGCGTTCGTATTCTGCTTTTGTGAGCGGTTGGAAAGGTCTCGTCGACGTGGAGGAACGTGAGGCTGTGCGGGGACGCGCAGTGATCGTCCGGCTAGCCGAGGTGGTGACCATTTCTGAAAAAGGGTAAGAAAGGAAAAGTGAATTGCTCACAAATATATGCGCGTACTCGCGGGTGTCAACGAATTTTTTCCCCCGAGGTTTGTATCCGCCGTTCCCGCTCTCGTCCGCGGCGGGTGCACCTTCCTTTTCTGCCCATCAACAAGCCATATACGGCCCGTCGGTGGTCCCGTTTGTTCCGCATCCTCTTGCCAAAATTCCCTTGCGTCACACGCGTTTTCTTTCATCGTGAATTCCTCGTGGCTTCACGGCATTTCCTCATGCCGCTCCTCTTCCGTCTTGCGTGAACCGACGAGCCACTTCCTCCCAATTCACCACATTCCACCCGACTTCGCTCCTCTGCGGAGGAGCTACGCCGGGCAAGCCACTACTTCCTTTCTGAAAAACGCCTCGCCACTTCCTCCCAATTCACCACATTCCACCAGGCTTTGATGTAGTCGAGGCGGCGGTTCTGGTACGTGAGGTAGTAGGCATGCTCCCACACGTCGATGGCGAGGAGGGGGATTTTCCCCGCCGTGACCGGTGAATCCTGGTTCGCCGTCTGCAGGATCTCCAGCTTGCCATCCGCGTGCACCAGCCACGCCCAACCGGAACCGAACTGCCCCAGCGCCGCGGCCTCGAACTTCCCGCGGAAGGAATCGACGCTTCCGAAGGACTGCTCCAGCGCGGCCTTAAGGTCCCCGCCCGGCTCACGGGCACTCCCCCCCATGAACGTCCAGAAGAGGTTATGGTTCTCGTAGCCGCCTCCATGATTGCGGACCGCGGTGCGCTTCTCCTGTGGTATCCGCTCCACGTTCTTGAGGACCTCTTCGATGGGCTTCTCCGCCCAGTCGGTGCCGGCCAGGGCTTTGTTGAGATTATCGCAGTACGCCTGGTGGTGCTTGGAGTAGTGGATCTCCATGGTCTTGGCGTCAATGTGGGGCTCCAGCGCGTCGTAGGAGTACGGGAGCTTGGGGAGGGTGTAGGGCATAGGGAATAAGGAAAGTAATTGTGCATTATATGATGCATCGGATAGGAACGCAATTCCGTTTCTCGTTTATTCGTTTTTCGTTTCTCGACCATCGCTTCTCTTTCCCCTTGCAGACGGTTGCAAATTGTCGAGTATCCTGAATCTCAAGCCTTGAACCCCCAAGTCGCGGGATCGAAGATCAAGAAGATCAGGGACATCTTCTTCATTGGGAACAATGGAGTGCGACCTGCCTTCCCATCCAATTTTAGGTTCAAATGATTCAAAGGGGCTGGTTGACATAAGAAAACTGTACACCCGTACCGCAAGAGAGCAAGTACCGAATTGGTCATTGGTACCTGGTCATTGGTCATTATACTGTCTCCGTGAACATCTCCCTCCTCTCCACCCACGGGGAACTGGCGTCGTACGACCGCTGGGTGAAGGATCACCCCCACGGGACGCTCTGGCAGTCCCTGGAATGGAAGGAGTACCAGGAAGCCTTGGGACGCCAGGCGAGGGTGTACGCGGCCTTGGAGGGCGCAAGGATCGCCGCCTCCGCCCTCGTGGTGATCGACCGCACTTCCTTCGGCCTCTCCACGTGGGACATCCCTCGCGGCCCCTTGGGGGACGGAGCCGCTGCCCGAGACCTCCTGGAGCATCTCGAAGGGGAAGCGCGGGCCTCACGCTGCATGAGCCTCTTCCTATCTCCAAGCACTCCCCTCCCCCTCAGGGGGAGGGGCT
>CAYHOS010000029.1:0-12951 GCA_964358505.1 uncultured Candidatus Peribacteria bacterium
CTGCGTTGGCACTGCGTTGGCAGATTAAACTGATTACTTTTATTGGCATTGTAGTTCTCTTTGTAAGTCATTGAGAAGGAATTGTTCCATCTCAGTTGTGGTAAAGGTTTGGTTAGTGGGAATCCATTTGGAGTAGTTACTACTTTTAACATATACTTCATTGTGCCGTGTTGCAAGGATGATGGCTTCAGTAGGAATGTAGTTGTTGTGGAAATAATAGATGATGTTACCTTTCATGTTACCTCCTTATCCAGTAAGTGACTCCGTTGAAGTTAACGGATATGTAGTTTTGTTGAATGTTGTTTGCTGTGGCTTCTTCATTAATAATAATATAATGAGGAAGTTTTGGTAGTTCTCCACAGTCTCTGAGAAATTCCATTATATATTTAGTGAAGTATGAGTTTCTGATGAGATATTCTCCATACTCCCAGTCAGGTGATGAACTCGCTTCTTTAGCAAGTTGTTTAAGAGCAATGAGTTCATCTGATGTGTCTTCATCTTTGAGTTTTTCAATACGGTCGATGATGTCTGTGCTGTAGATGATGTTGTCTCGATTACTTATCATTATACTACCTCCGCAAGTTGTTTTGCGAGTTTAGTGCATTCATGGATGCAATATTTCATGTTGCATATTTCTGGTGTGTCGTTATAGTGATTGGTGTCAAAACCAAACCACCAGTAGTTTTTGGGGAGTTTTGAGTGGTGTCCAGAATATGTTAAACCTCCATGCACGTTAATTGTTAATTCTGGTGCGTCGTTATCTTTCCAATTTTTGTGGTATGATTTTTTAAATAGTGGATGTTTTTTTGGAATACCCACGTATCCGCAGAGTGAATGATGTTGAATTACTGCGCAGGGGTATTTGGTTGTTGGGTCTATCCATTGGACAATTTCTAACCATTTGTGTTGGGCTTCTTTGAGTTGTAAGTCGTTGCTGAACTCAAGTTTGGATTTAAGTTGGTAGAGATTATCCATTAATATGCGCATGTCGTGGACTGTGTTTTCGATGCAGCGGAGTCGGTTTTCAAGTTTGATGAGTTCTTGGGTATACATTACTTCACCTTCCTTAAAATTTTCATTTGAAGTTGTTGAACTTCTTTCATTGTTGATTCAAATTGTTTCTCTGTGCATTTTTTAACATGAATAGAGTGTGAATTGTTGTTCTGACGATGAGTATTCGTGTGTAGGGTTCAAGTTTTGTTTATTATTGGCATTATTTCTTTCTCGTATTGACTATGTTGTTGAAGTAACGTAGTCTGATGTTGGTGACGAAGGTGTAACTTGGTGAGTTAGTTCCATAGTTTGGAAATTTGTTTATGATATCCTGAGCGATGTTGTTGTAGTTGTCTCGACCTGAGTGCATTGAGTCGAGCATGGATGCTCTAAGACTGCTGAGTGTTGGAATTTGTTGAGATGTCATTTTGGTTCCTTTCTGTCTCCACATAGTTTTATTGGTTGGTGGTGTTGAAACAATGTTCTACTATGTCTTTGATTCGGTTAGTTTTTCCATTGAAATTCTCCTTTCTATATACTGATTTTACTATGATTGAGGTGTAGAGCCAATCTTATTATTTACTATATATACTATATAGACCCCCCTTGCTATAGTATATTAGTATTATATAGTTGATACTTTTTTGGATAATGGCTGAGCGGAGCCGTGGCATTGTTGACAGTGACTATGGGTCTCAACTATATTAGTATAGTGTTATTGCTATTGTGGATAACTACCTTAAAATTGTGGATAACTTGGTATTGGATTGGAATAGTGGAAAAGGTGTGTTGTTTTCCTATGGGGTTGGGTTTTCGAGATTAATCTATCAGTACTACAGTGGTTATATTATATTTATTATTATTATTATTATATATATTACAGAAACTGTAACACTGATAGAGTTACTGAAAAAGAGAGGTGGCACATATAGGTAAAAAGTATTGGAGTACTGATAGGTTATGGCTGAAAAGGCGCATGGTTGAGCCATTTTACTCCCCCTATCAGTTGTTATTTTGGTGATAGGATATGATATTTGCTATATAGACACTCGTTTTTCTACTAATGCTGGTGTTTTTAAAAAGGTAGAGAGGATTGCTCCCCTCTACCTTGGTTGCTATTTTGCTTTGCGAATTTGTGGTTTAGCGGAGTCGCTGTTGTCGCTGTTTTGGTGTGTGCCGTTTTGGAATTTGATTGGAATGACGAGGTTCATCCAGGTTTCGTAAGTTTTGTTGCCTTTGGAATCAATTAAGGTGTTGGTTTGAGAAATCACGTCGAAGACTTGTGTGTGTCCTATCATTGTTGGGAAGACTTTCTTGAATTTGGCTGAGTTGTGCCACACTGAGTCACATGTTCGTGTTGAGGTAAGTTGGATGCTTGTGTAGCCGTCGGCATTGCGAACGGCTTCTACTGTTGCTTCGATGGAATAGATAACTGACAATTAAATCACTTCCTTTTCTTCTTTAGTTTCTGGGTGGAATTCTTCGATGAATAGTTTGATGAGATAGTCTGTTGCTTCCATGTGTGCACTTCCTTTTTTATATTCTGGGCCAGCCAGTGTAGAGGGGAGGCGCAGCCGATCCCTCGCAACGATCAGGCGGCCCCCTTCGTAGGGTTAAATGGCGGTGGGAAATACCTTTCCCCCTCGGAGGGTTATGTAAACAAGAGGTTGATTTTAAGGTCCGCAGCCGCAGTGGTGCGCGTTTAGCATCAAATAGCAGCCATCCTTGGCACGAAGTGCCCAATATGATAGAATTAGTCCTTATAGATTACCCCCTTGAGGGGGGAGGGGGTAGGCCCGGTGGGTCGCCCACCGAATGTTTACTATCCTGCCAGTTTGGATGCGAGATAATTTTGCTACTTGCTAACTTCGCCAATATTTATTTCTTGACAAGCGATATATATCTGTAGTATAATAAAGAGATGGAACTTATTAAGTATGTTCAATCTTTGAAATCACCAAGCACTAATATTCTCAACGAGAAGAAAGTGTTGGAAGTTCTTTCTAAGTATATCTCTGGTGAGAACCTCGTGGCGGCGTGTCAAGCCGCTAAGGTTACTACTAGTCAATTCTATCTGTCTTTGAAAAACAGTCCTGGCCTTGATGACATTTTTAATGAGGCCAAACTCATACACGATGATGTGCTGCGTGAGAAGTTGCATAGGGTTGTTGAGGATGACGCCACCGGAGGTGATGTCAAATCCGCGCAGTGGTTACTCGAACGTATGTTCAACAAGTATTATACCACGCGCCAGACTGTCAGCGCACAGGATACTAAGGATATAAGACAAGCCATAGATGTGGAGTTCTACAAGAACGATGTTACAGACAAGACTCAATTACAACAAACTAATTCAGGACATCCAAACGCACAAGTACACTCAGCAGGAGACGCTTGCCCTATATCGTAAGTTGGC
Organism: uncultured Candidatus Peribacteria bacterium; assembly: GCA_964358505.1. Taxonomy (GTDB): domain Bacteria; phylum Patescibacteriota; class Gracilibacteria; order Peribacterales; family Peribacteraceae; genus CAIKAD01. The sequence goes on from CAYHOS010000029.1 coordinate 3,410, forward strand.
TCTCGGCGACTTGTATTTCCTGAACCGCTACATTCTCGGTCGTGCCGACATGGAGAATCAGTGGTGCTATGACCGCTGCATGGATGTCCAGCAACATCCTGACAACCATGTTGACATCTGGTTCAGAGGAGGGTATAAGTCATCAATTATTACCATCTCCAAGACGATTCAGGATATACTTACCAATCCCCTGCTGACATTCAACATCTTCTCGTTCAGAGAGGCCAGCGCGTCGTCCTTTGTCTCTGCGATGGCAAACACTTTTAAGATGAACGACCTGCTCAAGACCGTCTTCCCAGAGGAGATTCCCACAGGCTCAGCAGCAGACAAGTGGTTGACTAACTCTAAGATCAGCCTTAATGGTAGAAACTTCGGTAGGAAGGAACATAACGTCCAGTGCTCGGGGTTCATTGAGGGTCTGCCTGTTGGTGCACACTTCGACTACTGCATATATGATGATGTAGTAACAAGAGACTCAGTCGCAACCAAGGACCTCATCAGCAAGTCCATTGAGTGCTATGGTCTCTCGCGCAACCTGACCTCCATGATAGATAAGCAGAGAGTCATTGGCACCCGCTACTCTTATGAGGACTTGTTCAACCACCTCCAGACGATGCCTTCTTTGACGTTCAGGGAACATAAGGTCTACAACGACGACCGCTCGACCAACCTCTACTCCTCTCAGCAAGTGGAGGCCAAGAGAGCGCAGATGGGTTCGTGGGTGTTCGCTTGTCAGATGATGAACGAACCGATCAACCCAGAGACGGCAGTGTTCCAGCGGTCGGACATGCTGCTGTTCGCCTCCCTCCCTACGGACGTAGACACTGAGGTGTCCATCCTTGTGGACCCCGCTATTAGTGAGAAGAGCAGGGCGGACAAGTGTGTGGTTATGGCAGTCGTTACTCAAGGCTCGGACGTATTCGTTGACGACTACGTTTCGGGTGTGGGTATGGGTATCGACGCGACAGCCGCTGCTATCATCAGGCTGGCACGCCGCTATAACAAGGTCCGGCGCATCGGTATTGAGATGGTCGCTTATCAAAAGGCTCTGCGTAACCCAGTTCAGGAGGCACTGCTCAAGGCGGGGCTGCATATCCCCGTCGTTGAACTCAAGGCTGACAGGGCCAAGCGAGAGCGCATCCTCGGACTCCAGCCTTACAGCGAGTGCCACAGGTTGCACTGCCGCGAGCACATGTCTGAGTTGCATTATGAGTTCGACCACTACCCTGCGGTGTCGCATGACGACCACCTGGATGTGTTGGCTTACATCACACAGTTCATGCGGATGCAACAGATGGTTATGGCCGACGACCACATATTGAACGAGTATAGACGAGAGGGTATCAACACCGCTTCGAGACGAGAGATGAATCAGTTTTCAAGGGAGCCTGTTAAATGGCAAGGAAAATGACCCCCGAGGAAGTATGGGAAGAACTGGAACCGAAGTGGAACGCTGCCGAGGAAGCCCAGGTTCCCATGCGCAAGTTGTGGGACACTTATTATAAGTTGTTCAAGACCTATACACAGACCTACACTATCTATAAGGATACGAAGGTCCTGCCGCTGGCGTTCACTTACATCTACGCTATCCTGCCCAAACTGCTGGATGAACTTCAGCGGTTGATGTTCATAGCCCGCAAGGTGCCTGGGACGCTCAACAAGATCGAACTCAATATCAAACGTGAGCGGCTCACCGATGCGCGCAACTACATCCATTCTTACCAGTGGGAGAAGGGGCACTTCGACGCCAGCCTGATAGAGTTCTGGCTCAACTGTCTCATCTATGGCACGGGTATTGGTTACGTTGAGCCTAATGACAAGGTGCCCAACGGTATGAACCTGAGAGTCCTGGACCCCCGCCGCTTCTATCCTGACCCCACTTGTGGCGACCCCCTCTATCTTGATTGGTGCTTCAGAGAGGGATGGTTGACACCTAAGGAGATCAAGGCCAAACTCGGACCGTTCCTTGACCAGTTACCTGATGACGTTGTGCTGGGGAACCTTGTTTCTGAGGACTGGGCCACTAACGATAAGTATGCTGCCATTGGGTCGGCTATGCCGGTGCCCAAGGGTCAGATACGTTTCCGCGAGTATTACGAGCCTAACCGCATCGTTACTATCCTGCACGACAAGTATGTGGTCCGCGACATTAAAGACCGCTTCTATGATGAGGTCCTGACGCCCACGCCTCGCTTCGTTGTCGCGCCTAACTACCGTGAGCCAGGAGAGTTCTGGGGAACGTCTGAGTTAGAGCACCTTAGTGAGCACATCCTGGATAAGACTAAACTCAAGGCCATCAGGCACTCCAACCTGGAGATGGCAGTCAACAACAAGTGGAGGGTTGACCCCTACAAGACTGTTTACACTGAGGACCTTATCAACGCGCCTAATCAGATCATCCGTGCTGAAGAGGGGGCCATCGAGCAACTCAGGCCGCTGGGTATGTCTCCTGAGACATACAATGAGGAACGAGTCATGGATGAGGCAGCCAACGCCACGATGGGTATAACAGACTACTCGTTTCCTGCGCAGCCCCAGCGTGAGGAGACGGCCACAGCTGTCCTTAACTTCACTCAGAACACAAACAAGCGGTTTCAACTCAAGAAGATGCTGATGGCTATCTATTTCCACACTCCATTGGGCGACCAGATGACGGCTATCAACAAGAAGATACTGAAGCCATTCAGTCTCTCCCGCAAGAAGCATGAGTTTGGGGACATCAAGTCTTCGGTTGAGATCATCGACGTGGACCAGGAAACTATTAACGAATTGAAGGATTCGGACTTTGATAGTATTGCTATGTCGGGTGATCCGAAGGTACTGGAGAAACGTGAGTTTGGTGAACTCCTCGCAGTCATCGGCAACAACGAAGCCTTCATCCAGGAAACTAATATTCCTACACTCTTGAAGCGCGCGTTTGGGGTCTTCAACATTCCGACCTTCGACTTGCTGAAGAATCCTGATGGGATCCCACCGCCCCCGCTAGAATCGGCACCGCCTCCGACTCCTCCGCCGGCCCCGCCGGTCGCACCCGGTCCGATGCCGCCCCAGATGCCGCCTCAAGGGATACCAAGTGGCCCACCGCCACCCCAGCAGTTGACCGACCAGGAGATGCAGCAGTTGATGCAGATGGCCCAGGCAGGAGACCCCCAGGCGCAACAGATGCTGCAAGCGTTGACAGGAGGACAAGGTGGATAAGCAGTTTTTGGAGCTACTACTGGAGCGCGAGAGTGAGATTGAGGAAATTTACGCGCTCAAGCACAGTGAACACTATAAGGTTATCGAGCGACTTCTCAACCAGCGTCGAGAGCGCACGGTGACAGAACTACAACATGCCCACCGCAAGGGCGAGAGGATGGACTATAAGTTTGCTCAGTTGGAACTTATAGATGAGGTTGTAAGAATATTCCAAAATATTGAACAGAGTCAGAAGACTCTACAGATTGCACGCGATAAGAAGGAGTTAAACAATGCCTGAACCTACAGACCAGGAAGTTGCTGAGTTTGGTAATCTCGGCGACCCCCACATCATCCAGGGCGGAAACGCCGAAGCTGCTCCCCCTCCTCAGAACGACGAATGGGAGATCGAAGGAATCGAAGGGAAAGTAACAAAATCTCATGTGGCCAACATGTATAAACGGCAGAGCGAATTTGAACGTGCTACTCAGAACCAGAACAAAGTGGTGGAGGAGTATAACGCCAAGTCCAAAGAAATGAATGAACTCCTCGACTACCTTGAGGGAGAGAAGGCCAAACTGAGTGGCGGCGGACAGAAAGACATCGAGATCACGATGGCTAATGGTAAGTCTGCCAAGTTGCAGCATGTCGTGACCACCTTGGCCACGTCTTTACAGCAGTTGAACTCTCGTATCACTCAGATGGACACAGACCGGCAGATCGCCGAGTTCCAGAAGTCCAAGGGCATTAACGATGATGAGATGCGAGACGTTCTTAAATTTGTAGTCGAAAAAAACATTCCCGACCTCGACCTTGCGTATAAGGGTGTGTTTTTCGATAAACTCGGGTCCATGAAGGAAGAGGAGGCCATGTCCCGAATAAGTAACCTTATGCCTCCCAAAGCCAATCCCACCCGTCAGATGTCTGATGAGGAAAGGGCCGGTGCAGAACTTCTGCACTATGGTAAATTTATTTAATAGGAGAGTGACCTTATGGCCGCTTTGGTTTCAACCACAGACATTCTTCAGGCAAAACGAAGTTACGATGTGGACTCAGCGATTCATCAGTTGAGGCCCGACATCACTCCTTTTCTCACCATCTCCCGCGCCTTCAAGGGCGGACCGCGCACAGTCACGGACCCCAAGTTCTTCTGGTTGGAAGACGACGTTGCAGCGTTTAGCACTACGGTGAGCACCGATTATACCTCGACATCAGCATCCAACGAAATCGTTGTTGCCGATTCCAGCGTGTTTCTGGTGCAGGACATCATCTACAACGCTAAGTCCCTGGAACGGATGCGTATTACCGTTATCGTGAACTCAACTACTCTCACTGTGGTCCGCGGATTTCCGCTTCCGACATCCACAACGTCAACAGGTCTTGCCGCCGGCACTGCCACCAACGTCCTCATCCGCCTGGGCAACCTCTATCCCGAGGGCGCGGCTTCCAGGGACGGCACGTCCGGTGTGGAAGTTGAGAAATTCAACTACACACAGATCATCCGCACCCCCTACAGCATCACCAACACGATGAAGGCATCGAAACTGAGGGTGGGCAAGGACGAACTGGGAATCATGCACGCAAAGAAAGCGATGGAGCATAAGATCGAAATCGAACGCTTCATGCTCTTCGGTATGAGGAACGAGGAAACCGCTATCTTCGCCAAGACTTCACGCACGATGGGTGGACTCTTCCAGGCCATCACCACCAACGTCACGGTGGACAGCGATGGCACGCTTACTGAGTCCGAGTTCAATGACTTCCTGGAGACCATCTTCCGTTACGGCTCCAAGAGGAAACTCATGCTCGGTGGCGGCACCATCCTCAAGGCCATCAACTCTTGGGGCAAGTCTGATTTACAGATCGACCCCAACTGGAAGAAATACGGCCTGGACCTGAAGGAATACTTCAGTCCGTTCGGTTCCATCGGTATCTCGTTTGCCGAGGAAATCTTCCGTCTGTCAACTCAGTTGACCGGCACTGCGGTCGTCATCGACCCAGCCAACGTCCGTTTCGTTATTCTACGGCCCACCAAGAAGGTTCAGATCGTCGTGGATATGGACGGCGAGAAGTGGGAATACGTCACCGAGTGCTCCTTGCAGGTCACTCTCGAAAAGACCCATGGCGTTCTGAAGGGTGCAATTGGTTATGCGGCTTAAGCGCAACGATAACTTAGTGGTGGGGGCAGTGGTGCCCCTACCACCGTCAACTGGAGGAGATACAGTAATGGTGAAATTTTTCTGCAAAACCTATCCGTCGCTCAGGGTAATTCTCAAGTCGAGCGAAACGAATGCTCAGACAGGGAGAGTCACTCAGGGCATTACCGCAGAGTTTATTGGAGGTCTTTTTCGGACCAAAGATCATGAGACCATTAAACTCATGCACAGTTCCAAGTATTTCGGCGTAGAGTTTGACGAGGTCAAGGAGTAGTTCATGTTATTTGCGGCCTTTGAGACCAGTGTTCGTCACAAATACAAAGAAGACAGCACTGAATATGTCACTTCACCAGTAATAAAAGAATACCTGAACGATTGTCTTCAGAACTTCCTTACATCGAAGCGACTTTTTCAGAAACAGTATGAGTTCACGGCAGGGTTAATACTTGTCAATGCCGACACCGGCTTCACTGAGTGTGCCCTACCTGCGGACTTCTTCGATAAATATGTGGTTAAGGTAGACGGGGTTGAAATAACACCAATCGACTACGCCACTGCGCGTATATACGCTGAAAATTACGAAGAACAGACCGGCTCATCAACCGATGCTGACATAAAGAGACCATACCAGCGATACTTCATTCGTGGGGGGGTTATTGGATTTACTGTTTCGGTGGCCAACACATCATCCATTGTTCTGGATTACTTCTACAAGCACGCCGCCGTGACTGGAGCAGAGGCCACGAACATGTATGATATCGCGCTGGATGGCTTTGAGGACATAACTCTCAACTTTGTCCTCGCTTCTTTGGCAGATGATGACGACCTGGACTCAAAGGTTGCAAAATATACTCAACGCTACATGAACCGCACGGGAGAACTTGTTGTCAGAGTGGAAGGTAAACGCAAGGGCCGTCCAGACTGGCAGAACAAGTGGACTTCTGAGCCGAGGTAAGCATGGCAAAACCAGTAAACAATAACGTCATAACTATCGACAAGTTCGATGGTATCGTGAATAAATTCACGAATAATAAAATCCCCCCCAGTTCTTTCCACACTTTGCGGGGCGTTAAGTTGACTCCTGATGGTAGACTGGCGGGAGAATACGACCTGGATGACCAGGGCGTTAGTTTGGGCGGGGATATTATTGACGCGGTTTATTTCAAGGGCAAATACTACTTCCTGGTGTCGGGAAAATACATCAAGAAGTGGGATGGCTTGACTTTGGATACCATCTACACGTTCGCTAACACTTCTACTGTCGGAAAGTTGGAAGTATTCGCGGACAGCACACTCTACGCAACCAATGGCGTAAACGATGTGGTGTCGTTTGATGGACAGTCTGAGGTTATATTTAAATATACTTCAATTTCCGGCACAGACAACTCGATTGAGTCATCCTGTCTGGTTGGGAATATTATGTATGTCGGTCTTGGCTCTGGCCGGCTCAGTCAGTTTAATATCACCACGGGAGCCAAGGCAATTTTACCTGTAGCAAACGCATCTTATGCAATCAACACAGTCAGCACCAACGGAACCAGTGTGTTTTGCGGAATGAGTGGTAACAAGGAGTTTTATGAGTGGGTTATTGGTGCATCTTCGATGACTCCCAGAGAAGATGCTTCCTTTACACCTTCTACGATTTATTGCTCTTGCTACATTGCCGGTTTTGTATTCTTGGGGTGTTCGGATGGACACATATGGAAGTATTCAGTCGCTGGGCTTACTTATACTGATTGTGGTTTACTTGCTACCGGAGAGACCAAAGTTGTGAGCATGAAGTATGACGGTTCTACCTACATCTGGTGCGGAACTGGCGACACTGGGCATCTTGTTCGCTTTAAAGTCTCAGATTCGACCAAGGTAGATAAAGGAATCATCAGTGGCGGTGACACCCAGATACTTACCGTCGAACTTTTCAACTCACTCCTTTACCTGGGGATGAACGGTTCGGGCATAATGATCTCGTTTGACCCAGCCACGGACGCAAAGGTCAATTTAGGAATTGTAGATTCTGGCAATTCCAAAGTTAATTCTATTGTTGGATTGAAGTCGGCCCTTTATAATTATTTAATTATAGGGGTTGGCTCGACACAGGCCCGCGTTGTGGTGTATAATATAGGAGATGCCAATTATACTATACTCAACTCACCTTCGGGTGAGACAAACATCAAGTCGCTCCTCAGTTATTCCCTGTCAAAGGTTGTGGGCGGCACTTCAATCAATAGTAACATCCTCTCAGTGGATTGTGGAAGTCTTTATTACGGAGGCACCAACAACTTCTCAGACAGCACCGTGGTGAGCATTGGGGACACGTTGACATCAACCAACTACTGTCCGCTCATCATGCCCACAGCGGCACCAGGCGGCACCCTGGGCGACGTGGTAGTGACCGCGCGCACCACCAGCACATTTACAGTGATACGCACCGGCTCAGCGACCGGAACCTTCGATTGGATTTTGGGGGTATAAATGGCTTCAAGCATTCACTACACAGGCGCGAGCACTTATCCTGGCGCGGGAGCCGTCACCACAGTCACCATTGGAGTGACTATGGCCAATACGTCGTATCGCGTCCATCTGACCCCGACAGCGGCTACCAGTGGCACGCTCGGCGAGGTCTACATCACAAACAAGACAGCAACCGCGTTTGATATAAATAATACCGGCTCTTTCACAGGCGCGAACACATGGCTTGTGATTCCGTAAGGAGATTACCATGAAGAAATTTATTCCTGCTTTTATAGCAATTCTCATGTTCGCTACCATCGCGTTCGCCCTGGACCCCTACTATGATTCCAATGGGAACCAGACCAAGACGCCGACGTTCAATATCGGCACTATGCCGAACGTGACAGTCGGGACCAGTTCAGTTGAGATTTACGACACGTTCGAGACTCAAGTGGTGCTTTTGGCAAGTAACGTCTCGACTACTATCACGCCGTCAATGCCAGCGGCGAACCAGCGCGGCTTTGCGATAGGCAATCAGGGTGCGGGGTCGATCACCTACAACATCAACGCCGCTGCGACTGCCACGTCGTTCCTGCTGCCCCCTTCGGCGATTATTTCATTGTCGCCGGCCAAGGTAACAACCTTATCAGCCAGGGGTTACGGAGCAGTCTCGACAGTTGAAGTCCAGTTCTTTGGAAAACTTTAAGGAGGCAACCGATGAAGAAATTATTCGTTTTTATACTTATTCTTTTGGTGCTATCGGTTAGCCTTGCGCCACTGTTCGCGGATTTTAATACGTTTATTCCGACCACGAACGCCAGCCTGCTAACCAGTGGCACAGTTGACGATGCCAGACTACCCGCTACGATTTCGAGCGACATCACTGGCAATTCAGCGACCGTAACAGGCGGCGTCTATACGACCGGCACTCAGTCTATCGGGGGGACCAAGACATTTTCAAACAAGATCATGGGTACTATCGAAAACGCGCTTACTCTCGGTTCTTCGACGGCTACCGGCGTGCAATTCAACAATGCCACTAAATATCTTTCAAATAATGGCGGCGAGATAACTGTTAGAAATGCAGACAGACACGCCATAACAAATTTTGCTGGCTCGGATATTTCGTATTATCCAATGTGGACAGACGGCACATCAAGTTTCCAGAATACTTATGTCACTTCAGGAACATTAAAATTTCAACCCCTTAGTGGAACATTTTGGGCTACAATATTTAAAGGTGCGTTGGAAGGTAATGCGGCTACTGTGACAAACGGAGTTTACACTACAGGAACTCAATCAATCGGCGGTTCCAAAACATTCACAAGCCAGATAATAGGAACTATCGAGAACGCCCTAACTCTCGGTTCATCCACGGCTACCGGAGTGCAATTCAATAATTCAACGAAATATCTTAATAACAATGGTGGGAATGTTTATGTTATTGGAGCCGATAAAACTGGGGTAACAGATCATAGTACATCCAATTCTAATTTCTATCCTGTATGGAGTAGTAACCTTTCAGGTTTCCAAGGATTATATTTGACTTCAGGCAAATATACATTCAATCCCCTTACAGGAGTATTAACCGCAACAGGTGGGTTCAATGGTAATGCCAACACCGCAACAGCCCTTGTTGCGCCTTACACTGGTACTATGTCAGTGCTACTCACCACAAAAGCATTCAGCCTTGTAAATGACGCGACTGCTCCAGGCGTATCGAAACTCTATGGGACTGATGGTAGTGGGACAAAGGGA
>CAYHOS010000030.1:0-12892 GCA_964358505.1 uncultured Candidatus Peribacteria bacterium
ATGCTCGTGTCCGTCACGGAACGTACGCGGGAGATCGGGCTGCGCAAGGCGCTGGGCGCGCAGCAGCGCGACATCCTGCTGCAGTTCCTGGTGGAAGCGGTGGTCGTCACGTTCCTCGGCGCGCTCATCGGCCTCGCGCTGGGGGTGTTGCTGGACTTCCTCATCGTCCTCATCGTGCAGAACTATCTTTCCACCTACCATTTCGGCCTCAACCCCGGTGCCATGGCGGTCTCGCTCCTCATGGCCTTGGGCGTGGGGCTGGGGTTCGGCCTCTATCCCGCGAGGAAGGCGGCGGCGCTCGATCCCATCGCGGCGCTACGGTACGAATGACCCTCATCTATATGCACATCTCCGACACCATCCATACGGCCACCAGGGGACTCACGCGCAACCCCATGCGCTCCCTCCTCACCACGCTCGGCATCATCATCGGCGTGGGGTCCGTGGTGCTCATGGTCTCGGTGGGCTCCAGCTTCGAGCGGTTCATCCTGAGCCAGGTGGAGAGCTTCAGCGGCGACACGTTCGAGCTGCAGCCGAAGGGTTTGGAGCAAATCGGGGCGCCGACGGACACCATCACGGCGGGGGATGCAGAGGCCATCGAGAGGCTCTCCACGGTCCAGAGCGTGGCACCGGTGATCTTCGTGCGGGAACGGGTGGCGTACGGCAAGGAGAACATCGCTCCTTTCATCTTCGGGACGAGGCAGGAGGCGTTCAACAACTGGTCCCTGAAGGTCGATACGGGGCGTCTCCTCAACGAGAGCGACGTCGCAGGGGCAAAGAACGTGGCGGTCCTGGGGCCCAAGTCCGCGGAGGATCTCTTCGGGCAGTCGAACCCCGTTGGCAAACGCATCAACATTGGGACTTCCACACTCACCGTGGTGGGGGTGCTGGAGAGCCTGGGGTCCGTGCTGGGGCAGCAGATGGACGGCTATGTCTACATACCCGTGACCGTTGCGAGGACGATCACGGGAAACTCGTCCACGGTGGACTACGTCTCGCTGCAGTCTCGCGGCGACAACGAGATCACCAAGCTGGACATCGAGACGCTCCTGCGGCAGCGGCACAAGATCAAGAATCCCGGGAACGATCCCGACAAGGACGACTTCGTCGTGCGGTCGTTCGCACAGGCGACGCAGATCCTCAACACCGTCACCATGAGCATCACGCTCTTCCTGGGGCTCGTGGCGGGCATCTCGCTGCTCGTTGGCGGCATCGGCATCATGAACATCATGCTCGTCACCGTCACGGAGCGGACGGCGGAAATCGGGCTGCGCAAGGCGGTGGGGGCGCGCAGGCGGGACATCCTCCTCCAGTTCCTCGTCGAGTCTGTACTGCTCACGGTCTCCGGCGGGCTCATCGGCCTCGCGGGGGGCGTGGGCATCGGCTTCGTGATGGCCACCGCGGCAGGGAAGTTCCTGGAGGGCTTCGCGTACTCCTTGCCCCTCAGCGCCGTTCTCCTCTCCGTGGGCATGGCGGCGGCGGTCGGCCTTGTCTTCGGCATCTACCCCGCGCGCCAAGCGGCCGTCCTCGACCCCATCGAGGCGATGCGGTATGAGTAGCGCAGGTCTTCCGACCTGCGATCTCATCCTATGGCGCTCCTTGATATTGTTTCTTCGTCAGGAGGAATATCCCTGCGATGATGGGGAGAAGTCCGGAGATTTGGAATGGCGTCACGCGTTCGCCGAGGACGGCGTAGGCTACGATGAGCGTGAAGAAAGGCATAATGCTCTCCAGAGAGATCGCCTTGGTGATGGGGATGCGGTGGATGCCCTCGATCCAGAGGATTTTGCAAAGACCCATGAGGACGATACCGTTGAGGAGCAGAAATCCGAGCGAAACGGTGAGCGCGGCGCGTGACGGGAAGGGCTCCAGTATTGCGGCGAGCAGAAGAAGGAACAGTCCGCTGAATACGCTGCGGAAGAACATGATGGTTTCGGTGGAAACTCTCCTGCGGGCTTTCTGCGCGTATGTATTCCCGATGGGTGAAAAGACTGTTGCGCCCATCACAAAGAAGTCGCCGCCATGGAACCCCGATGCCTTTGGGAGCAAAATGATCATCGCCCCAAGCACCATGAGCGCACCCCCCAGGGCGTGTCGTAACGAGATCGGTTCGTGCTTGAGGAACAGCCCCAGGATGAGGAAGGAGAAGAACACTTCCATTTGGCCTAAGATCGCTCCGTTCCCGGCGGTGGTGAAGCGCAGCCCCGTGAACATGAGGCCGTAGAATAGAACGCCGATGAAGAACGACGTGCAGACCATGTCCCACCATGCATCGCGCAGTGCGAGTTCATGCCATCGTTTCCTGGCCGAAAGGATGGAGGCGAAGAAAACGGCGGCGAGCAGCGTGCCGATTGCCGCGGAGAAGAGCGGAGTGATCCGGGTGAACGTGAGGATGGTGACCACCGGGAACAGGCTCCACAGCACCGCGGAGAGGAAGATGGAGAGTTCACCCTTGCGCGCGGGGGTGAGGAGCGGCATGTCCATACTGTAGCTGCGGGGTGTGCGTCATGCGAACTTCAGCTGCGCTCGGCTTCTTTCAGGGTAAACTTCTCATCATTCACGATGACGGCTGTTCGACTCTGGCATCGTTGGAAAGGAGCTTGGTTCTGGTGGGCCGGGAGGGACTCGAACCCCCGGAGCCGTAAGGCACCGCGTCTACAGCGCGGCGGAATTGCCACTATCCGACCGACCCACGAGTGAATGCTGGAAAGAACAGCTTGTCGCTGCACATAGTGTATGGGAAAGCTGAATGCGTTTCAATGCATCGCAATCCTCACGCTCTGAACCTCAACCCCTCGTACCGCACGAGCTTGAGCAGTTTCTGCTGCCCAAGGATCTCCTTGGAGAGCGGGTCGTCATAGTCCGAATCGTAGACGACCGTATCGATCCCCGCGTTGAGGATCATCTTCGTGCAGATGACGCACGGGAAGCAGTTGCAGTACAGGGTGCCGCCCTCGATGGTGATGCCGAACTTGGCCGCCTGGGTGATGGCGTTCTGCTCCGCGTGCGTGCCGCGGCAGATCTCGTGGCGCTGGCCGGAGGGGATCCCCAGCTTCTGCCGGAGGCAGCCGCCCAGCTCCGCGCAGTGGGGGACGCCGCGGGGCGCGCCGTTGTATCCCGCGGTCAATTGCTGCTTGTCCTTGGCGATCACGGCGCCCACCTTCCGCCGCAGGCACGTGGCGCGCTTGGCCCACGTGTACGCGATCTCCATGAACACCTCGTGGAAGGAGGGGCGGTCCTCCCCGCTCAGGAGCCGGAGGAAGTGCTCGAGCTTGCCTTCCAGCTCCTTCAGCGTCCCCTCGTTGATGATCATGTAATCGGCTGCGTCCAGGCACTTCTGCACGTGCTGTCCTTCCGGCGGTTCGCCCATGCCCCTCTCGCGGTCCAGACGCTCCAGGAGCTGTTTCCTCGTGAGCTTCTTGCCGTCGCGCCCCCTCTTCGCAAGCCGCTTCATGATGGTGGCCGGATGCGCGGTGACCCCCACCAGCTGGAAGCCGCTGATCTTGCGCAGTTCCAGGTACTCGCCGGGGTTGCGTATGCCGTCGATCACCCACCTTCGCTCCTCGCTTTGCTCGGAGCTACGGTGGGCAAGCCCATGTCGCTTTCTGCCGGCAATAGACACTGCGGTTTCCCTTTCAATTGTTTCGAAAACCATCTTTCCTAGCGCCCCGGGACCGAACTTCTTCCGCAAGTCATTCCCAACGTCCTGCAAGTGCGTGCGCGTGTGCGACAGCTTTCGCCGCGAAGCCTCCTCGCGGACCATGTCCGAGAGGGAAAGGGGGACGTACCCGCGCTTGACGAGCATATTCACGAGCTCGCCCTTGCCGCATCCCATATACCCCGTGAGGCCGATTGAATGGGACATCATGGCTTCAGTATCCCCCAAACCGGCCGTTTGACAAGGTTCAGTTGACGAGGGGGTGAGGGGTTGGTTTACGCTGCATGAGCATTCCCTTCCCCCCATCACTTATGAAAGAAGCCCCGGGCACATGCGACGATGGCTATGCGGTTGTGTTTACGGTGCAGACCGATACCTCGCACATACAACTGGAAAACGAAATGGCAGGAACCATCGAAAGGTTCAGCGCAAGCAGGAAAGGCAATGATGTTGTATTGTCCGTCAGGGTGGAAACGAAACAAGAAACGGATAGAATCCGGCAAACATTGCAATCACGCGGTTATCACGTCGTGGGTGAGAGCGTCCAGGGACAAATCGATTGCCTACGCCCGGGGAATGCCACTACGATGGTGGGCAATGAAGCGCCGCCTGAGTCGGCTGTACACGACGGGGATGTTTTTTAGGAAGCACATCGGGCCGGGCGTGATCACGGGCGCTTCCGACGACGATCCCAGCGGCATCGCAACGTATGCGCAGGCGGGGGCCAAGTTCGGGTACGGGATGCTATGGATGGCGCTCTTCACCTTCCCGCTCATGGCGGTGATACAGGAGATCTCCGGGAGGATCGGACGGGTGACGGGGAAGGGGATTGCGGCGAACCTCAGGCTCCACTACCCGCGCTGGCTCCTCTACTTGTGCGTCGGACTCCTCCTCACGGCGAACACGATCAACATCGGCGCGGACTTGGGCGCCATGGGGGAAGCGATGGAACTCCTCTTCAACATCCCCTCCGCGCTGTCTGTCGTCGCCTTCGCAGCCGTGTGCGTCTACCTTGCGGTCTTCCTCCCCTACAAGACGTACGTCCCCATCCTCCAGTGGCTTGTCGTCGCGCTCTTCGCGTACGTTTTCACGGCGTTCGTCACGGATGTACCGTGGAAGGATGTCGTCCGCTTCACGTTCGTCCCGTCCCTCCACCTCAACAAGGAAACGCTTGCGATGATCATCGCCGTCCTGGGGACCACCATAAGCCCTTACCTCTTCTTCTGGCAGTCCTCACAGGAGGTGGAGGAGATCCGGGCGCACCGGTTCCTGCACGCGCTCATACGCTTCCCCAGAGACGCGGACCGGGAGCTGTGGAAGCTGCGGGTGGACACCGTGGTGGGGATGGCGTTCAGCAACCTCATCGCGTTCTTCATCATCCTCACCACTGCGGCCACGTTGAACGCCAAAGGGATCACGGCGATAGAGACGGCCGCAGACGCCGCGGAGGCGCTCCGCCCGCTGGCGGGATCCGCCGCGTCGTTCCTCTTCGCCGCGGGAATCATAGGAACGGGATTGCTGGCGGTCCCCGTGCTCGCCGCATCGGCGGCCTTCGGCGTCGGCGAAGCAATGCACTGGCCCGTGGGGTTGGAGAGGAACGTCGTCAAGGCGAAAGGGTTCTACGGCGTGCTCACAGCGGCGACGGTGATGGGGCTGTTCCTCAACTTCTTCGGCATCAACCCCATTGACGCGCTCCTTGCCGCCGCGGTGGTGAACGGCATCGTGTCCGTGCCGCTCATGGCCATGCTCGTCCACATGAGCGCGAACGGGAAGGTGATGGGATCGTTGCGGATACCACGGAAACTGTACATCGCGGGATGGACCACCACGGCGATCGTGGCCTTGGCAGGCGTGGGGTTCTTTCTCACGTAGTGATGTTCCCCCCCACGCGGACTGCGGGTGAAAGGTCATGGGAGAATAGAGAACGCAATGCGTCGAGAGAATCTTCGATGAATAACCCTTTACAGAGAAGGTGTACAACCGTACACTTCTCCCATGCTCATCACTGCCCAATCCGACACCAATACGCGTGCCATCGTCCTCGATTACACATCCCTCCAAACGGATGATCTGCAGAGAAAGGGGAGGAGCGTGGAACAAGCAATACTGCAATGGGTCAGGAATTCACCATGCCGCAATTCCATCCATGTACTCCTTCCGTCATGGAGGATGGGAATGGGAAGGACAATGAAGAACGAACTCCAGGCACTCGGGTGCATGGTGACGTCGAGGATGCGGTGAGGGAGGATGAAGTACTATTTGAATCATCACGATTTGCGAAACATTCAAGCCTAGACGGTTTACGGAAGAGGGCGTTACGGTACACTTCCGCACTAAGAGACCCGTTGCGGTCTTTGTGCCGCGACGTCTTATTCCTTCCCCATCTTCCTCCCTATGAACAGCCTTCTTTCACGCCGAAGGGGGTTCACCCTCATCGAGCTCCTGCTCGTCATCGGCATCATCGCCATCCTGGCGAGTATCGTCATCATCGCCATCAACCCAACGAAGCAGCTGGGGAAAGCGCGCAACGCGCAGAGGCGCAGTGACGTCAATACCATCCTCAATGCCGTCTACCAGTACGCCATAGACCACAACGGCAATCTCCCCGGGACGCTCTCCGGTAGCATCATAGTCGGGGAGCAGTATTTCATCTGTAAGGTGGCTGACACCCCGAGGAATACAGTTGTCGCTGATATCGCAACAGATTGTGGCGGCTCGGAAAGGACGCGGTTTCAAAACGATGCACTTGCCAGCGATCCCGATATACGACAGGAAGTCAGGTTGGACGCCTTGCAGGGGGATTATGTCGTGAGTCTTCCCGTCGACCCGCAGCAACCTGCAACGTCAACGGGCACGTATTACACGATTCTGAAGAACTCGGGTAACCGCATCACCGTAACGGCGCAGAGGGCTGAAGACGGTGAAACCATCACCGTGACGCGTTGACAACACAGACGGCTACGATCCAAAGCCCCTCACACCGAGGGGCTTTTGTATTGAGCGCAGAAGAGCGTCCCTCGTGAGATCCACGCCATGGCCGCAAGGCTGAGCGACAGAATCACCCAGGTTGCAGGACCACTCGCGGGTTGGGCGGGCGGCGCAGACGCATGCCATGGGGGAGTACGTGGGGTACTGTACGGCGTTCCCCCGTTCAAGGAGGAAGGGAACGAATCCTCGATGACACCCGTGACCGTGTAAGGGTTGCGTGGAATAGCCATGGTCTCTTCGGTGGTTTCCTGCTCCAACGGCTGTTCGGATATCGTATCATCCAACGGAATGTCGCTGGAGACAGAGGAGGAGGAGAGGCTCCATTGCGTTTCCATGGTTGATGACGAACGCGCTTCGGATGCGACGGAGGAGACGCTCGAAGCGCCCGTTCCGGCGAGCTGCGCGAGCAGGGATGAAGGCTCTCCCGGTTGGATGAAGGAAAAGACCTGCGTGGGGACCGAGAGGAGGTCCTGCAAGAGCTCCTTCCCCCCTTGAGAGAGAAGGATGCCGAGAGTGAGGACGAGAACGATGCCGATGAGAGCGCTCGGGAGGCGGGAAACGTTGCCCGCGCTGATGCGGACGTTATGCGCAGGGTTACCAAGCACGTGGACGGGAACAGGCATGTCCTCTCCCGTGGACTGCCAGTGCGGATGCACGTCAGGCATGGGGGACGATGCGGGCGGTTGTTTGCCTGCGGAACGCATAGAGCGTGCCGATGACGGCGGAAGCGAGGAGAAGGAACGTCACGGTCGTACCAAGCCCGGAGTCGCCGGGGACGGCCACTGCCTGGCCACGCAACGGGTTGCCGCTGATGCCGGCGAGGGTGCGGAGGGGTGCGGTGGAACTCGACGGGTCACCGATGACCACGGCGGCCTCCTGGCTGAAGGCGGTCTCCTCGTTCCCCGCATTGAAGCCGCGCAGAGCGGCGAAGTAGGTGGTGCCCGGCGTGAGGGAACGGATGGCGATCCCCGTCTCGTCCGGTCGGACAGTGCGTCTCTGTATGTACTGCCCCGTCTGCGTGCCGTAGTAGACGTGGAAACCCCTCAGTTCCGCGGAAGGCAGCGCATCCCACGCGATGTAGAGCGTGGATCCTTCCGTGGTTACGCGGACGTTCTGTACTTGGAGCAGGTCGAAGGCGATAGGGTCCGCCGCGGGGTGGCCGCCGTTCGCCGGGGGCGTTTCCCCTCCCACCTGTTCCTCCGCAGGCGGGGGCTCTTCCTCAACGGGAGACGAACTGACCGCGGGGGAGGAGGCAACCGTTTCTTCAATGCGCACGGCCAGGGATCCGAGGGGTTCACCCAGAACGTTGATACCGTCAACGCCTTCGTCGTACACGGCGGTATGGGGAGGCTCGCCTTCCGGATCGTGGAAGGTGAGCATGGTTGTGCCGCCTGCGGGGATGTCCTTCACGCGGAACGTCACCTGAGCGACGGGGAGGAGGAGGCCCGCAAGGCCTTCCTCGGATTCCACCTCCACGTCGATCATTGCGTAGCCCTTCTCCGCATCGAAGTCTTCCTCGCCGGGGGCGGGGATGGGGAAGGAAGCGCTGGCGTTGATGTCCATGCCCTCCAGGGTGTTCGGATCATACTGCAACCATGACCGGGCACGTGTGAGGGTGAGCAGCGGTTCGTTCTGGACCACGATGTCCAGGTCCAGGATATCCCCCACCCGGAGCTGTTCCGTTTCCACGGTGAGGGGGTCGCGGACTGCGAATGCGGCGCAGGCCGTCTGGTCTTCCTGCTCGCAATGGGGCCGCAGGAAGAACGTGATGGACGATTCCATACCGGCTGATGTTTCCTCGCTGGAAGAGGACTCTTCCGTCGCGGTTCCCTCGGCTGCCGCTTCCGCATCGGGAGGAACTTCCTCCTGTGGATTTGTATCCCCTTCCGTCACCTGGCCATCGGGCACCGTTTGCGCTCTGAGGGAACGCGACGCGCTCACCGCGGAGAGCGTGAGGATGATGGCCGCAAGGGTTGCGGCAAGTGCGTACCAGTGGCTGCGCGTGAGATTGGCCATAGGTTACTTGGTCGAAAGGAGCCGAAGGATCCAGAGGACGTCATCCGTGGTGAATGTTTGGTCGCCGTCGGGATCCCTTAAAAGCGCTTCCGGCGGCACGCGCGTATCGCCGCGGATCACCTCTAGGAGCGTCATGGCATCTTTCACGTCTACGTAGCCGTTCCCATCGATGTCGCCCAGGAGGGGGGTCATCACGACGCTTGCCTGCTGGGCTTCGATCCTGCCTGCCCTGAGCGCAGCCGAAGGGTCGAACGTCTGTACTTCTCCTACCGTATGGACACCCACGAGGAACGATCCTATTACGCACGTAAAGCCCAGCGTCAGGAGGCTGAAATTGCGTGTCGTGAGGTAGGGGAGGAGTTTGTTGAACATTTCCCTATAGTATAGCGTATTTGACACTCCCCCTCAATTGCCACAGGGTTGACAGAAGTCATTATTGTAGGACATATCCATGGTTGTTCCAATGGCAGTTCCCAAAGCTGATGCGTCTTTTGCTACAGTAGGGTTATGGGGACAGCACTCTACTATTTTACGGGGGGAAACGCCTTCGCAGTACGGAAGGAGAAACGCAAGTGGCAGAAGCAGTTTGAGGAGAAGCACGGGACGGCAAACCTGCTTGTCCTGCAACAGCAGGATGTCACGTTCCGCGCGCTCCTCGATGAAGTGAGCGTTGCACCCTTCATCGCGGAGAAGCGTCTCCTCATCATCGAGGGGACACCGTCATTCACAAAGGAGGAAGTGGAACAACTCCCGGGCGCCATCCATCCAGATTGCGTCGTGGTGATCGCGGATGCGGCGCCGGATAAGCGCCTCTCCGCGGTGAAGGCGCTGCTCAAAGCCGCGCACGTGAAGGAATTCCCTCCTTTGCAAACGAAACCGATCCTCAAGTGGATGGCGGCATACGCAACCGCGCTCGGGTGTTCATTCGCAACGGGGGCGGCGGAGGAACTCCTCTCGGTTGCGGGGGAGGACCAGGATGCGCTGGCGCAGGAGATGCAGAAGATCGCGCTCTACACGGGAAAGAGGCCGATCACCAAGGAGGACGTCGCCGCCTTGGCCGTACCATCGGGGGAACGGGAAATATGGAAGCTCACAAACCTCCTTGGAGAAGGGAAAGGCGAGGAGGCACTGCAGTACGCTACGGCGATGATCACGCGCGGCGAAGACCCCTTTTCACTCTGGAACATCCTCTTGTGGATGCTTCGCATGCTCGTCACGGTCACGGCCGCGGCCAATGCGGGGGACCGGAATCCGGCGAACATCGCCTCCGCCTACAAGGTACCTTTCCCCAGCGCGCGCAATCTCCTTCACCTTGCGCAGGGCGTATCCCTCCCTTCCGTCATGTCCCTCCTCGTATGGGCGACGGAGACCGACAAAGCGCTCAAGACGGGGGGGTACAAGGCCACCAAGGAAGCACCGGGAGAGCTGTTGGCGCTCATCGACCAGTTCATCCTGCGTACGGCGGCACTCACCCCCTAGCCCCGTCAGCCGCGCCGCCGCTCTCGATCACCTTCAGCAAGTCCTCCGCAGCCTTGTCCTCCGTTTCCCTATGGGACGTCTCCGCGGTGGTGCGCGTTTGCCTCTTCCTGCGCCGTTCCTCCTCCGCTTTCTTGAGGAACTCCCGCTGCTCGATTTTTCCCATCTCCTGCGCGTACTTCTTATCGATGGCGGCGAGTTGCTCCTTCTCGTTCTCTAAAATGTCCTGCAGGTTCTTCACCTGTTCGGGCGTCATCACGGGGAGAATGTTCACCCAGTACTGCCGCTCCTCGTCGTTCATGCTCTCGGATTCCCTTATGAGGGCGATGAGAGGGCCGTAGTTGGCGGCGACGTCGGGAGGTACTTGGAGGCCGTGAGCTTGTGGAGGTTTCTGGTCGGTCATACGCGTATCAAGTATAGCGTACTACGTATTGCGTATGGAAACTCCAATGCATACATACGACGTGATACGTATGACGTCATACGAAATACGCCATACGTATTCTCACGCTACATTCAGGATCTCATACTCCAGTATTCCAGAAGGTGAGGAGATCTCCACGTTCTCCCCCTTGCGCCTGCCGATGAGCGCCTTGCCCATGGGGGATTCGTTGCTGATCTTGTGCTCCAGTGGATCGGCCTCGGTTGAACCCACGATGGTGTACTTCTCGGGCTCGTCGCCGTCCGTCATGTTCGCCACCGTCACCGTGGATCCTATGTCCACTTCCTTGCCGCGCCCCATCATCCTCTTGTCACTGATGATCTTGGCGTTCTTGATCTTCTGCTCCAGCTCCAGGATGCGCCCCTCCACGAACGCCTGCTCGTTCTTGGCTTCCTCGTACTCGGAATTCTCCGAGAGGTCCCCGTAGGAGATGGCTTCCTTGAGCCGTTGGGCCAACTCCGCCCGGCGGACGGTCTTGAGTTCCTCCAACTCGTCCTTGAGCTTCTTGAGCCCCTCTTTGGTCACCAATGTCTGGTCATCGTCGTCGCCGGTAAAGCCGACAGCGCCGCCGGCGGTCTGGTCGTCATCCGTGGTGAAATCGTCTGTGGGGACCATAGGGAAAGGGGGTTGGGGGGAAAGCCTAGAGATTGTACGCAGGTTAAGGGTTTTGGCAACCTAAATCCCCACCCCCTCCAGCAGATCCGGCCACCGCATCAACGGCAGCTTGGTTATATCCTCCTGTATCAGAGCCTCCACCACCCGCTTGACCAGCTGGACGTTGGTGAGGAGGGACACCCCTTGGTCCGTGGCGATGCGGCGGATGAAGTAGCCGTCGGTCTGTTCGTCCACGGTGGAGTGCGTGGGGATGTTGATCACGAGGTCGATCCTCTTCTGTTCCAGGTACTCGCGGATGTTGGGGGAGCGCGGCTCGGAGACCTTGTGGAGGAGGGCGCTGGGGATGCCGCGGGATAGCAGGAACTCGTGCGTGCGGAGGGTGGCGAAGAAAGCGAAGCCCTTCGCGTGCAGCGCCTGTACGGCGGGGAGGATCTCCATCTTGTCCTCCAGCTTGCCCACGGTGAGCAGAATGCTCTTCTTCGGCAGCTTGAACCCCACGGCCACGAGGGCGGTGAGGAGCGCCTGTTCCGCGTTGAGCCCGAAGCAGGCCACCTCGCCCGTGCTCGCCATCTCCACGCCCAGGCGGGGATCGGCGCCCTTCAGCCTCCCGAAACTGAACTGTGCGGCCTTCACAGCCACGTGGTCCAAGTCCACCGTCTGGTACCGTTTGTCCGGCGGGGCGCGGCGGAGGAGGGCTTGCGTGGCGAGCACCGCGAAGTTCTGCCCCGTCACCTTGCTGCAGAAGGGGAAGCTGCGGCTGGCGCGCACGTTGCACTCGATCACCTTGAGGCGGTTGTTCTTGGCGAGGAACTGGATGTTGAACGGGCCGGAGATGCGGAGTCCGGCGGAGATCTTCTTGGCGATGACCTTAAGCTGACGAAGCGTTGCAAGGTTCACGCGCTGCGCGGGGAGCACCATGGTGGCGTCTCCGGAGTGGACGCCGGCATTCTCGACATGCTCGGAGAACGCGTACAGGAGGAGCTTGCCCTCCTGCGCAACGCCGTCAAAGTCAATCTCTTTGGCACCCTGCTCGAACTTGGAGATGACCACGGGGGAATCCTTGGAGACGAGCGACGCCTGCTCCAGGAACGCGCTCAGGTCCTTGCCGGAATGGACGACGGCCATGGCGGCGCCGGAGAGCACGTAGCTGGGGCGCACGATGACGGGGTACCCCACCTTTTCGCAGAACTCCTGCGCAACCGTCACGTCGGCGAACTCCTTCCACTCCGGCTGGTCCACGCCGATTTCGTCGAGGAAGGAACTGAACTTGTGGCGGTCCTCCGCACGGTCGATGTCCAAGGCTGCTGTGCCGAAGAGGGGGATATCGACGGCCGCAAGTTTGCGTGCAAGGGAATTGGGGATTTGCCCGCCCATGGAGACAACGAGGCCTTCCGGCCGAAGTCGCTCCGCGATGTCACGCACGCGCTCGTCGCTCAACTCTTCGAAGAACAGCGCATCGCACTCGTCGTAGTCCGTGCTTACCGTCTCGGGATTGCTGTTGATCATCGAAACGGAATAGCCCTGCCGTTGGAGTTCATGCGCCGCCTGCACGCAGCACCAGTCGAATTCCACGGAGGAGCCGATGGAGTAGGGGCCTCCGCCGAGGACGATAGCTCGTCCTCTACTACTCCCTTCTCCTTGTTTGTTTCCTCCACCCCTACCCCCTCCTCCTTCGGAGGAGGGGAATGTTTGTTGTT
>CAYHOS010000031.1:0-11994 GCA_964358505.1 uncultured Candidatus Peribacteria bacterium
TCTATTTGTGTCCCGCCTAGCCCCCCCCAACCCTGGGCAGGGGCTGACGAGGAGGCACAGGGCCGGGCGGAGAGGAGTTCGGCGCGCCGGCGTTTGGCGCCACCTTTTCACCGGAAAAGGTGGCAATGAATACCTCATATGGTGGTATTTATATGCGTGAGAGTGAGGGCGTTCTATGCCCATATAGAACGTCTTTTGTGGCTTCCCGATGCCTAGAAACAGCGGTCATCGAATGTTCATCTTTGGGCGGCTATTCCGTCACGGGAAGAGGGCGTCCATCCTGTTGCCATGACGCGATTCAACGCTATCATCATTCTCCCCCTCATTCTCATCGCCTGCGCTCCCGCGCAGAACGTCACCGTCACGGAAGTGATCGACGGCGACACGGTGGTGGCACAAGTCTCTTCCGACAAGGCGGAGAAGGTCCGCATCGTCGGCATCGACACGCCGGAGACGGTTGATCCCCGCAAGCCCGTGCAGTGTTTCGGCGAGGAGGCGTCCGCGCGGATGAAGGAGCTGGCGGAAGGGAAAGCCGTTACGCTCGAGCGCAAGCCGGATGAAGACCGTGACTACTATGGCAGGTTACTCCGGTACGTCATCCTGGACGGCCGGGACCTTGGGGCGCAGATGATCAGCGAGGGGTACGCCTTCAGCTACAAGCGTTACCCCCATCCCCGCCTTGCGGAATACAACCGGTTGGAACGGGAGGCGCGGCAGCAGGGGTTGGGCCTGTGGAGCGAATGTCCCCACTAGCATTTGCCCCTGATTCCTTACCATTGCATTGCTGGGCGTGGGCGATCACGGCGTGTACGGCTGACCGTCACTGTGCCTTGAACGGGTCGTACGGGCAGAAGGCGGGGAAGGTGCCCTGCGTGGCGTCGTTGAGGGGGTTGGTGTCCAATGACGCGGTCCGCACGCGCACGGCGGTACGCACGGGATCCCCGCACTTGAGCTGCTCCGCCGGGGGGGCGATGACGGGAATGGTGAAGCGGATCGTCTGGCCCTGGCCGATGACGAAGCCGGCCTCCCTGCCGCCCTCAACCGAAATAGAGAGGGCGCCGCACGTGATTTCCGTGGGGGAGGTTTGCACGCATCCCGGCGGCACGGCGGAAGGATCCAGGCGGAACCCCGAGGGCACCGTGAGGACAAGGGACACGTCCTTGGCCGTATCCAGCCCTGCATTCCGCGCGGCGATGCCGAACTGCGAGGTCTTGCCGGGGGTGGGGTAAGGGCTGGGCGAGGCGAGCTGTACCGAGAGGTCCACCAAGGCCCGTCCCGCGCCCTGCACGTCGCACTGCACCGGGATGTCGGCGGCGGCGGCGTTGTCTTCCTCCCCCTTCTCCCGGGAACCCGTGAGCACTTCGCCTTCCACCCGCAGGTTGCTTCCGCAGGCGGCGGAGGCGGGGACAACGTACGCCACGGTGAACTCCCGCTCATCGTCCTTCCGCATCGTGAATCCCTCCAGCGTCTCCCCCGTGCAGAAGACGTTGCTCCCCACCTGCCTGCATCCCTCCGTAGACTGCGATGGGTCGAAGGTGACGCCGCCGGGCAGGGAGCTGCGAAGGTTCACGTGCAGCGCGGCCTCCGGCCCGCGGTTGACGATGCGGTAGTTGACGGAGAACGGCTGGCTGGGACGGGCGGCGGCGGATGCCGTGCGGGAGAGGGCAAGATCCACGCCCTGGCACTGGATGCGGAGGTTGTGCGCTTTGGCGTTATCCTCCCGCCGCGCGTCGTGCGTCCTGCTCTCCGCGCTTCCCTCGCCGCGCAGCGTCTTGTTGCACAGCGTCCCGGCAGCGGCGATGACGGTGATCCGCAGGGTCCGGGCTTCGTCCACGTTGAGGGTGAAGCCTTGCGCGCTCCCGCCGTTGCACGTGACTTTCCCCTCCGCCTGCCTGCATCCGGCGTCGGACTGGGCGGGGGAAAGGGAGAGCTCCTCGGGGAGGGCGAGGGTCGCCCGCACCCCTTCCGCCGGCTGCGGCCCCCGGTTCATCACCGTGAGGGTGAGGGGAACGCTCGCCCCTTGGAACACGCTTGATGATCCCGTGAGGGAGACGGAAAGGTCGGCCGCGGGGCACCACACGTCCGCGCCGAGGGCCTGCTTCGGCAGCGTCTTCATACGCTCCGTGCGTACCTGCGTCCCCAGTTCAATGTGCGATCCGCACGGCATGGAAGAGGCCACGGTGAACGTGGTCTGCAGCCGGCGGGAAGTGCCCGGCGGCAGCGAGCCGATGTCGCACAGCAGGCGTCCGGCTTCCATGGTGCAGGAGCGGTCGCTCTCCTCCGCGAGCAGGGCGAACCCGAGGGGCGGGAAGAACTCCACCTCCACGCCGGCCGCTTCCAGGAGCCTGCTGGTGTTTCCCACGGTGGTGACGTAGCTCACCGACTTGCCCGGAGAAACAGGCGCGGTATCCGCCTGCTGCGTGCGTTCCTCCACCCCGAGGCACTCAACGGGGGTGCGCGCTTCCGCCCAGTCGTTCGCCAGGAGGGGGTCGCGGGAGAGGTTCTGGTGCGCCGTGGCGCGGAGGGTGAGGGTATCACCGCACGCGCGGTCCGCTGCCACGTCCACGGCGATGGGGAACGTCCTCTTGTCACCGGGCTGCAGCACGATGCCTTGCCCGTCCTTTCCCCTTCCGCAGTGGATAGCGGAATCTTGTACGGAGCAGAGGGGATGAGTGCTTTCCGCGCGAAGCGTGAGGCCGGAGGGAAGGGGGATGCTGACCGAAGCGCCCAGGGCGGCCTCCGGGCCGTCGTTCCGCAGCGTGAGCGTATAGTGCACGCCCTTGCCGGGCGCCGTGAGGGAGGGGGCGCGTTGCGCCAGGCCGACGGCGAGGTCCGCAGAGGGGCAGTCGATGCCGTGGATGGGAGCGGCGCCCCGTGCGGCCGGCGTCCCCCCGGCGGAAACATCCGCTTCCAGGATGATCGGCTTGCCGCAGGAATCCGCCCCCCGTGCCGCGAGCGCCGCGATCTTCACCGCGGCTTTCTTGCCGGGCTTCAAGGACGGAAGGACGCACACCATGCCCTCGTTCTCCGTCCGGCACGCATCGGAGGTCTCCTCCGCGAGGAATGTCAGGTTCCGCGGCAGGGGGAGAACCATCGTGAGTTCGCCGGTTTCCCGTGCTTCACTGTCGTTCTTCACGCTTACGGCGTACGTGAGGGGGGAACCGCGGCGCACCGGCGCATCGCCTTCCCTCCGTACGGTGACGGTGAGGGGCGTTGGCGGGGGAGGAGGGCAGACGACACGGGTCATGGCGATGCTGCCGTTGTTCTCCGTGTCCCCTTCCGCCCCATCCATGTCCTGGGCGCTTGCGGTGTTCGCGATGACGCTCTCGCACTTGGCCGTGGGAGGCACGGCGAAGCTGATGCGGAACGTCTTCTCTTCGCCCGGCGCCAGCGGGAAGCCGGTCTTCCGGTCGGCGCCGCGGCAGTACACCACGTCCGCTTCCTGCACGCAGGAGACGTCCGATGCTTCCGGGACGAAGGTGAGCCAGTCGGGGATGAAGTCGGAGACCACCACTTTGGGCGCCTCGGCGTTCCCCGTGTTCTTCGCCGTCAGCGTGTAGCTCGTGTGGCCGCCCGGCAGCACGGATGCGCTGCCCGTGCCCGCAAGGATGAGGTCCGGCCCGTCGGCAGGAGGCTTGGGGGCTGTGGGGCGCGCCGTGGAGGACGGGGCGCAGGAGACGATGTCGCGCAGCTCCGTGCTCAAGAAGCTCTCCCCGCTCTGCAGGCGCACTTCCGCCTGCTGCACGAGCGCGGCATTGCACGCGCCGTACGAAGGTACCGCGAAGGTGATCCGCACGTTCGCCGTCGTGCGGGGGGCGATGGTGCCCAGGTCGCAGAGCACTTCCCCGTCACGGGCGTCGCACTCCTTGGAGCCTCCCTTTCGGTTGAATGCCAATTCCTTGGGAGAGCGGGCGTGGAGCACGACGCCGCGGGCAAGGCGCGTGCTGCTCTCGTTGAAGAGCGCGACGTTGTACACAAGGTCCGTCCCAGCCTGCACGCTCCCCTTCCCTTCGCGCTCCAGCGCGACCCTAAGGGCGAGCGGCACGTCCGCCGCCCCCTCGGGGACCAGTGCCACTGCATCCGCCACGCCGCCGTCCATGGTGACGCGCACGTTCTTGCCGCCTTGCACTTCCACCGCCCCCAAGCGCTGCCAGCGCGTTCTCTCCCCCTGCAGGGGGCCGCGTGGGTGGGCCGACGTGAGCACCGGGGGCAGCGGGGAATCGGAGTACCCCTGTTCCTTCATGCGGTAGGTTCCGCGCTCCCCCGCCGATGCGGCGGGCGGCCAGGTGGCGAAGATGTCGTACCCGCCGGGGCGCACGTCCCCGAACGACCACGTCGCTTCCTCGCCCGTTCCCGCGCGCTGTGCTTGCAGAACCTTGTGCCCGAAGCCGTATCCCCCGGGGCGGGATTCCCAGTACCGTGGCGAGGCCAGGGAGAAGCGGGCTTCCCCGTCATCCACAGTGATCGCGGACGCCGGCGGGAACGCCGGCAGCGGCACCGTGGGGACGAGCACCACGGCGTCCGCCGGATACGCGAACGTCGTGATGTCCTTCGGGGAAGAAGGTACGACGGGAGGCTCCAGCGTCACCTGCACGGCCTCTCCCTTGCCTATGCGCACCGTCCCCAATTCCTTCCATTGCATCCCTTCCCACGCGGGCCCTTCGGGGGCCTTGGTGAGCGCGTCCACCGCGAGGGTGAACGTCCCCAGTGCGTGCTTGTTGGCCCCCTTCTCCATGGCTTCAAAGGCGAGGTGCTCGGCGAGCGCGATGCTCTTGGCGACGTTCGCAGGCCACGTGACGTAGAGCCCGTACTCGCCGGGGTTCACGTCCTCGAACGTCCAGAGCGTTCCGGCATCCCCCCGCACCAGGTCGTACCGCCCCTCCACACCCCCCTCCTTGCGCGTGTACTTCCGCTCCCCGCACACGAGCGCGCAGCGGTCGGGGGCGGCGCAGCGGATGGCGCAGCCTTCCTCGCCGTCCGGGTGGGAGCCTTCCCCGGCGAGGAACGTCCCGGAGGGGAACGGCACGGTGTCGCGCTGCGCGCGGTCCGCGTCCACGAATCGCACGGCGTCCGCCGCGAACTTGACGCCGTTCGTCGCGTTCACGCACAACCGCACGTCCTTCCCCTTCGCCAGGGCCACTTCCCCCAGGAGCTGCCAGGGCGTCCATTCCCACACTTCCCCCTGCGGGTCCGTTCCCTGGTCCGCCTCGCGGCTGAGGAGGATGCCCTTCCCTTCCTCCACGGTATACGTCACCGTGCCCGGCGCCTCGTCCTGCGGCCAAGTGGCGTACACGCGGTACGCACCCGCCGCCAGCGCCGGCGCCGTCCAGCATGCGGAGGCATCCCCCTGTGCCATCGTCGCCGCATGGAGCGTGTGCGTGGTGCCGTATCCCCCCAGCGTCCCTGTCTTCCACCCCTTCCCCGTCATGTGGAATTGCGGGGAGGAATCGTCCACGATTCCCGGAAGACGGTCCGCCGCAGGCGCCACCAGCGTCCCCCTCTGCTCTCCCGTCAACAGAAACGGGACAGCGGCGAGGAGGCCAACCAGCACGGAGGCGAGGAAGAGGGTGCGGAAACGGTGGTGCATGTGTATTGGTATTATTATACAATATAATATAATATATGACAATTAGAGGTTTTGCACTTCCATGAGCCAATAACTGTCATTTATTCAGCCCTATCCTCTTCTCCCCAGCCATTGACAGCGAAGAAGGAGACATGAGAGGGTGTTCCTATGCTTCAACTGGGCGCTGTGCAGGAAGGTTTGCGTGAACATCTTGTAGGATTATCTGCAGGTGTTACCGAGGCGAAGAAGGCGGTCTGCTCCATTGCAGAATGGGCTCATACGCTCATACGGCATAGGGATCTGTGTCACACGGAGAGTGAGGAAGAGGCATTGCTGGAGGAAGTGGCGGGCAGGGCACAGGACATGCTGATGGAACGCGAACATCATTTCTGTTCCCCTGATCCAACCCCTGCGGTGCGAGAAGCCATACGAACAGCGCTCAATGAAACACTGGAAATACAGGCATCGTTGAAGGCGGATGAAGAAGACAACCAGGATCCCCACGTCATCAGTCGGTATCACTACCGAAACCAGGGTGCGGTGAGGCGACATTTGGGCTCTAAGAAGACGCGCCGCTGATACGATGGCGTAGGAGATGAGAATGATTCCTGGATGACTTCCACTCTGCGCCATGGCCAAGCGTCCTGCCCGTCCCAAGAACAAGCCGGCCTCCGGAAAATCCCCCTTCCGCGGCTTCACGCTGATGGAGATCCTCATTGTCATCGCCATCCTCACCATCCTCACCTCCTTCATCTTCGGCAGGGTGGGCGGGGCGATGGAGAAGGCGCGCATGTCGCGCGCACGCGCGGAACTTTCGGAAATCGCCAAAGCCACCGTGCAGATGGCCATCGACCATCAGGGGACGTGGCCGAACGACGTGGACCGAGACGTCCCCCCCGGGATCCAGGAATACCTGGGGCCGGGGAACTGGCCGTACGCCCCCTGGCCGGGTTCCGTGTACGACTGGGACAGCTTCACGGGGTCCGACGGCAAGCCGGCGTACCAAATCTCCATCCGCTTCTGTCCGCTCGGGCATCCGGAATTATGCTCGTTCCCCGATGAGCCCTGGGCGGAGGATTTCAATTACTTCAGCAGCGTGTACTACTGCATCCAGGGCAAGTGCCGCGCGCACCCCAGCCAACCCGATTCACATCCCGGCTACTGCCTCAAC
This sequence comes from uncultured Candidatus Peribacteria bacterium, assembly GCA_964358505.1. Classification (GTDB taxonomy): domain Bacteria; phylum Patescibacteriota; class Gracilibacteria; order Peribacterales; family Peribacteraceae; genus CAIKAD01. The sequence continues at coordinate 6,738 of CAYHOS010000031.1, forward strand.
TGTCCGTCCTCCTGAGCGCGTCAGGGCAAGGCGCTATCCAATGCATACGCCAACCCCCCCATGACACAGACGAGGATGACGCAGAGCGTGGCGCCCATGTAGCCGTACCCACTCCCGGGCAACCCCCACAGGAAGGCCAGGTTCCACGGCCAGCCCCCGATGTTGAGGAGGATGTTGAAGGCCTGCTGCAGGCGGACGTCCTCCGCGACCGCGTAGGAAAGCGGCATGCTGCGCGTGATGAGCAGGTATGCCACGCCGAAGAGCAAGTACAACGATGCGAAGATTCTCCCCACGCGGCTCATGGGGAAAGTATAGCAGCAGGAATGCGGCCACAACTGTGCTGTCCTCTTCGCGCGCGGGGAGGGTGTGGAATGCCGGACAGTATCAGGCCCCCTTGATTCGTACGACTCCGCCGTGTCCCGGTACCACGTAATCAGCCGTCTCGAGAATCACATTTCTGCTTGCTTCGAAGGCGTCCATATTCCAGGCCGTCTTTGGTTTCACGGCACGATCAACTTGGTCTGCCGTTTGGATGGCATCACCACAGATGATGTACGTACCATCATTGGTTTCCGCCACAACAGAAATATGTGATTCCACATGGCCCGGCGTGAGGATCGTATGTATGCCTGGAGCGATTTCAAGATGATCAATAGTCAGACGGCTAACGATATTGTTGCTTCCGTGGAAGACAAGACCGGCTGATTGCGGACTAGGCTTGGTGATGATGTCGGCGTTCTTGAAGAGATCAAGGTTGGCAGTGTGATCGAGATGCAAGTGCGTTACGATCACTTTGGAAATATCCAGGGGTGTGAGGCCTTCCTTCGCAAGGGAGTGGATGAGTCTTTCTCTGTCTCCAAACGACCCCGTATCCACAAGAATATTCGCGTCGCCTGCCCTGAGGAGGGAAACAGTTGAACTGGCATAGAGCCCGTGAGACACTTTTTCGTGTTTACCTTCGAGGAGAATCGTGACGTGCACCATGCTGCTATGATACATAGTCCATGTATGGTTCGATACTATTGATGAGGGAAATACGATGAACGATGAATAGTATGGATGTGGGCAGCTCGCGGGAGGGGATATACAATACATGCATGCCGGGGTGGCGGAATGGCAGACGCGCCAGCCTTAGGAGCTGGTGGGAGCAATCCCGTAGAGGTTCGAGTCCTCTCCTCGGCACCATGAAGTACATCTCGCTTCGCTCAGTCGCTTCGTGGCGCCGCCATCGGTTCACCGGCGCCGGCCTACGACTGCATCGGAATCCACCCCAAGAGGAACCCCCAGCCAAGAAGGAACACGGCCAGCCCCACGAGAAAGTAGAAGATGCGGGTGTTCTTCATGCCAAGGTTCTTCGTCATCCATTGCGCTTTGCGGTGCGCGAAGAAAAACTTCCACTGGAAGTACGCGCCGGACATGCCGAAGAGCCCGCCGAGAATGAAGAAGAAAGGGATGAAGCGGTTATCCATGCCCGCAGTGTAACGGCCCCGCGCGCGGGGCACCAGGGCATCATCCTCCCCGCCTCTTCTCCTCCATCTCCTTCTCGATCCGCTCCCGCTCCAGGCGCAGCTGGAGGTCGGCTTCCTGTTTCTTCCGCGCCGCCCCCCGCTCAATGTCCACCTTCTCCTTCTGCGCCTCCGCTTCGAGCTGTTTCCTGCGCCGCACCGCTTCCGCTTCCAGGGCGGAGCGCTCCTCCCCCGCCTTCCGCTCGATCTCCAACACTCTCTGCCGCTCCCCTGCCGGCTTGGCCGGTTTCATCTTGGCCTGCGTCTCGCTCCGGTGGGCTTCCGCGCGCTTCTCCTGCATTTCCCGCGTGAGCGCGTCGCGGTTCGAGGCCAACGCACGGTCAATCTCCGCTTTCAACTTCAGCGCTTCCCGGTCAGCTTCCATGCGCGCCTCCCGCGCGCGCGCTTCCGCCTCCTCGATCCTCTGCGCGCGCTCCCGCGTGAGTTCCGCCTTCCTCTTCTCCTCCTGCGCCTTGCGCGCCGAAGCCTCGTGCAGGGAATCGAAGTACTCCTTCCGCTTCCCCTCGTACGCCTCCTTCTTCTCCTTCTCCTCCGCCATGTGGCGCGCTTCCTCCTCCTTCCGCTTCCTCTCCGCCTCCACCGCCGCCTTCCTCTCCGCGTCCGCCTTCTTCCACGCGGCGTTCTCCTTCTCCCTCCTCGCCTCCGCTTCCGCCGCGGCCGCCAGCGCCTCCGTTCCCCTCGCGGCAAAGGCTTCCTTCTCCTCCTTCCTCCTCCCGCCCTGCGCCGCCCGTCGCGCCTCGTCCTCCGAGACCCGCTTCAAACTCTCCTGCTGGTACTTTAAAAGTTCTTCTTTCTTCGGATCGGGTGGAGGTTGAGGGTTGGGCATGGAAAGAATGAAGAATGAAGAATTGAGAATGAAGAATCATGGAGCATTCATCATTCTAACTTCTTACTTTCTGATTCTATCATTTGACGATCTTCATCCCCAGCTCCTTCAGCTGCTTCTCCGGGATGGCCGACGGGGCGCCGAGGAGGAGGTCTTTCCCCTTCTGGTCCTTGGGGAAGGCGATCACCTCGCGGATGTTGGGCTCGTCGGCGTAGAGCATGGCCATGCGGTCCAACCCCCAGGCGATGCCCCCGTGGGGAGGGGCGCCGTACTCGAAGGCGCGGAGCATGTGGCCGAAGCGTCGTTCCGCGTCATCATCGCTGATTTTGAGGATGTTGAAGATCCGCTTCTGCAATTCGCGCTCGTGGATACGGATGGAGCCCCCGCCGATCTCGTAGCCGTTGAGCACCACGTCGTATGCTTCGGCCTTCACCGCGAGCGGCTCCTTCTCCATCCTGTCCGTGTCCGCGTCCTTGGGGCGCGTGAAGGGGTGGTGCATGGCCTGCAGCTCCTGCGTCTCCTTTTCGATCTCGAACATGGGGAAGTCCGTGATCCACGCGAAGGCGAAGACCTTGGGATCCGCCAGGTTATTCCTCTTCGCGATCTCGGAGCGGACGGCGCCCAAGCTGAGGCAAGCGGTTTCAAATTGGTCGGCGGCGAAGAGGAGGATGTCCCCGTCCTTCATTCCCGCCCTCTCCGCTATTTTCGCCGTCAGGTCATCGCCAAGCTTCGCTACAGGCACGCCCTCATACTTCCCGCCAGCCTTCTTGATCCACGCCAATCCCTTGGCGCCGTATACCTTTGCCGCCTCCCCCAAGTCATCCGTCACTTTGCGCGAGAAGTTTGCGCCGCCATCCACCCTCAAGGCCTTTACTGCGCCGCCCGCCTTCACCGCGCTTGCGAATACGCCGAAGCCGCAACCTTGAACCATGTCCGTCACATCCGTGAATGGAAGGCCAAAGCGCAAGTCCGGCTTGTCCGAGCCGTACGTTGCCATAGCCTCTTCCCAGGTGAGCCGAGGGAAAGGCGCCTGTTTGATCGTCACGTCCGGCCGCAGTTCCTTGGTGATGCTGATGAGCGCTTTCTCGTTGATCTGCATCACGTCTGCTGCGGTGACGAAGGACATTTCCAAATCCATCTGCGTGAACTCCGGCTGGCGGTCGCCGCGCAGGTCTTCGTCGCGAAAGCACCGCGCGATCTGCATGTAGCGATCCAAGCCTCCCACCATCGTGAGCTGCTTGAGCTGCTGCGGCGATTGCGGCAACACGTAGAAGAGGCCGTGGTACTCGCGGCTGGGTACCACGTACTCGCGCGCACCCTCGGGCGTCCCCTTGATGAGGATGGGCGTCTCCACTTCGATGAAGCCGCGGTCATAGAAGAAGCGCCGCGTCGACTGGAGCAGGCGGTGGCGCATCATGAGGTTCTCCTTTATGCGCTCGCGGCGCATGTCCAAGTAGCGGAACTGCAAGCGGATTTCCTCGCTCACCTCGCCGTCCAGGTCGATTGCGAACGGGGGCGTCTTCGCCTCGTTCAAAATGGCCACCTGCTTCACCAGCACCTCGATCTCCCCCGTGGGATTCTCCTTCCGCGCGGCCCCTTCGATCCTCTTACTCACCGTCCCTTCCACTTTCAGCACCCATTCCGGGCGGATCTTTTCGGCTACGGAGAAGACCTTCTTATCCTCCGGGCGGAAGACGACTTGCGTGTGGCCGTAGCGGTCGCGCAGGTCCACGAAGATCAATCCCCCGTGGTCGCGACGCCGGTGGACCCAGCCGCAGAGCGCCACCTCCTTGCCTTCGTCGGAGAGGCGGAGTTCGCCGCAGGTGTGGGTGCGGAGCATGGGGGGAGTATAGGGTCATGGAGAGGGGAATGGGAAGCGGACACGTTGCGCTCATCGGGGTTTCCCGCCATCCTAACCCTCCGTGGAGCCCGTGTTCCCCTACCCCGTCCTCCCCGCGGCGCGGTTGCGCTTGGATGGCGCCGTGTGGATTGACGAGACCTTCCCGCGCGACACCATCGGCGAGATGGACGCAGAGACGTACGACCAGCGCAGCCGCACGTTCGACCTCGCCCGCGCGCTCGACCGCAAGCGCCCCCCGTTCGCGGATCCCCTCCGCGCGCTGGGGAAAGATGCGGTGATACTGGAAGTGGCCGCGGGGCGCGCCGCGCACTCGCTGGCGCTGCTGCAGGAGGGACACCGCGTGATCGTAAGCGACGTCTCCCAGGGGTCCGTGCGGTGGGCGGCGGAGGCGGCCAAGCGGTTGGGGATCGATGCCCGCGGCACCTTCGCCGTGCTCGACGCGTTGCACCTCCCCTTCCCCGATGCGTCCGTGGACGGCGTCTTCCTCACGGCAAGCCTCCACCACTTCTCCTCCCCGCTCCTGGCGATGTGCGAGTTCCGGCGCGTGCTGCGTGCCGGGGGAGTGCTCCTCGTGGGCTACGAGCCGGCCAAATGGAGCTATCGCCTTTTCAAGCCGCTATGGGATTCCCTCAAGAGGGTCCTGCGCCGCCATAGCCCCCATGCCGTCTCCTGCGCGGACGACGCCACGGAAGGCTTCACCATGGCGGACCTCCGCCGCCTGGCGTGGCAAGCGCACTTTGTCGAAGCGCGCGTGGAGGCGGTGGATTTTTTAGAGAAGCTCTACGAGCATGCCGTCGTCCTCGTCCGCAAGTTCCTCCGGCTCCCCGATTCCGAGTACCGTCCCGGCTCCCGTTACCTGCGGCAGGTGGACCGCTTCCTGGCGCGCGTGCCGCTCCTCAAGAGGCTGGCGTGGAATTACGACATGAGCGCGAGAGTCCCTCTCCCTGTTCACTCCTCTATCCCCCAACTCCTTTCTCCTTTCCTCTCCACCCTGCCCCCCTCTCCTTCGGAGAGGGGGAGTACTTCCCGTGCTTGAGAGGTTTC
>CAYHOS010000032.1:0-11253 GCA_964358505.1 uncultured Candidatus Peribacteria bacterium
GCCCGGCGGCCCCGCCGCGGCGCGCCGCCCGGCCGCCCCGCGCCCCCCCCCCCCCCGCGGACATCGGCGTTAGGGAAGGGATTCGCGCTGGACGCAGACATAGGTGCAGGAGCGGGCGCCTTGCAGGTTACAGTCAAGAGACTGCAGCCGCTCGCCGGGCGGACAGAGGAAGGCGTCCACGGTGGGTGTTGCGGGCGGATTGGCGCACAGGCGCTTGCACGTGCGCGTGCCCTCCGCCGTGGTGCAGAAGACGGTACTCATGGCCGGGCCGCAGGGGGAAGCGGGGGAGGGCGAGGGGGCGGCGGAGGAGGAACTGCTGCTCCGGCGTGAGGAAGAAGAGGAGGAGGAAGAGGAAGAGAAAGAAGAAGAGGAAGAAGAAGTGCGGACGCACTGGCAGCAGTGTCCCTGGCATTCCAACGTGCCGCACGCGATGTTGGTGCAGGTCACTTGCCCGTCCGCACAGTCAAGCGCGATGTCCGCACAGGGGGCGCCCTTGTTGCAAGTGAGGTCACTGGGGCATGCGAACCACTCCAGCGTGCACGTGGCGCTGCAGCCGTCGCCATTCGCCGTGTTCCCGTCGTCGCAGGCTTCCCCCGCTTCCTTGGCGCCGTTGCCGCAGACGGGGAGGAGGGGGGAGGCGGAGGGAAGGGAAGAAGCAGCAGGAGGAGTGGTTGTGTAGGTATACACCCTGCGTTTCCGTTCCCCTCCGGAGACAGCGTCCCCTACCAGCACCAGCTTGTCCTTCCAGGAGAGAACGTCGATGGCGTCCCATTCCTGCAAGCCGGCGAAGACGGGGGTGGTTGCCGTCACTTCTTCCCACGCGGAGCCGTCGGTGGAGGCGAGGGCGTCACCGGCGTACCCGTCGATGAGCCACAACTTCTGCCCGAAGGGGACGAGGCGGAAATCGGGGAGCATCGACGCGAAGGAGGGGAGGTCGGAAACCTCGGTCCAGGCGGCGCCATCCTCCGACCGGAACACCCTGCGCGCGTCCCCGTCCGTCGCGTTCTCCACGTAGTACATGCGGTCGCCGAACACGGCGGCCAGGCCCTGTGACGTTGCAGCGGGGAGCGTTCCGGCGTCCTGCCATGCGTTTCCCTGGAGCTTGTAGGAAACAGCCGAGGCGCCGCTGCCATAGGAGGTGCCGCCCAGGAGCCACAGCGTCCCTTGGTAGGAGAGCGCCGCCATCCGTTCCAGGTTCGGCGGGAGCGCGGGGTAATCCGTGGCGGCCCCGCGGAGGCGGAAGATGTTCTGGGTGGGGGAGCAGGAAGCGACGGAAGCGCAGTAGCGCCCGCCCAGGAGCAGCAGTTCGCCGTTGTGGAATACCGGGACGGAGTCGCGGATGGGGTAGGAAAGCTGCTGCGCTGTCCACTCCTTACCGTCCTCCGTCAGGAACATCACCTTCTCCGCCACGGAGGCATGGGGATCAGCGCCACCCACGGCGTAGAGCAGCGAACTGGTTGCGGCGATGGCTGCGCCTTCCGTATTCCCCAAGTTGTGTTCCGAGAGGAGTTGCCAGGTGATGGTGGAGGGGAGCACGGCTCCCGTGAGCCGGTGCGTGCGCAAAGACAGCGCGGGGACGATCAGCGCAACCGCGAAGAGTGCGGTAAGCAATACCCCTGTGCGGTCCATGCGTCGCATGGCTAGAAGTGTAGGGTGAGAGTGGTGGTGGCGGTAGTTGACCTTACCGCAATAACATCTTCATCAGCCAATTTCCGATCCCGAACACCAGGATCACGGAGAGCCAGCCCGGGAGGCCGCCTTGAACCTGCAGGCTGACGAGCGCGGGATCCATCCGTTGGATGATCCATGCCGTGAGCCACACGAAGGCGCCGTTCACCAGGATGAAGGCGAGGATGGTCGCCACGAGCTTGAGCGGCAGCGTCGCCACATCCAGGAACGGCCGCACCACCAGGTTCATGAGCGTGAGGAGCGCGCCGATGATGACGGAAGCGGGGAAGCCGCCGCCCAGCGCGAACGCCTGCGGCACGAACGCCGCGAGCGCCCACACGAGCGCGACGTTCAGGGCGAAGCGGAGGGTCAACCGCAAGGGGAGAGACATAGCGGGAGGGAGTATAGCATGATCGTCGCAACGATCAGCTATCAGCTGTCAGCGATCAGATCTTCGTACACGCTGAGAGCTGAAGGCTGACAGCTTAGACCTTCTCAAACCTGAATCTCACCTTCTTCCCGTTCATCTCCGTCTCGTGTTGTGTTCCCTTTGCGTCCGCGAATGTGGCGTTCGTCTCTGCTTCAATCATCGCGCCGCACTCCTCGAGCACGTTATCCGCCCCTTCCACCTGCAGCTTGATGCGATCCGTATGGCTCAAGCCCGCTTCCTTCCGTTCCCGCTGCACGGCGCGGATGAGGTCGCGGCCGCAGCCTTCCAGCGCCAGCCGGTCCGTGACCGCCGTATCCAGGCCCACCACCACGCCCCGGTCCCCCGCCACACCCCGGCCTTCCTTGCCCGCGTACACGATCCGCACCTCGTCGGGCGCGAGCCGTTCCTCCCCGATGACCACGGAGCCGTCCTTGCCCTGCGTGAATTCGCCGCGCTTGCCTGCTTGGATGATTTCCTGCACGCGCGCCCCAAGCCGCGGCCCCGCCTTGCGGGCGTCCACCAGCGCCACGGGCGTCCCCAGTGCTCCCGGATCCTCGATGAGCGCGATCTCCTTGACGTTCAGTTCCTCCTGCAGCAGCCGCAGTTCCCCGTCCGTCAGGGGGTCTTCCCGCCCTTCGGCTCCGCTCAGGGAGGCGGGAATGGCGACGGTGGCCTTGGCCAGCGGCTGGCGCAGCTTCACCTTGGCTTCGGCGCGCAGCTTCAATCCCAGCGAAACGATGGTACGCAACAGTCGCGTCTTCTCGAGCAGCGCCCGCTCCTCCACCGTCAGTTCCCGCTCGGCGGGCCAGTCCGTCAGGTGGACCGAGCCGTGCTCCTCCCCCACGAGGTTGAGGTACATGGACTCCGCAATGAACGGCGCGAAGGGCGCCAGGAGCTGGCTGATGGTCAGGAGCACGTCGTAGAGCGTGGCGAGCGCCGCCTGGCGGTCCTCTTGCTGGCCAGCGTCCCCCTCTTCCTTCTGCACGTGCCCTGAATCCGACGAAGGGTGGATGCTCCCCTTCCCCGCGAAGCGGCGGCGGGAGAGGCGCACGTACCAGTTGGTGAGCGCGTCGATGGAGGCCGAGAGCTCGCCGCACGTTGCGGAGAGGTCATAGTGTTCAAGTTCGGCCGTCATGCGGTTCGAAAGGTCCTGCACTTCCGCGCGGATCCACTTGTCCAGGGGGTGGGCGGAGGCCGCGCGCGTCTCCTTGGGTTCCCACCGGGCGGCGTTGGCGTAGGTGACGAGGAACGCGTACGCGTTCCAGAGCGGCAGGAGCACGGAGCGCAGCGTTTCCTCCACGCCTTTCTCGGAGAAGCGCATGTCCTCGCCGCGCACGGCGGGCGAGCCCATGAGCATGAGGCGGATGGCGTCCGCGCCGTACTTCTCCACCACGTCCAGCGGCTCGGGGTAGTTCTTGAGCCGCTTGCTCATCTTCTTGCCGTCCTCCGCAAGCACCGTGCCGTTCACGATGCAGTGGTGGAAGGCGGGCCGGTTGAAGAGGGTGGCGGAGAGGACCGTGAGCGTGTAGAACCACCCGCGCGTCTGGTCGATGCCTTCCGCGATGAAGTCGGCGGGGAAGCCCGGGGGGTAACCCCCTCCCCCCGCCCCCCTCCCCCTGCGGGAGAGGGGGAGGGACATGGAGGAGGAAATATGCTCTTTGTCGAACGGGAAGTGCGACTGCGCGTAGGGCATGGCGCCGCTCTCGAACCAGCAATCCAGCACGTCGGGGATGCGGCGGAAGAGGGGCGCCTCTTTCCCTGAACCGGCCGCCCACGTGATGGGGTCGATCGTCTCCTTGTGGAGGTCCAGCTGCGCTTGCGCCTGATGGTCCCAGAAGAACGTCTCGGTGTCGGCGTACTCGGGGTAAGGCTGGTGCGTGAGCTTGGCGGGGTCTTCCTTGGTGAAGAAGTGCTTCATGTTCAGGAGCGGGTCCGCGTGCGTCACCACCACCACGTGCTTGCCGCGGTGCTTGCCCAGGGTGTCCTTGAGGAAGCCCTGCACGCGTTCCTGCACCTGCATCCATGTCTCCATGCCGGGGAAGTGGTAGATGCTCTCCACCTGGTTCGTCTGCATGCGGTGGGCCCTCCGGGCCTTGACGAAAGCGAGGTCGCTGAAGTCGATGTGCTTGCCCTCGAATGCGCCGAACCCCACTTCCCGCAGGCGCTCGTCGACCACAATCGGGGCCCCCGTCGCCTTGGCGATGACCTTGGCGGTCTGCTGCGTGCGGGCGAGGGGCGAGCAGTAGATGACGGCCGCTTCCTGTTCCTTGAGGAACGCGCCTGCCTCCTTCGCCTGCTTCTTGCCCGCAGCGGTGAGGTCCGTCCCGGGCACTTCCCCCTGGTACACGGGGACCAGGTTCCCCTCGCTCTCGCCGTGCCGCAGCACCGTCACCTTGGTGAAGCGGTCCGGGACTTTCTTCATCAAGTCATCACGGCTCCCCAGCACCTCGATGTCGCCTGTCCGCTCATTCCGCCAGATCGGCAGCGGCGTCCCCCAGTAGCGGTTGCGGGAAATCGCCCAGTCGCGCGCGCCTTCCAGCCACTTGCCAAAACGCCCGTCGCGGATGTGCGCCGGCACCCATTCCGTCCCCGCGTTCGCCTGCAGCATCTGTTCCTTGATCTTCTCCACGGAAACGAACCAGGAGGACGTGGCGTAATTGAGGAGGGGGGAATCGCAGCGCCAGCAGTGCGGATACGCGTGGCGGTAGGGGAGCGGGTCGCCGAAGAGGAGGCCCTTCGCCTTCAGCCACTCGGCCACCTTCCGGTCCGTCCTCGCGGGGTCCGCCGCAGGTTTCACTTCCTCCCCCGCGAAGTCCTTCACCTCCGGCGTAAAGCGCCCGGCCATGGTTACGTGCTGCAGGAGCGGCAGCCCCTCGCGCTTGCCCGTGTTGTAGTCATCTTCCCCGAACCCGGGCGCGATGTGCACCACGCCCGTCCCTTCCTCCGTGGCAACGAAGTCCCCCTGCACGATGCGGAATCCCTTCTCCTCATACCGCTCGGCGAAGTAGGGGAAGAGGGGCTTGTACTTCTGGCCGAGGAGCCACTCCGCCGGGATGGCCTGGAGCGGGGGGGTGCCGGGGGTCGCCTCGCCGGGGGTGTCGGAAGAGGGGATGAGTCCGAGCGACTGCGCGAACCGCTCCGATGCTATGTAGGTGGCGTCGCCCTGGGTGAAGGAGACGTACTTGATGGCGGGGTTCACCGCGAGCAGCAGGTTCCCCGGGAGCGTCCAGGGCGTGGTCGTCCAAGCCAATACGTACGTCCCCGGCTTCTCCGTAAGCCCGAACTTGGCCGTCACCGAGAAATCCGTCACCTCCTTATATCCCTGCGTCACCTCGAAGTTGCTGAGCGGCGTCTCGCAGCGGGGGCACACGTGCATCGGCTTGGCGCCCTCGTAGAGGAGGCCTTTCTCGTGCAGGCTCTTGAACACCCACCAGATGCTCTCCATGTAGTCCGGGTCCATGGTCCGGTAGTCCCAGTCCATGTCCACCCACCGCCCCATGCGCTCCACCGCCGCGCGCCACTCCTTGGTGTAGCGCTGCACGGCCGTGCGGCACAGGTCGTTGAACGCCTTCACACCCATCTCCTCGATCTGCTGCTTGGTTTGGATGCCGTGCTCCTTCTCGATCTCGTACTCCACCGGCAGCCCGTGGCAGTCCCACCCGAACCGGCGCTGCACCGCCTGTCCCCGCATGGTCTTGTACCGGGGGATCACGTCCTTGATGGTGCCCGCGAGCAGGTGGCCGTAGTGGGGGAGGCCTGTGGCGAAGGGCGGCCCGTCGTAGAAGCTGAAGTCATGTTTCTCTTTCTTCCTGCGTTTCCCCGCCTTCCCGCTCACGCCCCGCCGCTTGGCGATGCTGCGCTTGAACGTATCCTCCTCCTTCCAGTACTGGAGGATGGCGCGTTCGAGGACGGGGAATGACTGTTTAGGGTCTACGGGGTCGAACATACGGGAGGGAAAGGAGAATCAGCGGTGCTTGCACTCAGGCCCCGAAAGGACGTCGAAGGGTGGCAGGCCGTGGGATTGAAGAGATGCCCCTGAGAAGTCCCACAGGCACGGGACGGAACGGCCGGACAACAGGGCAGAGTATACAGATTTTTCTTGAGGGGTGGCGGGGCCCGGGGCAGAGAAGAAGAAGGCATTGTCTTTGACAGAAAATATGGGACAAGGTACAATAAAGTTATCAGCTTGTGCCATGGGTACTGACGTGCGGAAATTCATCGGCGAAAACAACCTTCCTCTCCCGGAAGTAGAAAATCCGAAGCTCTTGCACTCCATTCTTCGGCGCATCGAGGATGTGCGGGGGGCTTTCCGTCGCGTGGGTGCCGACCTTCTCAAATTGGTAGGCATGGGGAATGCAGGTCAGCTGGCAGACTATCTTCTGCAGCGATATGGACATAGTGATGAGCCTGTCGAGGGCTATGTGGACAAGGCAATATCGAATCTTGTCACGCACAGAGGGAATGGGGGGCAAAATGAAGGCGGCGAATAGGTGTTTTCCGCTGGCCCTTCATAAAGATGTTTATTCGTTGGGGGAGGGAATGGTATGATGAGCGTTCCATGCAGGACATCGAACGTCAATTGCGCGGGTCTATGGAATACATGTCCCCGGCAGACCGGGAGAAGGTGTTTGTTGCCTTAGGACGGGCTCGAAAGTGGCACGACGGGCAACTGCGCATCAACGGCGACCCGTACATCATCCATCCCATCACCGTCGCCTTGTATCTTTCCCAGTTGAAAGCGGGGAAGGAGACGATCATAGCCGCACTCCTTCATGATGTGGTGGAAGACGAGAAGACCAGCCTCCAGCAGGTGAAAGATGAGTTCGGCTCCACGGTGGCGAAGTTGGTGGACGGCGTGACGAAGCTTTCCAAGTACCAGTACGAAGCCGGGAGGAGGGCGGAGCGGCAAGTGGCTTCGCTGCGCAAGCTCATGCTCACGGCGAACGATGACTTACGTGTCATCTTCATCAAACTTACGGACCGCCAGCACAACGTGGAGACCATTGCGGCATTGCCGAAGGAGAAGCAGCAACGCATCGCGCATGAAACATTGGAAATCTACGTTCCCTTCGCCCGCCTCGTGGGGTTGTGGGAACTCAAGGCGCGTTTTGAAGAAGTCTGTTTTCCCCTGGCGTATTCGCAGGAGAGCGCTGAATGGCACATGGCCATCGAACGTCTGCGCCATTCCGTGCGGGAAGAGCGCGAATCCTTCATTCGTCGGATCAACGCGGAGACGGCGGATGATGTGCAAGCGGAGCTCCGGCTCATGACGGATTTCGAGGTTTACCGGAAGTTGCAGGGGATCATCGACCGCTTGGAGAACGTCAATGCCATCGACAGCGTGCTCATCCGGGTCCAGTCATCTTCCCCCATCGACTGTTACCGCGTAATGGGGGAGATCCATGCGAAGTATCCCGCACGATTCGGCACTTTCCGCGATTACATCAATGCGCCCCAATCGAATGGATACCGCGCTCTTCATACCACCATTTTCCTTTCGCAGCGCCACGAGGTCCGGTTGCGCATTCAGACGCAGGAGATGTACGAATTTGCCTCAACGCGGGCGCTCTCTGCATGGCTCGGCGATCGCGGGAATGACTTGTACAAAGCACTGAGCGGGTTGCATTCCGTGCATGAAAGTCCTGACCAGTACGTCAGCGACCTCAAGCGGACGGTCTTAGAGAAGCGCATGGTCATCTTCACTACATCGGGAGATACCGTGTCGTTGCCCCTGGGGGCCACCGGCGTGGATTTCGCTTTCGCCATCAATCCCGACCATGTGTCGTCCCTCTCGGGTGTGCGCATCGAAGGGGAATTGCACGAGGCGACTTATCCGCTGAAGAACGGCGACACGGTGGAGCTTGTCCTGTCGGTGAACGGTAAGAGCGAGCTGCGCAGCATGTGGGTGGATAAGGTGAAGCTGGTCGGCGCGCGGGAAACGCTGCGCAAGTCGCTCCAGCACACTTCGCAGGAGAACCGGAGGGAAGAGGGAAGGCATTTATTGGAAGTGGAATGCGCCAAGCGCAAGTTGCCGCTGTGGTGGCTCGCTCATTTCTCCCCTCTCCAGGGCGAGCTGGCCCGCGCAATACAGAAGGGTACTTTTCAGCAACTTCTTGAAGACATGGGAAGCGGTCTCGTACCGGTCGGCACCGTGGCCGATGCATACAAAGCCTTGCTCATCGCACCCACGAGCTGGGCGGTCACTCTTCTCAAGTTCTTCCACCTTTTGCCGCGCACCCGCGTGCTCAATAAGGACGCGACCATCATGGATATTGAGATCTACGCACAGGACCGTTCAGGCCTTATCCACGATATTGCGCAATGCTGTATCGACCGCCATATCAACATGTCGCAGTTTTCGGCATTTGCCACTCCCCGTGGGGGCTCCCTCTATAAAATGCGCGTAGAAGTGAAAAATTTCGCAGAGTTCAGCGATTTGTATGATTCACTTGTTCAGGTTCCGAGCATAAGAAGTGTCTTGAGAAGGAGTTAAATATATGTCATGATGACAATCCTTTTCTTCTTCCTTTAGCCTTCTTCAGTGTTGCTATGTCTGCCGATCACAAGTTCCTTGATCAGGCCATTGATCCTCTCCGCAGGCTCACGCAACGTACGGTTGTCACCTACGACAAATACTTGCGGGAAGAATGGAACCAGAATCGAAGGAACGAGCGGTTGCGTTCATCGTGGGACCAGCATTACCGATGGATGGACGAATCACTTGCCGAAACAATCTATACCCTCGGCGAGGAGCGGAACCTGAAGAGGGGAGAAATCAATTTGGCGTTGGTGGGGCCGGGTTTTTCTCCCGTGTGCAATGAAATCAGCCAACGAACGGTCAATCTGTGCCTCTCCCAGCTCCGTTCCATTGTTGTCATCGATTTCTCACAGAGTGTCGTACGGTCGGCGATCCGAAACTTGGTGGAGGCGGGCGTGCCGGAGGAGAGGCTCTATGGCATGGAATACGATGTCACGAATGGTATCAGCACTGCCTATGGGTATTACATTGAGCAACTATTGAGGGAAATCCACACGGAGGACCAGTTCATTGAGATGACAAAGGGTTTGGCGGCAACGGACATGGAATGGCTGAAAGGCCAATTCTTAGCGACAACCATGCGGATGGAGGAGCAAGGGCTCATAGCACCGCCCGAGCAGTTGTTGGGCGGAGGGGACAACCAGTCGCGGACGTTGCGGTTGACGGTGGGTGGCCAGCCGTTACCCCTGCACCTCGCGTCCTACCAGATGGTGGTTGCGGGGACGGGCGCCGCGGATGAGGCGGAAATCTGGGAGAGGTTACGTGAAGTGACCAGCGATCCTTCGCGTGGCGCACGGCCATCCGGTCCGGAAACGGATGCAGCACGCTGGCAGGCGTACAGAAGGATCCATAAGTTCATCGCGATGTACAATACGGAGGTCGCCGTCCTTACCGTGGGTGCGATGGTCAACGACAATCCTGACGTTACTGTCAAATTGTTCACGGATGTGTCCACGGTGTACAGAAGCCCCGCATACGGTGAAATGAACCGTTTGAACTTGGATACGTTTGAACATCGCCTGGAAGAGGACGGCATCCGTACTGCTAAAACACCGGGTGACAAATGGGATGACGATCCGAACCATTCCCACTTGGTGTACGAAATCGAGTGTAAACGATTCTCGGAAGATTAGCCGGACGCCATCGGCTGTTCCATCAAGTGGAAGAAGGGGAATGAGCTGGCCGCGAAGGTCCTTCCTACCTGATGCGCCGTGACAGTGAATCGTTCCATGGTCTCCTCGAGGCTCAGCACCATACGGTTCCCCATCATTCCTCAACGGGGTACCGTCTTCAGCAGCAGGATCTCCGGCCATGCGAACAATCTTGCCCGCGCGCGCGTTTCGCCGATGCCCCGCGTTATCGCGAGCGTCGTTCCGCCCGTCAGGGTAAAGATCCCTTGGCTGTAGTCCTTCCCGATCCGCACGGGGACGGGGGCGATGGGCCCGAAGAACGGGAGGCGGAACTGGCCGCCGTGCGTGTGGCCGGAGACGGTCACATCCGCCCGCAGGCCCTGCGGATCACGCGATACGTCGGGGTTGTGCGTCAGGAGGATGACGGGTCGCTCTTCCGGAATCTTCGCGAAGCTCTTCCCCCAGTCCACGTCCGCCGCCCACAGGTCCCCCGTACCGGCGACCGCGAAGGAGCCCTTGGACGTTTGGAAGAGGATGTTCTCGTTCTCCAGCACCGTCACGCCGCGGTCCTGCAGGAACCGCCGCAGTTCACGGGAGCGGTCCGCCATGTTGAAGCGCTGCCCGAAGAAGTTCTGCATGCGCCCCATGTCGTGGTTGCCGAACACGGCGACGGTGCCGATGGAGGGGCGGAGTTCCGCGAACGGTTCCAGGTCCTCGAGCGGGGAATTGCCGTCGAAGAGGAAGTCCCCGGCGAAGAGCACCAGGTCCGGCCGCAGCCCGTTGATCCTGTCCACCACCCGCCACAGGAACGCTTCCCCTTTATAGGGGCCGGCGTGCAAGTCGCCGAACACCGCGATGGTCAGTTCCTCGGGGTAGGGGAAGGGTACGCTGCGTTCCGTGACGGTGATGATCCGCGGCTCCAGGAAGGAGCCGTACAGCACCGTCATGGATGTTGCGAAGCAGAGGATCCCGACAGCGTGGAGGAACGTCTTCGCCTTCCATCCGCGAGGCTTACGCAGCGCCAGAGCGACGAGGATCAGCAGGCAGAACGGCCCTGCGATCAATAAGAGGATCGCGAGGTCCCAGGGGAATGTGCTTGGTTGGAACATGTGGTGGGGAGTATGAGGGGCGTTGAGGATCAGGGCAACGGGGTTCGAACAAAGAGCTCCTTTGACGTCCAATCGTAAGGACGCGGCATGCCGCGTCCCTACTTCCTCTTCCCCAACACCTTCTTCAAGTACTGCCCCGTATAGCTTTCCTTCTCGTTCGCCACGTCCTCCGGCGTGCCCTTGGCGATCACGCGGCCGCCGCCGCTCCCGCCGTCCGGCCCCAGGTCGATCACGTGGTCCACGCTCTTCAGCACGTCCAAATTATGCTCGATGACGAGCACGGTGTTGCCCTTCGAAACGAGGCGCTGGAGCACTTCCAGAAGGCGGCTGATGTCGTCGAAGTGGAGGCCCGTGGTCGGCTCGTCCAGGATGTAGAAC
>CAYHOS010000033.1:0-11108 GCA_964358505.1 uncultured Candidatus Peribacteria bacterium
TGGGGGATAGAGGAGTGAACCGGAGGAGATATGAGTTGGGGGATAGAGGAGTGAACCGGAGGAGATATGAGTTGGGGGATAGAGGAGTGAGCCGGAGGAGGAAGGGGACTGGGGGATGGAGGGAATGTCACAAATGTTCTCCGCCACCTCCTTCTGAATCAGGAGCGTCATCGTCTTTGGCGTCATTGTCGATTCCAGGAAGACATGGCGGAGGAGGGGGGAGGTGATGTGGTAGGGGATGTTGGCGACGATCTTGTAGGGTTCGGAGGGAAGAGGGACGTGCAGGGCGTTTCCCCTCGTCACCGTCACTTTCGTCAACAGGTCCTTGTCCTCGCCCGAGAGGAAGTCCTTGAGCAGAGGGACCATCCGCTCATCCAGCTCCACCGCGGAAACCTTCTGCGCCCGCTTGGCCAGCTCCCGCGTCAAAATCCCCATCCCCGGCCCGATCTCCACAACGCGGTCCTCCGCGGTAATACACGCTGTTTCCACGATGAGCGCGAGCGCCGTCTCATCCACCAAAAAGTGCTGGCCGAGGTCCGTATTCAAGCGGATGCCGTGATGGCGGAGGAAGCGCGTCACCTCATCGCGGAGCTCGTTCATGGATGGAGCTTGTCATGGAAAGGCAGTCTGCTCAAGGTTGTGACTCGCTCGTTCATTTTCTTTTATGACATTCCATGTGGGTTGGCGCGCCGCCCACCTTCGTCCACCGCGGCGGACTACGGTGGGCAGGCAGGGGGTGATATGAAATGCCGGCGTTTGCCTGCCGGCCGAAGCCCCGTTCCCCTGGGGAACGGGCGAAGGCTGGGCGCCACCTTTTCGCCGGAAAAGGTGGCAAAGAAAACAATGAGAAGCATACCAATGCGCAACGCTTGTTTCGTTGACTCTATAATCAATCTGTCTATCATGAATGTCGTGATTGGTCAGGCATTCGCCTTCGGCATCGTTTCCCTCCCGCGGTCGCCGCGAACAGGGAGCAAATGCCGATGCGCGTGACCGCGCAACCGTCATTCTCTCCCTCCGCACGCGAGGGATTTTTTTTATTTATTCCCCTTCTATCCCATGGAAAAAGCACACGAGCCCGACATTCTGCAGACATGTACGGTACTAGCCGTACTGCCGCAGGATCGCGTGCGCCGTCGGATGGAGCAGGTGCATGGAAAGCTGGTGCAGCTTCTGGCTTTGGGAGGCCGCGTTCTTCTTCAGGAACGAGACCGCGCACTCATCGGCCTGGAAGCCAATGGCAGGGCGCCTTCCCTCGAAGCGTTTGCCGCCACCTGGTCCGGGCTCAGGCGCACGGAGCAGGGGGGCGTGGAAGACCGCGTGAACAAGGCGTTGCGGAAAGCTCGGAACCGCTGACCGCGGAAAGACATTGCAATCCCAATGCGCCTGCATACAATGTCCTCACGTTCATGCATCAGACCTTCACCTTTACCGGCGCGTATTGGTACCTGTTTAGCGCGGGGAAGGATCTGTGGCGTCTCATGTAACCGTTCGAAACATACTGGACGCCCAAGCAGAGCCTTCCCCCTCCGGAAGGCGTCTTTGTATTTCCCTGTTCCCCCTTCACCCATGGCAACCGCCCCAGACATCGACGTTGTAACCATCGAAGATGGAGCCATCAAGGTTCCTCCTACGGAAGCCGGTCCCTCTCCCTTGCACGATATGACCGTCGAGGAAAGGCAGATGATCGAACTGCTCCTCTTCCATGCCCGGATGAGCGGACACGTCATTGCCGTCCGGACGAATGAATTGTGCCACAAAGATGAGGAAACCGTTGCGATCGGCTCTGTTCCCGAACTCAATACGATCCTGAAGGGGAGTACGTACGAGAAACAGAACATGATCCTCAGCCGCCTGAGGGAGCAAGCGCGGCTTTTTCGGGGCCTATTCCATGGTGATGGCAAAAGCGGGAAGGAGGTTGGAACAGCTACCCGATGATCTGCAGCGGCGCGATGCTGAGGGCGAAGTCCCTGCGCTTCCCGTTATCGAACTCGATCGTCACCACGTCCCCGCGCTTCGCCACGATCCTGCCCTCCCCGAACACCGGATGCCGCACGCGGGTGCCCTTGCCGAGGGAACGCCGTTCCTGGTTTGCGTCCTCGCGGAACACGTCCTGGTTGAAGTCCGCCGCCACGTCGTGCTGCCGGAAGGGTTCAATGTGCTTCGCCGTGGCGCGCTGGACGCCGCTCTCCGTCGCCCAGGCGAAGGCGGAGAGCAGCTCGTCGCTGCGGCGCTCCGTCACCGCGTCCGGCAGGTCGTCCAAAAAGCGGCTGGGGGCGTTGGCCATCGTGGTGCCGTAGAGCATGCGGCTGCGCGTGAGGAACAGGCGCAGGTGCGTCTTGGCGCGCGTCATGCCCACGTACATCAGGCGGCGCTCCTCCTCCAGCTGCTCGCGGTCGAAGAGGCTCGAGGAGTGGGGGAACACGCCTTCCTCGCACCCCCCCACCATCACATGCTCGAATTCCAGGCCTTTGCAGAGGTGAAGGGTCATCAGCGTGAGGGCGTCGTCCTTCACCTCGCTCAGCTTGTCCACCTCGGAGACGAGGGATACTTCCTCCAAAAAGCTCACGAGCGACGTGTGCGGGTCCAGCGCGTCGTACTTGTGCATCACGGAGGCCAGTTCCTGCACGTTGCCCCACCGTTCCGCCCCTTCCTCTTCCCCGTCGCTCTTCAGCCACTTCTCCATCCCCAGTTCCTCCAGGATCCGCAGGGTGAGCGGCGCCACCGTCATGCTTTCCCGAAGCTTCCGGTACTTCCCGATGAGCGCCACGAAGGACTTGATCCGCGCCTTCACCCCCTCGTTGAGCGCCCCGATCCCGTCCGCGCGCTTGAGCGTCTCCCACAAGGAGAGGCGGTTCTGCGAGGCGAAAGCCTGCAGGTGCCCCAGCGTCGTCTGCCCTATCTTGCGCGCGGGGACGTTCAGGATGCGCAGGAGCGAGAGGGTATCCGCGGTGTTGAGGAGCACGTGGAGGTACGCCAGCACGTCCTTCACCTCGCGCCGCGCGTAGAACTTCACGCCGCCGACGATGCGGTAGGGGACGCCGCGCCGCATGCAGGCTTCCTCGAAGAGACGGGATTGGGCGTTGGTGCGGTAGAGGACCACCTGTTCGTTGAAGGGGGCGCCCTCCGCCTTCAGCTTCTCCGCCGCCAGCACAGCCTCCTCCGCCTCCTGCTTCTCGTCGCGCACCTCATGCACGATGATCCGCGGCCCCTCCTTGCGCGCGCTCCACATCTCCTTCTCCGGGCGGCCGGGATTGGCCTTGATCACGGCGTTGGCGGCCGTGAGCACCACCTGCGTGGAGCGGTAGTTCTGCTCCAGCTTGATGCGCAGCGCGTCGGTGTACTCCTGCTCGAATTCCAGGATGTTGCGGATGTCCGCGCCGCGGAACGCGTAGATGCTCTGGTCCGGGTCGCCGATCACGCACAGGTTCCTGTACTTCTGCGCCAGGAGGGAGATGAACAGGTACTGGGCGTGGTTCGTGTCCTGGTACTCGTCCACGTGGAGGTAGCGCCAGGTCTCCTGGTAGCGGTCCAGCACCTCCGGCAGCTCCGTGAAGAGGCGCACCGTTTCCAGGATCAGGTCGTCAAAGTCCAGCGCGTTGGCCTTCCCGAGGGCGGACTGGTAGCCGGCGTACGCCATGACTACGCTCTGCATGCGTGGCGTGGTGGCTTGCGCCATGGCGTCCTTGGGGGAGATCGCCTCGCACTTGAACCGCCCCACGTACCCCAGCGCCGCCTTGGGCTTGAGGTCCTTCTCGTCCACGCGCATCTCCTTGAGCACTCCCTTCATCAGCTTCTCCTGGTCATCCGTGTCGTAGATCACGAAGGAGCGGTCCCGCCCCAGCTTCTCGATCTCCCGTCGAAGTATCCGCGCGCAAATACTGTGGAAGGTGCCCATAACAGGCAGCCTCCCGCCACCCCTCCTCTCCCCCGGCCCTTCGGGCCACCCCCTCTCCACTGGAGAGGGGGATGGGGGGAGAGGAGGGGTGAGGGCGGTAATCTGAAGAAGATTTGTGATTCTCTCCTTCATCTCCCCCGCCGCCTTGTTCGTGAACGTCACGGCCAGGATCTGCCACGGCGGCACGCCCTCCCGCATCATGTGGGCGATGCGGTGGGTGAGTGCCTTCGTCTTGCCGCTCCCCGCGCCGGCCAGGATGAGCGCCGGCCCCTTGCTATGCACCACCGCCTGCCGCTGCGGCTCGTTGAGGGCGTCGAGGATGGGGTCACGGTCGGACATGGGCGACTATTCTATCTGCACGCCCCTTCCCTGTCCTCCTATTTGGAGAGGAGTGATGTGGCAAATTCTTCCACCCGCCGTCTCACCGCATCGAGCGAGGGATCATTATCGCCGGTACGGTCCATGTGCGCTACGGCGTGCGTACCCGCAATGGATGCTTGCATGTACAAGCGCGTGTGACCGTTCACTTCCATTGCCGATACGTTGATGTAGTCCTTTGTGTTCCTCACCTTTCCCTGCATGGTGATGAGGGTAACAAAGCGCGTACTGCCCGTCGCTTCCCGTTCCAGGAGCTCGAATGGGGCTTCATCACGAGGAGATTCCTGTGCCGGAGCGGGAGGGGACGGTGTGTTCGGGGGTCTGTTTCCGGAGATGGCATGGTAATGCTGGGAAAGATGAAGAAGCAAAAAACCCCGCTGGCCTGCCCTCCGTAGCTCCGGAGGAGCGAAGGAGGGAGCGAGGTGTGGATTCATCGGCACGCCTCGCCCGCTACGGGACGTTGAGGAGGACGAGGCTGGCGAGAACGCGTTGCATGACGCGGAGAGTAAAGGCTTGGCATGGAAGTCTGTCAACTACGATCGTGCAGGACGATCTGTCTTTGGCTCCGGCTACAGAAAAGGATTGATTGTCACTTCTTGCCCTTGAAGTAACCGTAAATGCTGAACGCAGCTGCGAACAACGTGAGTGCCAGGGCGATGTTCTTAGCCGTGAAAAGGCTGGCAAGATCCATAGAGGGAGTATCACTTGCGGCGGCGGCGGGGCAGCGCGTAGAGCAGCCACGCCTGGATGATGATAGCCAGGATGGAAAAGCCGATGGAAGCGCGGATGATGATCGTATCGAGATCCATGATCATGATTGTGGAGTCTGGAGCGCCCTTTCTGCCTGCAATACAATGGATATGAAGAACATAGCGACGCTCATTCTCATGAGCAAGGAAATTGGATCGTTCCACACGAAGAATGCCGCGGTGAGGTATCCGGTCACCAGATTGGCAGAAACGGCGGAGAGAAGCTTGAGTCGGGGCTGAGTAGGCGCGAGGAACATGGGACGGAAAGGGTATGGACGCAATCTCTCGCAGTCAAGTTCACCCGTTCAGGCACCAGCCTTGACGGCATTCTTTGCGGAGACCCGCTCGAAGGTCTCCTCAAGGGTCCCGGAGGTGATGCCGCGGTCCACGCGCAGCTCTTCCAGCTTCGTCAGCTGGCGGTCCAGCTGGCGCTCCCGCGTTCCCGTGAGTTCCTCATACCCCTTGTGCACCAGGTCGAAACGGTCCTGCACCGTTTCCATCTGCTCCTTGAACTTCTCCCACTGCTGTTTGAAGCCGCCGAGCACCGAAAGCATTTCCCGCGATTTGCCCTCCACGGCAAAGTTATCGATGGACTGGCGGATCACCGCGAGGATGGCATACAGGCTGAGGGGGGAGCAGAGGATCGTCTTTCCCTTCATGGCTTCATCCACGAGGGAACGGTCGATCTCGTTGATGAAAGAGAAGATCTGCTCGTTGGGAATGAACAGGAGCACGTAATCCACCGTGTGTTCCTCGGGGTTGATGTAATCGCGTGTCTGCACTTCCTTCACGCGGTTCTTCACGTCCTTCACGAACGCTTTCTTGTGCCTCTCGCGCTCCTCCTCCGTCTTCGCCTCCGTGTACAGCTGGTAGTTGTTGAACGGGAATTTGACATCCATATTCAGCGTGAGGTTCTGCGGAAGCATGAAGGTGAAGTCCGGCTTGGAGCCGACGGACGCGATCTTCTTCTGCTTGATGTAGTTGATGCCTTCCACCAGTCCGGAGATACGCAGGACGTCCTCCGCCATGCGCTCGCCCCACTGGCCGCGGTTGCTGTTGCTCGTGAGGGCGTTCTTCAAATTCCCCGCGGTGTCGTTCAGTTCCTTGATCACCTGCGCGGCGTTCTCCAGGCGCGTATCAATCTTCACGTTGCCGTCGCCGATCGAGCGCATGAGCCGTTCCACGCGGTCCAGGTCGTCCTTGACGGCCTTGAGGGATCCGTCGATGAGCTCCTTCTTGCCGCTCAGCTTGGTTTCGGCGAGCTGGAGGATCTGTTCCGTTTGCTTCGTCATGACCCTGGCGGAGATCGCCTCGGCGACCTTCTCCGCGTCGTGGGATGCCTTCCGGACGTAGAAGAAGACGGCGGCACCGCCCGCGGCAGCGCCCATGAGGAGGCCGATGAGGAACGTGGCGAATTCCATAGGGGCACGTATCCTAACCTCCGGTGCACGGATGTCCACTTTCGCTTTGTGGGAGATGATGGGGTGGTAGGGGGAGGGAGGTGGAACTTCCCGATCCGGAAGCCAAACTGGTTTTCCCCTTGATTTTTCTGGAACCTTGAGTAAAATTGCATACCGTCCTCGCTTCCTCTGCCGTCCCCCGGCTCCGTTCGGGACGCTCTGGAGGCGCGGCGGTTTGTTTCCCTGCACCCGCCTATGGCGATCAAGCGTTCCACGAAGAAGAGCCTCATCACCAAGCACCGTCTGCACAATAAGGACACGGGCTCCCCCCAAGTGCAGATCGCCATCCTCACCAAGTCGATCCAGCTCCTCACCAAGCACCTCCAGGAGCACAAGAAGGACCACTCCGCGCGCCACGGGCTCTTGGGCAAGGTCGCCCAGCGCCGCAAGCTCCTCCTCTACCTGCGCATGAACAAGCCGGAGCAGTACCAGGAAGTGCTGGAGAAGCACGGGTTGAAGAAGTAACCCGTTGCGGTCTCGTAGTGGAGGGGTAGGCTTGTTGCATGTCGATAGGGGAAGCTATCCCGACAATCAAGGAAGCGGAGGACCTCGTACGGCGCTACGGGGATTCCATGACCGGCCAGTTCTGGAACTTTGACTGTGTTTTCAGGGGAGTACGTATCAAGGACCGGGAGAACTGTCACTTGTTCTGTGAACCACCGGGGAAGGCGGTGGATCTGCCCCACCGCAACATTCTTTCCGCCATCGGCTTCATCAGGACGGCGCTGCTCAGGACGCACCGGCAATTCGAAATGGTTACCGGCAGCGACCGTATTCTGCGCACGCTGGAAGCGGCATTCCGGAGGATGCTCAAAGAACTCACGGCGAATGGAGGCAGGGCCCGTGTCATTGTTGTAGGGCAGACGGGGGAATTCCAACGGCTGGCTGAGGAATTCGCAGAAACTTTACAGGTGGTACAAGGAGCGAGTAACGGTCCCGTGACGCATTTCTTCACATCCGACGATGATGTGTGTCGCGTGGAAGAGCCCCACGCGCCGTTGAGCGACACCATGGATGCCGCTTGTATCCCTGCCGTGTACTACCCGAGTCATGAACCAAAAACGCATTCAGAGAGGAGGGTATTCGACCGCTATTGGAGTCGTTTGACCGGGGAGAAGAGAAGAGGAGCCTCCCCGTCGCCACCGGTGGCCGTTTAGCTGGACGAAGGGCAATGTTTGAAGGAAGAAGTGGACGATTGTACACCATAACATTATGCAATGATCGACAAGAGATTCTCCGTCATCTCTCTTCCATCCAACGAGTAGCATGCCCCCATGAAGATCATCTTGGTCATTGGCGATACGGATCGAAAAGATCTCGTATTCATCACGGACACGCTGAGGACGCTTTCCTTACCCGATGCAATCAAGGCTGTCCGGAGAGGTGATATTCAGGGCGTGCATGACCGAGGCCTGCAGATTGTTCGGGAATTTCTTCCGGTCGCGAAAGGCATTCTTCTCAAGCCATGAACGAGAGATTCCTGATGTCTGTGTGGTGGTTGGCCATTGCGGTGTGCGTCCCGATGACGGGGCTGATTCTATTCATGAGTCCCGTACTTTGGAAAATCCCGATTCACAACATGAAGCTCAGTGCTTACCAGCGTCATTTCGCCAGCATTGTTCACCCGAAAGGTACGACGCTCGTTGCGGGCGTACGGGATTTTGGAGGTTTCGGCAATTCTAACCATTGCGATTACTTCGTTGGCGAGTTCCGTTCCAGTGATCTCCCGAGGGAGACTGTCGTCCGTCATTATCAGGGGCTCTTCATTCCTCCGCCGGATGAGTTGTTAGGCGTTTGGGACGGGGCGCCACCGCAGCGAACCGGAATTGAAGTGTATTTCCTCGATGACGAAATCTTTCAGCACTGGCCCTGGTCCGATTGGCTGAACAGTACTGCGTCGCGATTGCCCGAAGACAGGCAGAATGTCTATCTCGCCTTTGCGCTTCAAGATGGATACCCCCCCATCGGGGATTTCCGCTGCCATTGATATCGGGATCGTTCCGCTGTACACTTTCTTTACGCTCTTTCCCTCATCTCCGTCTCCCGTTTTTCCCCTTTCTTCAGGGGATTGGGTTTACGTCCGTGATCCTGCGGTTTCACCCTTCGGCTCCTCCTCGCTCCGCTCGGAGTCGCTCAGGGTGAAATCCCTTCGGGATTTCAGCTGTGAATCCAAAATGAAACGGGGACCCTGCTGACGGAAGGCGTCCTTCCCCTTTGGGGGAGGCCGTGCTTTCCCCCCTTTCTATGTCCGACCAAACCTTCCTCTCGCCCCAGCGCGAGTTCTCCCTTGAGCTTGGGGACAAGAAGCTCACCGTGCGCACGGGCGCCATCGCCAACCAGGCGAACGCCTCCGTGCTCTGCCAGACGGGCGACACCATTGCTCTTGCCAACTGCACCGTGTCCGCCACGGCGCGCGTGGGCGTGGATTTCCTCCCGCTCCAGGTGGTGTACCAGGAGAAGTACTACGCGGGCGGGTTCATCGCGGGGAGCCGCTTCCGCAAGCGGGAAGGCCGTCCATCCGACGACTACGTGCTCCTGGGGCGCCAGATCGACCGGGGACTGCGTCCCATGTTCCCCAAGCACTTCCACCGCGATATCCAGGTGTTCTGCACCGTGCTCAGCTACGATGTTGAGAACGAGCACGACGTCGCCTCGGCCAATGCGGCCAACCTGGCAGTCGCCCTCTCCGATTGCCCTTCCGACGGCCCCCTGGGCTCCGTCCGCGTGGGCCTGATCGGCGGCGAGCTTGTGCTCAACCCTTCCCGCGAGGCGCGGGCGAAATCGGATTTGGACATGTTCCTCACGGCGTCATTGGAAAGAGTGGTGATGATCGAAGCGGGCGCCAACCAAGTGCCGGAAGCGGACGTGCTGCGCGCCATTGAGTTCGGCAAGAAGTGGGCGCAGAAGATCGCGCGGTTCTTCGCGGACGTCCAGAAGGAGGTCGGGAAGAAGAAGTTCGAGGCCGAGCCGCCGTTCATGCATGAGGAAGCCTACGCGTTCCTCAAGGAGTGGGCGCTCCCCGTCGTCACCGACGCCATCAAGAAGCCCATGGCGAAGAATGCGCGCCGGGCGGTGTTCACGGACCTCATGGCCAAGTCCGAAGAAAAGCTCAAGGAACAGTACCCCGCCCCCGCCGGCCAGACCGTGCCGGAGGAGCTGCAGAAACTCTACGTGAACGGCAAGATCTTCATCGATATGATCGTCAAAGGGGAGATGCGCCGCCTGGTGCTGGAAGAGGGGGTGCGCATGAGCGGCAGGAAGATCGAGGAAATCCGGCCGCTGGCCGCCACGGTGGACGTCCTCCCGAGTCGCGTGCACGGGTCCGTGCTCTTCGAGCGCGGCGAAACGCAATGTCTCACCACCTGCACGCTGGGTGCTCCCGGCGATAAGCAGATCGTGGAGGGCATGGAAGGGGAGCGGAAGCTGCGCTACTTCCACCACTACAACTTCCCGCCGTTCTCGGTGGGCGAAACGAGCAACCGCCTGGCCGTGGGCAACCGCGAGATCGGGCACGGGAACCTGGCGCAGAGGGCGCTTCTGCCCCTCCTCCCCAAAGAAGAGGACTTCCCCTACACCATACGCACCGTCACGGAGATCCTCTCCAGCAACGGGTCGTCCTCCATGGCCGCCACGTGCGGCTCCACGCTGGCCCTCATGGCGGCGGGCGTCCCCATCGCCGCCCCGGTCTCCGCCATCGCCCTGGGGCTCATCTCCGACGAGGAGAAGGGCACGTACGTGGTCCTCACGGACCTGCAGGACGAGGAGGACTTCGGCGGGGACATGGACTTTAAGGTCACCGGCACGGAGCGCGGGATCACCGCCATACAGATGGACATCAAGATCAAGGGCTTGCCGGACGCCGTGTTCGCGGAGGCGCTGGAGCGGGCGCGGAAAGGCCGCGCGCAGGTGCTGGAGGTGATGCTCAAGGCCATCCCCGAACCGCGCAAGGAGCTCTCGCCCTACGCGCCGAGGATCGAGACGATGCAGATCGACCCCGAGGACATCCGCCTCGTCATCGGCAAGGGCGGGGAGACGATCCAGAGGATCACGGGAGAGCTGGGCGTGGAGATCGACATCGAGGACAGCGGCCTCATCTTCATCACCTCCGTCAACGGCGAAGCCATGCGGAAGGCCAAGGAGTGGATCGCCGGCATCGTGGAGAAGCCCGAGGTGGGGAAGGTGTACAAGGGCAAGGTGATACGCATCATCCCGGGCGTGGGGGCCATCGTGGAGTTCCTTCCCGGCAAGGACGGCATGATCCACATCAGCGAGCTGCAGTGGAAGCGCACGGAGCAGGTGGAGGACGTACTCAAGATGGGGCAGGAGCTGGAGGCCAAGGTCATCGAGTACGACCCGATGGACGGTAAGACGCGCCTCTCCCTCAGGCAGATGACGGAACCGCCCGCGGGCATGCCCCCGCCCCGCCCCTTCGGCGGCCCTCCCCGCGGCGGACGTCCCGGAGGAGGGTTCGGGGGAAGGGGACCGAGGAGGTGATTGTTCCTCCATACCCCGGCCCCTTTTCCCTCTCCTCTCCCCCCAACCCCCTCTCCTCCGGTTCACTCCTCTATCCCCCAACCCCCTCTCCTCCGGTTCACTCCTCTATCCCCCAACCCCCTCTCCTCC
>CAYHOS010000034.1:0-10409 GCA_964358505.1 uncultured Candidatus Peribacteria bacterium
CACAGGTCCCTGCAAAGCCGCAAGGCAAAGTATAGGGGCTGATGCCTGGCCAGTGCTAGAAGGTCACGTGAGAGGGTGTTAAGCCTTCGAACTAAGCCCTAGCGAACGCCGGCCGTAACTATAGAACGGACCAGCCCCGAACCAGAACCAAGGTTCGGTTCAGGGCGCAGTTGTAGTTACGTTAATAAATCTGACTATATGCTGGAAACTCCCGTGTATCCCCTATGCCGAAAGGTACGGGGTGGGGACAATCAGCAGGGAAGGCTCCAATTCCATATTGGAGAACCCTCAGAGACTATACGTCAGACACCCTGAGCAAAGTCGAAGGGTGAAGATATAGTCCGACCTCATGAGCGATCATGAGCACTCGCATTCCAAGTCATCAGGGATGTGAGGACGTCGAGAAATCGATGGAACAATTTGAACGGTCCTAAGGTAGCGAAATTCCTTGTCGGGTGGTCCCCTCGACAGTTCGCTTCGCGAACTGCTCGGGGCAGGCTTCCAAGCCTAGCTTGCCCGAACGATCCGTAAGGATCGGCACTGAGGAATGAACTATTCTTGATAAGTAGTCTCACCGGTCGAGACCCGGTGATTTCCATCGCGAAAGCGGATGGAAGGGCTCAAATTGAAATCTTATCCAACCACGTAATGCGCCTTCGGCGCCACGTGGCGAAGCGAGTTCCAAGAAATGTTGAATCAGACCGTCCAGAATCAGTGATAAAACGTCCCATGAACCATTCGCCCCTTCGGGGCTCAGGTTCATGGCCGTAAATCAGCGCGCAGCGCTTGGTTTACGGGCTATATGCTGGAATATCCGGTCGTATGGTGAGCTACTTGACGGCAGTGGTCCGTTGAGTGATAATGCTTCACCTGCGCCACGTAAAGTCGCTTCGCGACCACGTGGCACCGGACAATCAGCAGGTAATTACTATTTCTCTTTCTCTCCAAGATATGGAAACCCCCAATGACATGGCATGGCCAGATCAAAATCTGCTCAAAGATTTGGGTTCAGAACAGGATTTAGTGGAACAGTATGGCTTTAAGCCAGATGAAGCGCGAGAGGCATTTCGCATCATCATGATTCCACCCAATCAGAGAACGGAAGCCGATGCTGACACACTCAAGGCATTCGGTTCGAGAGTAGTTGAGAAGGGGTTTGAACAACTTAAGGCGTTCAAAGAGAAGGGAAACGAGTAAGCTCCTCAGAGACTACACGCGACGCACGACCTTGATTGAATGGATTACGTGATTACCTTGATTGTATCAGCGGGTAATCATGGGAATCCTGTCATCAATAAGATCAAGGTCGTTGATGATATAGTCCGATCCCTGTGGCGACACAGGGCGCGTCAGAATCGCGACGCAGCCATCCTTCGACAGGCTCAGGATGACAACACGCGTCACTCATCAGAGTGGGTATGTGCGCCCCGGCTTTGGGCTGGGGTTTGGCCTCACCAGCCAAGGAACACACCACGTTTATCGTTTGATTCGTGAACACGAAAAAACGAAGTAACGAAGAAACGAATAAACGTCCAAATGAAGTTCCGACCCGCACGAATGGTATAACGGTCTGGGCACTGTCTCGACGCGAGGTCCGGTGAAATTTCAGTCCCGGCGCAAATGCCGGGTAGATCACGGTAGGACGAAAAGACCCTATGAAGCTTTACTATACACTGGCATTGATGCATTGGTTTACGTGCGCAGGATAGGTGGGAGGCTTTGAAGTCTCGCCCTCGGGCGGGATGGAGCCACCCTTGAGATACCACCCTCGTGTTCCGATGTATCTCACCCCGTCCCTGAAACAGGGCGGGGGACAGTGCTTGTCGGGTAGTTTAACTGGGGCGGTTGCCTCCTAAAGTGTAACGGAGGCGCGCAATGGTCCACTAGCGCCGGATGGAAATCGGCGTGGTCGTGTAATCGCACAAGTGGGCCTGACTGTGAGACTTACAGGTCGAGCAGGGACGAAAGTCGGTGATAGTGATCCGGCACCCGAGCGTTTCAACGCGCTCATACCACGTGGGTGGGGTGTCGCTCAACGGATAAAAGTTACTCTAGGGATAACAGGCTGATCGGTTCCAAGCGCCCACAGCGACGAACCGGTTTGGCACCTCAACGGGGTGCTGCGGGAGTAATTCCGCACCAACAACGTGGCTTATAACGGTGGAACCGAAACTGGCATCGGTGGGTGTACGAATGTACAATTCCTTTATGCCAGCCGGCAATACCGTGGGAAGTCTTACAGCAACGCAACATGCCATTCTGGTGGGGAGCCTTCTCGGCGATGGAACGCTGCGAAGGCAAGGAACACGATTGAATGCGCTGTTCGAAGTCAATCATGCCTTTCGATCACGCGCGTATGTCGACTGGAAGTATCGACAATTCCAGCAGTATGTTCTCACTCCACCCAAATTCCGTCATGGTAACGGGAAACGTGTTGCGTACCGGTTTACGACTCAAAGTCTTCCGGTATTCACGAACTACTACGAGTGGTTTTACGGGAAGGGGAAGAAAAATATTCCATCCGATCTTCAATTGGATCCCCTCGCACTCGCGGTTTGGTTCATGGATGACGGGACGAAGAGCCGTTCCGCAGTCTATTTCAATACGCAGCAGTTCAGCAGGGAGGAACAAGAGTTCCTGCGGCATCTGCTTCACAGGACATTTGGAATAGAATGCAATGTGAATCGCGACAAGAGGTATTATCGCTTGCGCATCACGACGGAGAGCACAAGAACACTCAGGCAATGCATCGGTTCATACGTATTGCCGTGCTTTCACTACAAATTGCTGTAAAACCCCGTAACGACTGACCTGAAAAGGGAGGGTCCCCTTCGGGGGGCCAAGACGCCACCCCCTGCAAACCACATCCGGCCATGGTTCTCTCCAGAACCTTCGGTTGGACGCAGGGTGAAGATATAGTCTGCACCATACGAAAGTATGGAAGAATGTACGATGTCGGCTCATCGCATCCTGGGGCTGGAGAAGGTCCCAAGGGTTTGGCTGTTCGCCAATTAAAGCGGTACGCGAGCTGGGTTCAGAACGTCGTGAGACAGTTTGGCCTCTATCCTCCATGGTCGTAGGAAATTTGAGGGAAGTTGCCCGTAGTACGAGAGGACCCGGGTGAACGAACCTCTAGTGCATCTGTTGTCGTGTCAACGGCATCGCAGAGTAGCTATGTTCGGAAGGGATAACCGCTGAAAGCATCTAAGTGGGAAGCCCCTCCTAAGATTGCGTTTCTCCATCAGCCCGCCGGAAGAACACCGGCTAGATCGGCCACAGGTGTACGCACGGTAACGTGTTCAGCCGAGTGGTACGAACGGGCAATTGAACATTTTCCTTTTTGACTTTGTCTTCGGATGAATCAGAGTCCTATTCGTGTGCTACACCCTGGGTATGGCCCCAACGGGGCCCCTTCGGGGCACGCATAGGTCCGTCAGAAATCAGTCGATCCATTCTCATCGAGCCCCCATGATCTTTCCGTCCTGGTGCCTGTAACGACGGGGCCACACCCGATCCCATTCCGAACTCGGCAGTTAAGCCCGTCTGTGCCGATGGTAGCTGGCAGTACAGCCCGTAAGAGTAGGTCGGTGCCAGGACGAAGAGATTATGGACACGGGGGAACCTTGTCGGTTCCCTTTTTTGCGTGCGTGAGTCCTCATGCAACCGCTCACTATCACATAACCGCTCACTATGCCTGCCCAGGGACAAACGTAGCCCCGGGGCTTCAGCCCGGGGTTGCGACGAACGATGAACCGGGAATTCATTCCCTTTCTCCATGCAGCGGAATGCATTCCGGCCTTCGCGTACGTCCAAACCGGCGGTTCCCACCTTCGCCAAGGCTACGGTGGGCAGGTAAACCGCCGGCTACACCCCGTGTATAGGCGCAGTGAGCGGTTACGCTATCACAACTTGACAAATAATTGAATGTTATTACAATGATTTCCCATGTCCCCCCCTTCTTCCTCCACTCTCGCCGATTCCGATCTTCTCTTCGAAATGGGAGTGGCCGATGTCCTGACGAATGACGAGAGGTATATGTATACACAATTGGAAGTCAGAGTGCCCACGATGCCGGAACGTGAAATCCGCATGTGGGCGGACTTTGCCAGTCGCCGGGTAATCAAGTTTTCGCAATCATCGAGTGCAGAGCCGGAGTGGCGTATTGCCGCGTCGCAGATGGGGTACTATCTACTGCTTGAGGAGTTGTTCGGGGCTGAACAGATTCGACGTACAAAGGTGCCGGATGAAGAAGCCGAATGGATGTGAGCAGCTCGCTCCATCCCATCCGCTGAAACAGGTACACTATTCTTCCATGCTCGAACGCATCCAGAAGATCTTATCGGCCAGAGGCATCGCTTCGCGCAGGAAAGCCGAGGAGTACATATTGCAGGGTCTTGTCCTCGTCAACGGTCAGCCCGCGAAATTGGGGCAGAAGGCGGATCCGGCGACCGACCGTATCGAGGTGAGGGGCGAAGTGATGGAGGCGCGGCGGGAGATGCTGTATTTCGTGATGAATAAGCCCAAAGGAGTTGTGACGT
The DNA here is from genome assembly GCA_964358505.1 of uncultured Candidatus Peribacteria bacterium. Lineage (GTDB taxonomy): Bacteria > Patescibacteriota > Gracilibacteria > Peribacterales > Peribacteraceae > CAIKAD01. The sequence continues at coordinate 4,539 of CAYHOS010000034.1, forward strand.
CGAACGTTGATTCGTTTACTCGTTTATTCGTGGAGCCGAACAGACCGCTGGGAGAACGGCTTTCCCAACATCAAACGAATAAACCAGTAAACGAACAAACAAAGAAACGCTCCCCTACGATCCGCGCCCTCCTCCCTCCCCATCTCCGCGGAAAGATCTATCCCGTCGGGCGCTTGGATAAGGATTCCACCGGGCTTCTCCTCCTCACGAACGACGGGGTGCTGGCCTATCGCCTCACGCACCCCAAGTTCGACCACGAGAAGGAGTATGAGGTGGAGACGGAGGAGGAGATCACCAACGGGCAGCTCCAAAAAATGCGCGACGGTCTGATGATCCTGGGGGAAAAGACCAAGCCGGCGACGGTGGAGCGGACGGGGAAGCGGAATTTCAGAATAGCCCTGACAGAAGGCAAAAACAGGCAAATCAGGCGCATGTCTGAGAAGGTGGGGTGTACGGTGAAGGAACTGAAGAGGGTGCGGATTGTCACTCTCCAAGATCGAAGACTACAAGCAGGTTCTCTACGCGCATTGACGAAGGAAGAAAGAGAAGAGCTTCTTGCCGTCATAAACATCAAAGGATAACTGCTCATTACCCTCCCATCCTTCTTCCTGCAATATCACAGTTCATCGAATCTTTTCCACCTTTTCCCGGCGGAAAAGGTGGAGCCAAAACGCCGGCGCGCCGAACTCCCCTCCACCCGGCCCTGTGCCTCCTCGTCAGCCCCTGCAAGGTTTCGGGGCTGACTCGTCGGCTGCCATTTCGAAGCAGGGCCTTCCCCTTCACCCCCCGCGGCGCGCCACCCCTCCTCTTTGTAGAAAAAGACGGGATAGTGAGCAGTTACATCAGAGGATCTTGACAGATTAATATAATAGATTATATTTGTAATATGGAATACAGTGAGTTTAAAGCACTCAAAGAGGCGCGAATCACAGAAGGTCCTGGTTTCATCGCGGGGGCCCATGATGTCATCGAGAAATTGCGTAGAACCCTTCAAGAACGAAAGGATGAATTGCATGCGGTGTTATCACAGTTACCCAGGGAGACAACCTCAGTAGTAGCTGGATTAGGCATGTACGCATTGAAAGTATTTCAGCAAGAAGACGAGCGCTTGGTCAGTGTTATCTCCAGAAAACCAAAAGGTGAACAAGATAAAGAAAGCAAAGAAGAGATATTCAGAGAACTCGCTACCCACGTCAAAGCATGTAAGTATAGGATGAATAACCTCTTCTGGCAGATTCATATCCTTGAAGAAATGATAACAGCATACAAGAATGAGCAGGGTCATTAGCATGGGGTGATCCCTACAGAGAGGGCTAAACTTTTGGCTTCGGTTGGGATATAATAAGTGTGTATGACGTATTGCGTATCCCGTATTACGTATAAGGCTGTGGTCTCTGTTCATACGTAATACGCAATACGAAATACGGTATACGCAGCTTCCGTCATCACATTCAGATGAAACTCATCTCCCACGGAGCGGCTCGCGAGGTCACGGGCTCGTGCCATGAATTGCAGGTGAATGGGAAAAGGATCCTCTTGGATTGCGGCCTCTTCCAAGGCCACCGCAGGGAAACGGTGGAGAAGAACGCCACCTTCGGCTTCGACGTGCGCAAGGTTGACGCGGTCTTGATTACGCATGCGCACATGGACCACGTGGGGCGCGTGCCCCTGCTCTACAAAAGGGGGTACCGCGGCCCCGTCATCGGCACGTTCGCCACCAAGGACCTGGCCGCGGTGATGCTCAAGGACGGCGGCTACATCCAGGAGAAGGACGAGGAGTTCTTCCGCAAGAAGCTGAGCAAGTCCATGCTCCCCTCCGAGGGGCCTCTCTACACACAGGAGGATGCCATCGAATGCATGCGCATCTTCCAGGGGAGAAACTACGGCGAGTGGTTTGAGGTGACGGAAGGCGTGCGTGCGCAGTTCCTGGACGCCGGCCACATCATCGGCGCGGCCATGGTCGTTCTGGAAATCACCGAGGGGGGGAAGACGACGCGGTTGGGGTTCACGGGGGACCTGGGCCGCAGCGCCCTCCCCATCCTCCGCGACCCCTCCCCCATGCCTGCGGTGGACATCCTTCTCTGCGAGAGCACGTACGGGGGGCGGAAACACGAGAATATCGCGCACGCAAGGGCCCATCTCGAATCCGTCATCGCGAAGACCGCCAAGCGCGGCGGCAAGGTGATCATCCCCGCGTTCTCCCTGGAGCGCACCCAGGAGATCGTCTACGACCTCCACATCCTGTGGGACGAACGGAAGATCCCCGCCGTGCCCATCGTCATCGATTCCCCCCTCGCCTCGGCCGTTACGGAGGTCTTCATGAAGCACCCCGAGTGCTACGACAAGGACATGTTCGAGAAGTTCCTGGGCAAGCAGCACAATCCCTTCCGGTTCTCCCTCGTCCGCTACACGGAGAGCGTGGAGGAGAGCAAGGCGCTCAACGGAACGCCGGGCCCCATGGTCATCATGGCGGCGGCGGGCATGTGCGAGGCAGGGAGGATCCGGCACCATCTCCGCAATGAGATCGAAGACCCGCGCAACACCATCCTTGCGGTGGGGTACATGGCGGAGAACACGCTGGGCAGGCGCCTCATCGATCCCTCCGTGGGTTCCGTGCGGATCTTCGACGAAATGTACGCCAAGAAAGCCGAGGTGGCCTCCATCGACGTTTACTCCGGCCATGCGGATATGGCGGATTTGGACGCCTTCGTGGCGGCGATCCCCAACCTCAAACAGGTCCTCCTCGTCCATGGGGAAGAAGGGGAAATAGGGACATTCGCCCAGCGGCTCACAGGGAAGGGGATGGCCGTCCGCATACCGGAGAGAGGGGAGGAAATTGAGATTGGCGTGAACGTTGAGTGAATAGAGGCAGTCTTGTCATGCAATTCCGAACAAGAGTGTCATGGTGAGCCGAGCCCGCCCTGAGCGCAGCCGAAGGGTCGAACCATGACGCGTATCACACGACGGGGCTCGGGGTGACACTTCTACAGTCCCATCTCCCCCGCCACCGGTTTCATGGCGTCCAGAGTGATCCGGACGAATTCGTCGAGGGGGATGCCGAGCAGCTCCTCGCACTTCCTGATCTGCTCGCGGTTCACCTGCGCGGCGAAGGCCTTGTCCTTCAGTTTCTTCGTCACGCTCTTCACCTCCACGTCCGCCAGCTTCTTGCTGGGGCGCACGAGGGCGACCGCGATGATGAAGCCGGTGAGTTCATCCGCGCAGTAGAGGCAGCGGCGCAGGGAGGAGTCGAGAGGATGCTCCCCGCCGTACTTCTCGGCGTAGTGGGAACGGATGTCTGCGAGCAGTTCGGCGGGGGAATCCAGTTCCGCCAGCATCTGCTCCAGCGTGGCGCCGCAGTGCTCCTCGGCGTCCTTCTCCAAACGGTCCCAATCCAAATCGTGGAGCATGCCCGCCACTTTCCACGTCGCCGGATCGCCGCCGAAGCGCGCAGCCAGCTTTTCCATCACGGCGCCCGTCGCGATCAAATGCGCCCTGGTCTTATCCGCATGCTTGCTCAGAAGGCCGTGCGCGGCGGGGAGGAGGTGGGCGTAGGTGGAGGCTTGGGGAGGGAGAGAAATGGAGGAGTTCATTGGGGTGGAGGAGGAAACCGAGGAAACCGAGGGGGCAGATTCCTTCGAATTCTTCGGATTCCTTGGTTTCATCTTCTCCGATGCTGCTTTTCTTTCCACCGGTTCCGTCTGCTCTAGAGGCTTCATAAGCGGGAAGAGAATCACATCACGCAAGTTCTGTTGTCGCGTGAGGAGCGCAACGATGCGGTCTACTCCCATGCCCCAACCGGAACAGGGCGGCGCGCCGTACTCGAGCGCCTTCACGTACTCATCGTCCTTCCTGTGCGCCTCGGCGTCACCTCCCGCATGCACTTGTGCTTGTTCTTCGAAGCGCTGCGCCTGGTCCACGGGGTCGATCAGTTCAGAGTACGCGTTCACGATCTCCCATCCGCCGACGACCAGTTGGAAGCGGTCCGTGATGCGCGGGTCTTCATCGTTCCTTCGTGCGAGGGGAGAGAGCTCGATGGGATGCTCGATGATGAAGGTCGGTTGGACGATGTTGGGGCGGGCGACTTTTTTATAGAGCTGGTCCACCAGACTTCCGAAGCCCAAGTCATCTATGTCCACATCAAGGCGTATGCCCTTCGACTTTATGGTATCCACAAGGGCAGAACGCGAATTCAACTCCCTAAAATCAATCTGAGAATGGTCCTTGATGGCCTCACGGATGGAGAGGCGCGGCCAGGGAGGAGTGAAGTCCACTTCCACCAGTTTGCCGTCACGGTCCGGAATCTTCACTTTCGCTGAACCCAACAGGTCTTTGAGGATGGAAGAGAACAGTTCTTCCGTAAACGCCATGTTGTGGGTGTAGTCCCAGTAGGCGGCGTAGTGCTCCACCATGGTGAAGTCTTGGAGATGGCTGGGATCCAAGCCTTCGTTGCGGAAGCAGCGCGCCACCTCGAACACGCGCTCGAACCCGCCCACGAGCGCTTCCTTGAGGAAAGTTTCGGGGGCGATGCGCAGGTACACATCCATGTCGTAGGCGTTGTGGTGCGTGGTGAACGGTTCGGCGAGAGCGCCCGACGCGGCGTTCACCAGCGCGGGCGTATCCACCTCCGTGAAGTCACGCGACCAGTAGAACTCGCGCAGTTTGCGGAGGAATGCGCTGCGGAAAACGAAGCGGTCCAGCGTTTCCCTATTGCTCATCAGTTCAAGGTACCGCTGGCGCCATGCGGTTTCCTGGTCCGCGATCCCGTGCCATTTTTCCGGGGGCTGTCGCAATGCCTTGCTGAGCATGGTCCACTCCTTCACAAGCACGGTTGGCTCGCCGGTCTTCGTGTGAAACGTCTCGCCCTTCACGCCAACAAAATCCCCCAGGTCGATGAGCGCCAGCGCGCCCTCATACTGCTCTTGGCCCAATGCATCCGCGCGGAAAGCAACCTGCATCCTGCCGGAGAAGTCCTGCAGATGGCCGAACGTCACCTTGCCCATGTCGCGCCAGAGCACCACGCGGCCGGCAACCGCTACCGATGAACCGTCCGCCGCTTGCTTCGCTTTCCCCAAGCGGTGCGTGCGGGGAAACGTTGCGGCGTAGGGGATGCCGCCGGCAGAACGGATCTTCTGAGCTTTCTCCAAACGTATGGGATCCATGGGAAGAAGAGTACCCGTTTTCCCCTTCATTCCCAACTCCCCAAACAGGGAGAAACGGCTTGCCATCGCACTCTACTGAATCTAGGCGGGAAAGTGGTTTTGTGCTATAATTTCCTGATTTGAATACCCACACGCACACCGCTTCCCCCGGCTCCGTTTCCCGTACGGGAAGGCGCACAAAGCGCGCTCCCCAGTGGGCGCTTGCGGCGGCCGGGTTGGCGATGTGCGCGCTGCTCGTGCTCCCGGGATTCTTCCACTCCCAAGCGGCGCAGCTTTTTGCCGTCGCCGCCGTTGGCCCCGGGGAGCCGGACCCCGCCTCGGCTTCTTCCGAAGACGCCGCTTCCTCCGCATCCGATGCCTCCGCTTCGTCGGAGGAATCGGCATCCTCCCTGTTCTTGTCGCAGAGCTCCGATGCGGGGCAGGTGGCATCGCCTGAATCATCCTCGGACTCTTCGGCCTCATCCCTCGACGGAGCTCGGGATGACACATCCAATGGGGCTCGGGATGACACATCCAATGGGGCTCGGGATGACACGCTTACGGTTTCGTCGGACTCCTCGGAACCTGTCCCGAGCCTCGGCGAGGGATCCTCTTCCACCCCCCCCACGGTCGGCATCCCCGACGCCCTGTTCCTCACCAACGCCAACACCCACCTCATGGTCCGCATCGGCAGGAGCAACGGCATCCCCGGGAAGGAAGAACTGGCAGGCCG
>CAYHOS010000035.1:0-9993 GCA_964358505.1 uncultured Candidatus Peribacteria bacterium
GGCGGAAACAATCGTGCGGCCGGCCGCGTCGTCGATGAGCTGGGCGGAGAGCCGAGTGAGCGAACGGAAGACGGAGAAGCGGGGGCGGGCCGCCGTGCCCTGGACGCGCGCGCGGATGCGGCGGCGGCGGGCGTGCCGAAGCTGAGATTTCAACTGAGACATGTGTGAGCAAAGGAAGAATCGGTGAAGCGGACAGCTACCAGCGGACAGTGGACGGTACTGACCGCTGACTGCTGATCACTGATCGCTTGCCAGAGAGAAGTGAAGCCGACAATGACGGAGTGGAAGTCCATAATTATGCGGCGGTCTTGGCGGCAGCCGCCTTGCCGGGTTTGCGACGCACCTGTTCCCCGACGTAGCGCACGCCTTTGCCCTTGTACGGCTCGGGGGGGCGCAACCCGCGGATCTGCGCGGCCACCTGGCCGACGAGCTGCTTGTCGATGCCCTTGATGGTGAGCAGGTTCTTGTTCTTCTCGTCCTGGGTGATCTCTATCCCCTGGGGAATGGCGAAGTTGATGGGGTGGGAGTGGCCGAGGTTGAGCACCAGGACCTTGCCTTTAGACTGTGCCTTGTACCCCACGCCGATGATCTCCAGTTGCTTCTGGTACCCCTGGCTCACGCCCACCGCCATGCCCTGGAGGAGCATGCGGATGAGGCCGTGGCGCTCGCGGGCGGCTTTGCTCTCGTCCTTCCGCGTCACCTTGAGCGCGTTCCCTTCCGGTTCCACCGCCACTTCCGGGAGAAGCCCGAGCGTGAGTTCGCCCTTGGGACCCTTCATGATGACGGTTCCGGCCTTGATTTCGGCGGAAACCCCGGAGGGGAGGGCCACTGGTTTGATGCCAATCCGAGACATGGTTAGGAGACAGTACAGAGGACTTCCCCGCCCACCTTGCGCTTGCGCGCTTCCTTGTCTGTGAGGAGACCGTGGCTGGTGGTGACGACGGCGATGCCGTATCCCTGGAGCACGGGTTTGAGCTCCCGGGCGCCGCTATAGACGCGGCGGCCGGGCGTGCTGACGCGCTGGAGGGTGAGTTTCTTCCCGGGATCGAAGACCACCTCCACCTCCTGCTTGGGGGCTTCGCCGAGGACGCGGACTTCCGCCACCCAGCCTTCCTTCTTGAGGAGCGTGAGCAGCTCCTCGTTGATGCGGGACCATGGCGCGCTGCACGAGGTATGCCGCGCCTTCTGCGCGTTGCGCATGCGGGTGAGGAGGTCGCCGATGGGGTCTGAGAGGATGGGCATGGGATTACCAGGAAGACTTGGTGACGCCCGGGATGTCGCCATTGGTGGCAAGTTCCCGGAAACAGATGCGGCAGATGCCGAAGAAGCGCATGTAGCCGTGGCGCCGTCCGCACAACTGGCAACGGTTGTAGGCGCGGGTGGGGAACGCTGCTTTCTTGCCCGCGCGCTTGGCCTCCAAGAGGTCTTGGAGCTTGCGCTGTTGGCTGAGGACGATCGACAAGCGTGCCATATCAGTGGGAGGTGGAGGAAATCTTCTTTTGTTCTCGTTGGAACGGCATGCCGAGCGCCTTGAGAAGCGCCATCCCCTCCCTGTCATCCTTCGCCGTGGTGGAGAGCTGGATCTGCATGCCGAAGATCTTCCCCGCGTCCACCGACGCCACCTCCGGGAAAATCGTGTGGTCCTTGAGGCCGATGGCGTAGTTGCCGCGCCCGTCCAGCTTGGCCGGGAGGCCGCGGAAGTCGCGGATGCGCGGGAGGACGTAGCTCAGGAGCCGGTCGAGGAACTCCTCCATCCTGCGGCCGCGCAGCGTGACTATGGCGCCCACCGTGGTGCCCTCGCGCGTCTTGAAGTTGGAGATGGCCTTGCGCGTCTTGCGGAACACGGGCTTCTGCCCGGTAACCAGCGCAAGCGTCTCGCCGATGTACTGGTGCAGTTCCTTGCTGTCCATCTTGGTCTTGTTGATGCCCACGTTCACGATGACTTTCTCCACGCGCGGAAGGGCATGGATATTGGCTTCCTTCAGCTCTTTCTTGAGCGTCTCGGCGATGGGGCCGCGGAGCCGTTGGTGGAGGGAGACATATTTCATTGATCAGAGAATGTGGGAATCAAGAGCCCCTGCCGCTGGTCTTGGGAGGAATCGTTTGGGAAGGAATGGTATGGTCCTGCTTGGAGCGTGCTTCATCGGGCCCGCCTTCGCTTTCGGCCGATCCGAACTGCAGCTTCTTCCAGAACGGCTGCTTGGTCGGCCTGCCCTCCGTAGTCCCCGCAGGGGCGGAGGAAGGCCTGCCCTCCGTAGTCCCCGCAGGGGCGGAGGAAGGCCTGCCCTCCGTAGTCCCCGACTTGTCCCCCGAAGCCTTGGCGAAGGGGGAAGGGGCGGAGGAAGGCCTGCCCTCGGACGGTTTGGCAACGGGCTTTTCGGCTGTGTCCGTTTTCTTCTCCTTCTTCTCCGGAACGGACTTCGCGGCGGCGGCTTTCTTTGGCGCAGCCACCTTGCGGACCACCTCGCCGCTCCTCTTGGCGATGCGCACCTTCTTGCCGTCCTTGACGGCGAAGCCGATGCGCGTGGGTTTCTTGGTCTTGGGGTCGAGGAGCATCACCTTGGACGCGTTGAGGCTCGCCTCGTACTTCACGATGCGGCCCGCCTCCTGGTACGTCTTCTTGATGTGGCGCGTACGCATGTTGATGCCCCCCACCACCACGCGGTTGCGCGCCGGGATGACGCGCATGATGCTGCCCGTCTTCCCCTTATCCTTGCCGCTGATGACGACGACCGTGTCGCCCGTATGCAGTTTCATAGGACGTCGGGGGCTTGGGAAATGATTTTTTGGTAGCCTTTCGCGCGCAGTTCCCTGGCGACGGGGCCGAAGACGCGCGTGCCCTTGGGCATGCCGTCCTTCTGGATGATGACGCAGGCGTTGTCGTCGAAGCGGATGGCGGAACCGTCCTTGCGGCGGACCACGTTGCGGGTGCGCACCACCACCGCGCGCTCGACGGTCTTCTTGCGCACCGTGCCGCGCGGTGCCGCTTCCTTGACCGCGACGACGATCACGTCGCCCAAGCCGGCGTACCGGCGGCGCGTGCCGCCGAGCACCCGGATGCACATCACTTTCTTGGCACCCGTGTTATCGGCCACGCCGAGGATGGTCTGTACCTGGATCATTGCTCAGATGAAGGAGAAGCAGGCATGCTTGACTGCGTACTGGAAGGTTTTTCCGCCTGCGCGGAAGAAGCGGGACGTTGCGTCACGGCAGTGAGGTCCTTCTCCTCCGCCCACTCGCTCACGCGGGGCGCCCGCTTGGTGACCTCCGTCACGCGGAAGTACTTGCGCTTGCTCAGCGGCCGGCACTCGGTGATGAGCACCTCGTCGCCCGCCGCCAGGTCGAAGCCCTTGCTGTCCGCCAGGAACTTCTTGCTGATGGAATAGCGCTTCTTGTACTTGGGATGGAACACCGAGCGGTGGACGGTCACCGTCACGGTGCCCTGCATCTTCGCCGATGTAATGGTGCCTTTCTTCGTTCTCATGAGGATGGGGAGGCGGAGGCGGGCACTATACGACTTTTCGGCTTACTCTTCAAGACTTTCTGGGGTTGCTTCTGCAGCGCGCCCTCTGCCGTGAGCATGCGCGAAAGCTGCCGCTTCTCGCGGCGGTAGCGGGCGGTGTCCTTCTCCTTCTTCATCTCGATGCCCAGCCGCATCTTGCGCACGAGCGTGCGCTGGGACGCGATGTCGCGGCGCAGTTCGTCGGGCGGCATTACCGCCAGTTCGCCGAAGCTGGAGAGGTGTGTAGGCATGGTTCAAAGGGTGTGGCGGGCTTGCCCGGCGGAGCTCTGCGAAGCTTGCGGAGCGGAGCGGAGTCGGGCGACGATCTTCGTTCGCACGGGAAGCTTGTGGCCGGCAAGGGTCAACGCTTCGCGGGCGGCCACTTCGGGCAAGCCGTCGATCTCGAAGAGGATGGCGCCGGGGCGGATGACGCACGCGTAGTACTCCACGCTCCCCTTCCCCGATCCCATCGGCACCTCCGCGGCTTTCTTGGTGACGGGCGTATGCGGGAAGACGCGGATCCAGATCTTGCCCCCGCGCTGCACGCGGTGCGTCATGGCGCGGCGCGCGGCCTCGATCTGCCGCGCCGTGAGCTCCCCTGCCGTCTGCGCCTTGAGCCCGAAGCTGCCGAAAGCCAGCGCGATGCCCCGCGTCGCCTTGCCGTAGAAGGCGCCACGGTTCCTGTGCTGCTTGCGGTACTTGAGCTTCTTGGGTTCGAGCATGATGGGGGAGAGAGAAGGGCACTAGTGGTGAGCGTAGTCGAACCATTCCTGCCCGCGGGAAGGATTATTCGGCGGGGGTATTCTTGAGGGAAGCGGACTGGACCTGTTGTATCTTCTTGAAGACCATTCCCGAGTACACCCACACCTGCACGCCGATCGTGCCGAACTTGGTAACGGCGTGGCGCTTGGCGTGAATGATGTTGGCGCGCAAGGTCTGGAGGGGGACGTTCCCCTCCTTAAAGAGGTCGTCGCGGGCGATCTCCGCGCCGTTCAGGCGGCCGCTCACCGTGACCTTGACCCCGATGGCGCCCGCCTGCATGGCCTTCTCCAGCGCCATCTTCACGGCGCGACGGTAGGGCATGCGGCGCTCGATCTGCCCCTGGATGGTTTCGGCGATCACCGCCGCATCGGCGTCGGGGTTGCGGACCTCCTTGATGTCCACCTCGAACGAGCCGCCGTACGTGCGTTCCAGCTCTTTGCGGAGCTCTTCGATAGCCGCGCCCTGCTTGCCGATGATCACGCCGGGCTTGCTGGTATGGATGGTGACGGTGACTTTCTTGCCGCGCTCGATGTCCACGGCGCTGATCCCCGCCTCCTTGACGCGGCCAAAGATGAAGCGGCGGATCCGCACGTCCTGGAGGAAAAGCTCGCGGTACTTGTTGCCCTTCGCATACCACGTGGAGGGCCACGTGTGCGTGAATCCGAGTCGGAAGCCGTTGGGGTTCACTTTCTGGCCCATAGTTATTTGGAGGAAACCCAGGAAACCGACCCCCCTTCGCCCTCCGGGCTACGGGGGGCAGGGGAAACCGAGGAATCCGAGGATGCCTCGCTCATCTTCGTCTTGGATCGAGTTCCTTGTACAGGCTTTTTCGTTTCCTGTGAAGCTTTTTCACTGACCTTCGCCTGCTGTTCATCATTCTTCGGTTTCCTTGGTTTCTTTGGATGCCTCGGATTCTTCCCCTCCGAGGGATACCCCAGCACCAACGCGATGTGCGATAAGAACTTCTTGTACGGACGCGTTTGCCCGCGCGCCTTGGGCATGCCGCGGCGGTAGGCCTGGCCCTGGTTCACGACGATCGACGCGATGACCATCTGCTCCGGGTCCTGCTTTTCGTTGTGGGACGCGTTGGCCATGGCGGACTTGAGGAGCTTCTCGATCATGCGCGCCGCCTTCTTGTTCGTGCGCTCCAGCGCCGTCACCGCGGCGGGCACGGCCATCCCGCGGACCATCCTCGCGATGAGGTTGGCTTTCTTGGGCGCGATGCGGACGGAGCGGAGGTAAGCTTTCATGATGGAGAGGCGGGAGCGGGCATTCCTGCCCGCGGTTTATTGGTGAGGATTATTTGGCGGGAGCGGGAGCGGCACCGCCCACCGGGGACGGCGCGCCGGGGACGGGAGCGACCGTGGTGGCAGCCTTGCCGCCGTGCCCCTTGAACTTTGTGGTCCAGGCGAACTCCCCCAGCTTGTGCCCCACCATCTGCTCCGTGATGTACACGGGGATGAAGTCCTTGCCGTTGTGGACCGCGAAGGTGAACCCCACGAACTCGGGGGGGATGTCGCTGTCCCGCGCCCAGGTTTTGACGATCCTCTTCTCCTGCGCCTCGACCATCTTCATCACCTTCCGGAAGAGCTTGGGGTCGACGTAGGGGCCTTTCTTGAGGGAGCGGGACATGGTTAGCGGGTGGAAGTTGAAAGGGAAATCATATTACTTCTTCTTCTTACGGAACCGGCGGCGGACGATCAAAGGCGACGGCTTCCGCACTCTCCTCGTCTTCACGCCCAACGCGGGCTTGCCCCAGGGCGTCTTGGGGTGCTTGAGGCCGATGGGGCTGTGCCCCTCGCCTCCCCCGTGCGGGTGGTCGACGGCGTTCATGGACTTGCCGAGCACCGTGGGACGGCGGCCCATCCAGCGGATGCGGCCCGCCTTCCCCCACGAGATGAGGTTGTGTTCCGGGTTGCTCACCACGCCCACGGACGCGTAGCACTCCTTGCGCACCTTGCGGATCTCGCTCGAGGGCAGTTGGATGAGGGCGTAGTCGCCGTCGAACCCCAGCAGGGTTGCGGCCGTCCCCGCGGAGCGGACGACCTGCCCGCCGCGACCGGCCTGCATCTCCAGGTTGTGGATGCGGTACCCCACGGGGATGTGCTGCAGCTCCATGCGGTTGCCGGTCTTCACCTTGGTGCGGGGACCCGTGACCACCGTATCGCCGGCCCGCAGCCCCTCCGGCGCCAGGATGTACGCCTTGGAGCCGTTGGCGTAGTAGACCAGCGCCACGCGGGCGGAGCGGTTGGGGTCGTACTCCAGCGCCACCACCTGCCCCGGCACGCCGCGGCGGTCGAGTTGCTTGAAATCCACCAAACGGTACAACCTCTTGTGCCCGCCGCCGCGGTGGCGGATGGACACCCTCCCCTTGCCGTCGCGGCCGCAGATGCGGCTCTTCCCTGCCACAAGGCTCTTCTCGGGTTTTCCCTTGCTGAGGCCGCGGAAGTCGGCGATCGTCATCTGGCGTCGTCCGGGAGTCGTTGCTTTAGGTTTCTTCAAAGCCATATTACGCGGCGGAACCGAAGGTAGAGAGGTCGAGCGACTTGCTCTTGGGGGCGAGGGTCACGAGCGCCTTCTTGGCGGCATGGCGCTTCTCCATCACGCGGCCGTCGCCGAGCTTGCGGGATTTCGCTTTGGTCTTGACCATGCGCACGCTCTCCACGTCCACGTCATAGTACCGTTGCACTGCCTTCTTCACGTCGATTTTGTTGGCATCCTGGTGCACCAGCATGGTGTGCGTGTGGCGCGGGCCGGCCGCCTTGAGGCGTTCCGACTTCTCCGTGACGACGGGGCCGAGGATGACGTGGGAGAGGTCCATGGGGGAGGAAACAGAGGAATCCGACGATACCGAGGATTCCGACGAAATCAGGATGGGGAGGATTCGGGGGAAAGAGACTTTGTACCGGTTGCACGCTTCTTCTTCACACTCCTCGGACTCTTCGGAATCATCGGAATCTCTTCAGTCTTCACTGTTATCCTCACACTTCGCTGGGTAAAAATCTCTTTGGCCTTCTCCACCGCGTCCTTCACGAAGATCACGTGGCGGGCGGTGAGGAGGTCGAGGGGGTTCAGGTAGGCGGCAAGGAGGGTTTTGACGCCCGGGATGTTGCGCGTGGAGAGCGTGAGCGCCTTGTGGGGAGCGGCCGTGACGATGAGCACACGGCGGCCGTTCTCCACGGGGAGCTTCCCCAGCAGGGTGATGGCCTCCTTCGTCTTGATGGTTTCGGGATAAGACTCCAGCCCGATCACCGTCCCGCGCTTGGCTTGGAAGGAGAGGCAGGAGCGCAGCGCGGCACGGCGCATGGCCTTGGGCATGTCCTTTTCGAAGTTGCGGTCCTTCTTGGGCCCGAACGCCTTGCCGCCGCCGCGCATGAGGGGGCTGCGGATGGGGCCGCGGCGGGCGCGGCCGGTATGCTTCTGGCCGTAGACCTTGCGCGTGGAACCCGCTACCTCGCTCCTCTTCTTGGCATGCGCGATGGGCGAACGCGCGTTGCTGCGCTGCATCACCATCGCCTGGTGCATGAGCCCGCGGTTCACGGGAGCTTCGAACAGCTCCGCGGGGAGCTCCATGGTTCCCGCTTTTTGGCCTGTGGATGAGTACAAATCAACCTTCATGGCTAGGCCTTATCGGCGGGGGAGGCTTCTTTGGTGACGAAGACCGTGGCGCCGTTCGGCCCCGGCACGGGCCCTTTGACGGCGATCATGCCGTTGGGGATGTCCGCGGCGACGATGGGACGGTGCTTCACCGTGACCTTCTCCAGCCCCATGTGCCCCGCCATGCGGTGCCCCTTGAGCACGCGGCCCGGTTCGGTGCGCTGGCCGATGGCCCCCGGCTCGCGCTTGAAGTGCGACCCGTGGCCCCCGGGGCCGCCGGCGAAGTGGTGCCGGCGCATCACGCCCTGGAACCCCTTCCCCTTGGATATCCCCGAAACGGTGACGATGGTGTTCTCGGGCAGGATCTCCGCCGCGAGTGTCTTGCCCGCCTCCAGCCCTTCCAGCGTTTCCACCTTCCATTCCTTCTGCACCCTGTAGCGCACGTTCTCCTTGCCCTTGCGGCTCCTCCACGTCTTGGCGCCCACGCCCAGGACCACCGCCTCGTACCCGTCCTTCTCCTTGGTCTTGGTGCGGACGATGACGTTGGGGTCCACCTTCAAATAGGTGACGGGAACCGCCTCCCCGCCGGGGAGGAAGACGCGCGACATGCCGATCTTCTTGGCGATGAGGCCTTGCATAGGGCTTGGAGGTTCTTTGGCTCGCTTGTTCCCTGCCCTGTATATAAGGAGGAAGGCGAACCGTCGAACGTAAGCAATCAACACCCGATTCCCTGGGAAATCAGGCGAAGCTGAAAGAGTTTAGATACAAAAAATGAGGCCGTCAAATGGAATTTTCAACCACTTCTGATCCAATCTCTCGACGAACTCTTCCGTGTGCTTCCTATGATCTTCCGACGTCTGCTGGATGAACTTCAACACGATGGTGAATTGGTCATTCACCGTCTCAAAGCCCTTGTCCATATCCGCCCGGATTCCGCGTTCCGCACGGGCAAGGTCGCTTTTCGTTGCCGGCAGTGATGCATCGTCCTGTGCCATGGACCGCAGAGCGTAGAGCGACCGCTCCCGCTTTGCAACTGGAAGGGCCGTACGGAGGAGGAAAAAGAGGGGGCGTTCTACGGGCACAGAGAACGTCTTTGATGGGATTGGGAAGAGGAAAACGCAGCGGGGAGAAAAGAATCTTCACGCCACCGCCGTCCCCTCCCTCTTCCCCGCCCCCAGGAACGGGAACAGCGCCACCACCACGCCGCTCAGGAGGGGTTCGGGGATCGCCAGCAGGAAGAAGCCGCTCACGAGGATGAGGAGGAAGAAGAGCACGAGGAGAAGGCGGCGGAGCGCGACGTTGACATCATCCTGCACCTCCATGGCGGACGTTTCCGTCTCGCTGCGCCACTCCCGCCACTGCTCCGTCCACGATTCCCGCTCCTCGAACGGCAGGGGGAGGAAGCGCAGGAGGGCGATGAGATACAACCCCGCCGCGTACACCGCCATGCCCGCCACGAACGCGCTCAGCACGCCGATGCGCCGGAGCTCCTCCCCGAACAGGAAGAAGAAGACCTGCCAGAAGCCGGAGAGGAAGGTGAGGCACAGGAACCAGGCGTACAGCACCGCGCGCCAGGGGCGGTTGAGCCGGAAGGGGGTGAGGCCGAAGAAGAGGGTGACTGCCGGCAACAGGAACAGCAGGAGGAACGTGGGAAGCGGCAACGGGAGCGCCGTCTGCAGCAGCAGGAGCAGGTACAGGGAGAGGACGGTCCACAGGAGCAGCGTCCGCTCCGCGAGCCGCGGCAGCACGCTCGTGCGGAAGAGGATGGCGTAGAGGAGGAGGAAGCCCGCCGTCCCCCACTGGAGCCGGACGATGCCGTCACCCTCCGCCGTGCCGGGGAGGAGGGCGAAGAGGATAATGAGCGCCGCCGCGCCCAGGCAGAGGATGAGCGCGCGGCGCCGGGAAGGGACGGCGACGCCGGAACGCAAAGCGATGAGCGCCGCCTCAGCCACGATACCGAGGAAGAAGGTGAGCGGGACGGTGAGCGCGGGATCCACGGTACCCAGAATACAACCCCTTGCCCCTCAACGCACGGTCGTGAGAGCCGGCAGGTAGGCATACCCCTCCGTGCCGTCCTCAAGGCGCACGCGCACCCAGGGTTCACTGGGAACGGAGGAGACGAGGGTGAGTTC
>CAYHOS010000036.1:0-9723 GCA_964358505.1 uncultured Candidatus Peribacteria bacterium
CCCCCCCCCCCCCCCCCCCCCCCCCCCCCCCCCCCCCCCCCCCCCCCCCGGGCAGTACCAGAAACAAGAGATTGTAATGTGACAAGATGCACAGAGGGAAGCGGAACTTGCAACGAGCTATAAAACATAGTAGAATGTGGTCCGTATGACAGAGAAACCGAAGGAAGCCCCTCATCTGAAACATCTACAAGAGAGAGCACTAAAACCGCACGGAGGACTCGACATTGGTGCTCGAGTAATACTACGCATGCGCGGCCTCCTTCCTCAAGAACCTGTGACAATACCAACAGCAGCTACAACGGGTGAGGGGAAGCCGGTCACAAGCACTTCGACAGCGGAAAAGAAGGAGCCGCAAGTGCCCCAAGACAAGATAAACGAGAAGAAGAAGCCGGAGCAAAAAGAAAAAGAGAAGATATAGGCATAATGGCCCTTCTGATGGGGTATACACATTGCATCGCTGAATTGCTACACAAGTAAAAATCTGCTATAATTTAGTGAAAGACACAAATACTCATGGCTGAAGCAAAACCAAATATGCCCACAGGCAATGAAGACCTCGGAGCGGAGGCTTCCGAGCATGTGCAAGTGAAGGCTACGAGAGTAGAGGATCAAGCTCTCTGGGACCTGGGAATAAATATTCGTGAGAACGTGCGTGAGAATCGGGATGCTCAGTATGTTACTGAAGGGATAGTGAATAGTATAAGGGACAGGATTGGGAACCTGACTCGATTCAATATCAATGAGAGTCAATTGAGAGCTGAGATGAGGAACAAAATTGGAGCTGCTATGGAGCGATCCAGTGGAATGGGTGGGACCTTCGAGCATCTGAAAATGCTCAGGGAAGTGGCGAGTGCGGTTACTTCAGCAATCCCGCCGGAAGTAATTCATCAACTTGTAAATCAACGCTTTGCGCAAGCTTTACCTCCCCAATATTTGGACGCGATGGACATGTTGTTGGAGCCGGGAAGGATACGAGTGGATGCCACTGTACTCGGGCAATCTCGAGACTTGATCATTGATACACAAAGTCCCTTCTGGACGCAGAATGATTTCAAAGATGAGCCTGCGTTGGTAAAGGGCCTAGATGGGAAGACGCTTAGGGAAGCGGGAATGGTGATCCGAGGTGTGCACGATTCTCACATTATTACCGATACGGAAGCGGTAAATATTGCCAGTAAGAAGGCAACCGTGAACCGTCTTCCGGATACTAATGCAGTAGTGGATGAGATGGTGACCGATACGGCCAAAACACCACTTCGTTTGCAGGTGAATATTCGTCGGTTCGTTGAACGCATGATAGATGATCCTGTTGTTCTTGTAGCTATTGGTGCAACATCAGTGACAAGAATTGGTTCATTAGACCAAACGCAACTTACGACACTGCTCACAGGTCCATATACTTACTGGAATGAATGTGTGACCGGGGTGCCTAACGCCGGAATGACGATACTTGTGCCGACTCTTGGAGGGTCTCCCGCTTCTCATCCGGCTCATGAGTATGTTCTTGAACGCATCTACGCAATACTTGGCAAAACCAGTCCTCCGCTTGCTCACAGCACTACTTCTTCACTGGTAGATATTCATAGAGATGTTCTCTCAAATGCCAAAGCAAATCCCTATGCGCAACTGCGGGACGGAAGTGAAAATCATTTGGGGGCGGCGATAGCGGCAGTTCTAGTAACTCAAGATCAGTCATTGTCTAGTCTTATTCAGAATAAGGATATTGATCTTGAAAAGAAGCTCAGGGAAGCAGAAGACAATGTGTATCTCCTCACTCTACTTGAGAAACTTGAGCAATCATCTGTCCCAACTGGCACTGTTGGTATGGACATTTTACAAAATAAATTAGAGATGATAACAAAGGAAGAAAATACCCTTACTAGTAAAGCTTACCAGGATACAATTACGATAGGAGAAGGGGCAGTACAGGAGGATTATAAAATAGGGCAAGACTATAATAGATCAAGAGGCGCAACCACTGCGCCAGATCATGCTTCGGCGAGCAGTTGGCTCGCTCAGCGAAAGAAAGAAACTTTGGAAAAACAAAAAGCATTTGTTGAAATGATACAGAGAATGAAGCCGATATTTCTTTTTCTCCAGGGCAAAAATAGAACAACGGGATTGATAATTATGGAGTTATTTAATGCGGATCGGGCGCCACAATATAATCAAATGACATTAGAAATAATGAATCCAAAGAGTCTTGCTGAAGATGTCCGAAGCAAATATCTGGAGCTAAAAGGTCTTACAAAGGCTCAGTGGACAGAAAAAGCGGAGACCCTGCGAAACAAGTTCCTGGAAATCTCTGAGGGGAAAAGTAAGGGATTAGTTGGTGATGCCGCCCAACATGCGGTGGTGAAGCAGCACTTCATCACGCACGAGCACATGAATGAGCCGGATGCGGCGCGCGCGACGAACTACCTCCTCGGCCGCAGCTTGCTTGATCCGGAACTTGCCGCTTCGGCGAGGTCGATTGCCGCGGAACTACACGGGAGCAATCCGCGTCCGGAGTTCGTTCTGACGAACGTCAAAGAGGAACTTTTCGGGCGGGAGGAGACAATTGTGGCGGACGTGGCGGAGGGGTGCGGATTCAAGGTGAAGCGTGGCTCTACGCTGAGTCTCGATTGGTTAGGGTTCCGTGAACGCGGCGTGCAGGTCCGCTGGGCGGATGAGACTTCGGGCGGTTACCGCAAGCTCATGACGGCATACTTCGTGCTCCGCAAGCTCATGCGTGGTGAAGGGACGATGGGGATGAAGCTCAGCGAAACAAAGTTCATGCAGAGGCAGATGCAGGCAATTACGGAGACGCTGGTCCAAAAGCACCTGCCCGCGATGCTCAAGGACTTTGGGCCGCAGCTCAAGGACGAGGAGAAGCAGCTTCTCATGGCTCCCCAGAAGCAGGAACACAAGGTGTTCCTCAAGGAACTCCTGGAAGGCAGCCCTCCGCAAGACGTGGAGCCAACTATCGCGAGGGCATTGCAGTTTGCAGAGGAGCGGTGGAAGCGGTACAGCTGGAGGTTCGGCGGCGCACTTGGCGTATTCAGTGACCGGGAGTGGGGAATGATCAGCGGGAGCAGGAATCCAGTCTCCCTCGCGGGGCTCCTCTACCGAAATCCGCGCTTTGGCTTGAAAGGCATGTACTACACCGGTCCCAAGGCACAGTTGAGGGCGGCGAAGAAAGTTGGCGGAGCAGTGGTGCGCAAGACAAAAGCTTCGTGGGAGGACACGAAAGCCAAAAAGTGGAGCATGACCAAGTGGGGACTCGCGGGGTTCCTCCTGGGGGGCCCCGTTGGCCTGGGAGTAGGTTTGGTGGGAGGCAAACTCTTCGGCAGGAGGGAAGCCCCCGCGGGCGGTGGCCATTGATATTCCATAACAAGCTATGAACACCCATCCGTACACACCGGCCATCGACACCCTCTCCCTCATTGTAGCGGAGGCGGCCACGGAACTCCCGCCACTTACCGACGCCGATGATGGCAAGTTCCTGCGCATCGTTCTCGCGCAGTTGGTGGAGGTGTTCTGGGAGAACTACCTCTTCCTGCTGCCGCAGGCCGCGCAAGAGGAGTACGAGATGTTCATGGAGGCGGATGATGTGGAAGGCATGACGCGATGGCACCGCACGTATGCGAACTTCAAGACGGATCCCGAAGCGGAGGCAAAGGGAGCAAAGGTGCTGGAGGACATTGCACTCAAGCTTCCCCAAGTGATGAAGGAACAGTATGCATCTTTCACTGCCACCACCAATGTCTAATCTCATGTATGCGCATCGGCCGTACCCGTGGAGCGACCACGAGGCGAGGCTGTGTTTCCAGCAAACCCCCTCCAATGCGCCTTCCGCCGCTCCGGCATCCAACCCCAATGTGCAGCCTCCGCAGCCGAACGCATTGGATCCGCAACGTAAGGGCTTCATGGAATGGCTCCGCAATACCGGTTTGACGGTCATCGAGACCACAGGCACGGCAGCGGTGAGGACGGGGGAATTCCTGGTGGTCGATATCCCCGTGTTCTTCCTGGACGCGGCGAAGCGTATGTGGGAGAAGGCCATGCCGAGCAAGGAGCAGGTGATGGCATTCCTGGAAAGGACGGCGGCTTTCTTCCGCGAGATGCCCCTCGTGGGCACGCTCCTCGAGCGGTTCAAGTACACGCCGGAGGACATGGAGAGCATGGAGAACATGACGGATCCTGCACAGTGGATCCTGGCCTTCCGCAACCCATCGCTGTTCGAAGCCGCAGATCCCCCGTCCGGCCAAGATCTCCCCCCCCGTCTGATGCCCGCTCAATTCCTGCTCTGCGTAGATAAAGCGACGCGCGAGCAGTTGTTCCTGAAGTTTGTGGATAACTACATCCCGGTGTCGGAGCAGAGAAAAATGGTGGAGAGGGGAGGGGGCAGCCCCGTGGATGATGCCACGTGGCAAACCTTGCCACCCGAAATGCGCATGAGGCTCATTCTAGGGGGTGCGAAGGGCTTGAGTTCGGAGGGGTCCGCCGGGCGGCTCCTCTCCGATGATGAGAAGAAGAACTTCATGCGCTTCGGCGACGTACTGGGCTTGGTGTATGGGATGGACGATCCATCGCTGCCCGACGGACAGAGGATTACGGTAAACGCCGACGAGGAGGTGCTGCTCAAAGGGTGGGCGACTGAGAGCGTGAACTGGCGGTACAATCCCATGGGCTTAACAGACGAAGGGAACAACGAGGATATCACAAGAGGGATAAGCCAGGATTACGACATTGCCCTGCGCAACCGCAGGCTTTCCGGTTCGGAACCCGTAGCGACCAACTCCCAGCTCCTCCAGAACGCCCTCGGACCTTCGCTCTTCAAAGGGGCGTTGAGGCTCAACGCGTTCGATCAAACTTTCCTGCAGCGGCTCTATGAAGAGAGGCAGAAGTGGGATGCCGATCGCAGCCGAGCGGTGGCGGGGAAAGCCAGGGAAATGGATACGATGTACCAGGCAAGCAAGAGGGAAAAGTCGCAGGAGGCCATGAATATCCGCGACGTCTGGGATAACTTCTCGGGTACCGAGAAGCTCGTCCTCATCGCCGTCACGGCGTTCCTCCTCACAAGGAAGGCATTCCGGGACCTGGCGGCGATAGGCGTAGGGGCGTACTTCGTCCAGAAGTTCATCTTCAAGACAGAGGACTCATTGGACCAGTGGTCCCGGTGGATATACAAAGGAGTGGATGCAGCAAAGGGCGGTTTGAGCGAAAAAGTGAAGAGGTTTTTACCGGGATACAAGCCTGACCTTGAGAACCGCGCTAATGTGATGGCGCAATTCCTCAATGATTCGGACCGCGCCCACCTTGAGATGCAGGTCATGGGCTTCAGCCTCCTCGGCGACGTGCCCATGGGAGTGCTCGCACAGAACTTCAAGGACGCGGGAGACGAGTGGGAGCTGGATGTGGCGCAAGGCGGGATGGTGGATCGCGAGATGTCGCTCGCAGCGCAACAGTATGGATGGAAGAAAGGACACCGCGAGTTCTTCGATGGTCCGGAAGGGAAACGGAACCGTGCGGAATCGGCCGAAGCGGTGGCGTACATGTTCTACCGCAAGGCGGCGGAAGATCCGCACAACCGCGCCGCCGCGCAGAAAGTGGAACAGGTGATGCGCCTGCTCCCGCGCCATACCAGCTACTCCCGTCTTGGGGACTTTGCGAAAGGGAGGGCAACCGTAGACATCCGCGTCGATCAGGGGAATCACCCCGCATCCACGCAAGACAGGATGAAGATTATCGAGCAGCAGATTCCGGAAGCGTGGGAGGAGTACCAGCGCCTGGTGCTCGTCGGTCGCGAGGGATGCATTGGGAACAGAACCACGCTCGGTATCGAGGTGGAACGTATGCTGGGGCTGAAGAAGCAGGAGAGGGTTGTGGAGGGTGGGGTGAGGAAGAAGGGGATGCCGGAAACCTCGCCCCCGTCTTCCGCGCCGCGTGTTGCGGAAGGTGACGTTGCGCGCTTCGCGTCGGAATCCGATGCGGCAAGGGCCGCGCTGGAAGTTGCCATCCAGAAACATACCGCGGAAATGAGCGCGCATAAACCCGCTGCGGAAGTGGAGGCGGCAAAGCACCAAGTGGATGCCGTGAGGCAGCGCCTCCTGGAGGCGGATACCGCGCGAAGGTCCGCGGAGGCGGAAGTTGGAGTTCACGTTGCTGAAGGCAATGTTGCACGACGCAGTGCGGAAGCCGATGCGGCGAAAGCTTCCGTTGCGGAAGCCGCGGAGAAGCACGATGCCGCAGTACAGGCGTATAAACCTGCTGCGGAAATTGAAGCCGCGCAGAAGGCGCTCGCGGAAGCCCAGCGCCGGTCTGCGGAAGCGGACGGCGCATTCCAGGATGCGGAAGCCGTTCTCGGGGACCGGAGAACGGAAGCGGAAACAGCACGCATGGCGGCGGAAGGAGCGACTGCCGCCCATACCCTTGCCGAAGACGTGAAGCAGAGGCAGGGGGAAATCGAGGTGGCACGGAAACAATTGGCAGATGCCATTGCCGCCCGCGAAGCCGCGGTTGCCGCGCGCCGGCCGGATGCGGAAGTGGCTATGCTCCGAACGCAAGTGGACAATGCGAAGCGGAGGGTTGCGGAAGCGGAAGCGCGGGGAAAGACGGTGGAAGCGGAATGGCGGCTGCGCCAGGCGGAAGCAGTTGCAGCGTCCCTGAAGAGCGAGATGGAGATACGGCAACGTGCCGTGGAGAGTTCCCGGAAGGCATTGGATGAAGCCGTGCGCGTCTCGAAACCGGATGCAGAGGTGCAGACGGCGAGGACTGCACTAGAAGCCGCGCAGAGGAAACTTGCGGATACAGAAGCGAATCTGCAACCGGCAGAGGCGGACCTTCAGCGCATGCGTACGGAGTACGAAGCCCTCCATCCTCCGATGCGGTAATACCGTCCCATGACAAAAATGGACGGCTACGAGAGCCATCCATTGTTGCTCCAATGCTGTGACCGAAGTTACGGGGTTTTGGGGGCCGGATCGGGTGTGCTCGAGGGCGAGGGACTGGGTGGCTCCTTGAGCCACTCGGCGAGGCCGGAAGGCCCGCTGGGAGTCCCGTACCAACCTGTTACCTTTGTTACATCCTTCAATGTAAGATTATCATCAAAGGATGTACATGTTCCATCACGGACAAAAGTTTCCTTTGTACTACCGTGGTAGATAGTGATGGCGACCCACAAGGGGTGAAGCTCTGTGGGGTAATGCCAGGTTACCTTCTTTCCGGTTGTTGAATCCTCTTCCAATAGAAGGTCAGTCAGAGGATCGGCGATCCCACGGGCGTTCCCGTCCGCCCCCACCCTATGCCGGTACTCCGCGTGCTGGAATGCCGGAATGGTGAGAATGTAGAATCCAATGCAACAGACGATTGTGAGTACCAATCCAGACGTGGCAAGGATGGCACCCAGGATGTCGATCTTACCCGTTACACGGGTGTAGTTGTATCTGTACACCAAGAAGAGTCCGACGATCAGCCCAATTAACACACCCGCGACATAGAGCGCGTAGGTCATCTCAAATCCTCCAGGTTATGCCCTTGCACTCCGTAACCCCCGTGGCCACAGCTGTGAAAGAGCAACATGGGTTACTGTAAACTAAATCATGGCATTAGTCAAATTTGAGTGGCACAAACAATATGGCTTCCAGAAGCCAATAGAAAGGGAGGGACCGGTCCCTCCCCCCCACTTTCCTGCAGATACCATGGAGTCAGAACCTTATCCTTTAAGGATCCGAGAAGACCAGGCCCGAAGCGCAATCGTAGAACGAGAGGCAGCCGCCGGGCTGTGTGAACACACAACCAATGAGGGTCCGCGGACGCGCGGCATAACGTGCCCGGTGCGCCAAGGGAACCACGAACGTCCTGTACCCATGTCCAGGGAGGTACGTGGTGAATTGGCGGCAATGCGCATCCCATGTGACGTCGAATGCAACGGGAACGCTGCCGGGAGGGCACGGGGTGACGGGCGCGTGAGGCGGAGGCAAATCCATCTTCTCCAGTGCCCGTAAGCAGAGAAGGAAGTGCTCCGTAATGGCTTTGTCCGCCTTCGCCCAGCCCTGGGCTACGTTCTGCTCGCTCCCTTCCGCCGTCACTGTCGTGACGGTGTTCCCCTGCACGGCAGGGTGCGTTGTAGAGCTCGTGATCGTCACCGCCATCTTGTTCACGAAGACCACTGTCCACACTCCCTGTACTACCAGGACAGAAGAGTTCGGCGCTCCCGGCGCTGCCGCCACATACGGAGGCGCCAGGACAATGGCGGCGGCCGGCGCGGGCGCAACGGGCGTCACGGTGGTGGTGCCCGTGATCACTGCTGGAGTCTGGGCATCCACTCCGTGTCCCCCACAGAGCACTGCAACTACTACGAGGATTCTGTATGGCATCGTACTATTCCCATTGAGAGAGAATTGGTCAGTCCCCCCACGAGGTCCTATCTCCATACACTGCACCAAGGTCCCCTTTGCAGAATATGAAGATCCAACCGCGGAGGAGGCCTATCCTCACCAGAGAGACAGGATGCGTGGGGGCCGGTATGTGAAGGAGCGGTAGCGTTTTGCCCAGGGGCTGGCATTGCTGACGGATATGCGCCTCTTCCTTCCTTGTTTCCCGCCCCTTCCTCCTTTAGTATCCCGTCCGACCCGACTTCGCTCCTCGCTCCGTTCGGAGCTGCGCCGGGCAAGTGGCTTTCTTACCACGCTTATGGCCTCCTTGATCCTGCAAGATGGCACTGTGTTCCGGGGGGAATCTTTTGGTGCACCCGTGGATACGGATGGGGAAGTGGTCTTCAACACGGGGATGGCGGGGTACAACGAGAGCCTTACGGACCCCAGCTACCGCGGGCAGATCCTCACGTTCACGTACCCGCTCATCGGCAACTACGGCGTGCCGAGCGAGAAGCTCAACGCGTGGGGGTTTTCCGAGAACTTCGAGAGCGAGAACATCCACGTGCGGGGCGTGGTCTGCGCGCATGTGAGCGAGGGGTTCAGCCACCACGCCGCGGTCAGTTCCCTCCAGCACTGGATGGAGAAGCACAACGTCCCGGGGATCACGGGGATCGATACGCGGGCGCTCACGAAGAAGCTGAGGGAGCATGGGGTGATGCTCGGCCGCATTGTGCAAGCCCCCACCCCCGGCCCCTCCTCCTCCGGAGGAGGGGAGAGCGTCATGGAGCCTATTCCCGATCCGAATCTCACGAATCTTGTGGCGGAGGTGAGTTGTACGGAGCCGATCACGTACGACCCCAAGGGCGCCATAGACAAGATCCCCACGCTCATCGCCTACGATTGCGGCATCAAGAGGAACATCCTCCGCAGCCTGCTCAAGAGGGGCGTGCGCGTTGTGCGCGTGCCGTGGAACTTTGACCTTGATTCCCTTGATTCCCATGATTTGTACCAAGGTGTTTTTATCAGCAACGGGCCGGGGGATCCCAAGATGTGCAAGGAGACCATCGAGAGCATCCGGTACGCGCTGGAGAAGGACGTCCTCACGTTCGGCATCTGCCTTGGCAACCAGCTCCTGGCGCTCGCGGTGGGCGGCGACACCTACAAGCTCAAGTACGGGCATCGAGGAGTCAATCAGCCGTGCATCGAAACCCTCACCCCCCGGCCCCTTTCTCATCTCCTCTCCCCCCAGCCCCTTCTTGTTCACTCCTCCATCCCCCGGCCCCTTCCTCCGGAGGAGGAAGGGGAGAATATAAGGAGCACAAACAACAAACATTCCCCTCCTCCAACGGAGGAGGGGTTAGGG
>CAYHOS010000037.1:0-9381 GCA_964358505.1 uncultured Candidatus Peribacteria bacterium
CATACACCAGAGGGTAGGGAATCCTCAGGTGTTGCACTTGGTTCTTGAACTCAGCGGATGAGAAGTCATCTGGAATCGTATTTTCGGTCATGCGAACACCGACTTTTTGGCTTCTACAAACGGGTCTATAAGCACGCGCACGTAGTGGCAGCCCCACGGGGAATCGAACCCCGGTTAACGGATTGAAAACCCGCTGTCCTAACCGCTAGACGATGGGGCCAAGATGTGAAAATGAACGAATGCTGGCGAAGAAGTGAAGCCTCCGCCTCTCGTCCCGCCGAAGCCCCGAAGGGGCGAAGGAGGATGGGGCCACGGATGAGAAAGGCAGGGAAGGAACAGGGCTATTTGACGCTGAAATCAGTGTATCAGACCCACCTTGTTCCAGCATATCTTTTGTAGTATAATGTTTACATGGAACAGTCAAACACAAACACCTTCCGCTTCCTCACGCGCGTCCTCCCCTCCATCACGGGGACGTTCCTCGTCTTCGGCATCAGCTTGGTTTCCGCCGGGACCACGGGGGTCATGCGCGCGCAGGTGCTGATGACGGAGGAGTTCCCCCCCTACGAGCAAGTGACAGGCGTCGGATCGTACCCCGGAGACGCCCTTCCGCTCCACGAAGCCGCCCCCGTATTCACGTCCGTGGAGGACCAGACCGCCCGCGTGCTCTTCGTGGGCATGCTCATGATCCTGGCCGCGCTCCTGCTCTATACCATGTACGTCGTGCGGTTGCACCAGGAGGCCATCGAACGCACTCCCTGGCACCGCATGCAGCGCTGGTTCCAGCGGCATCTGGACCTCTCCCTCCTGCGCCACAGGCCATAAGGTCGTCCAAGAAAAGCGGCCCCGCATGCGCGGAACCGCTTTGTGTTGCCGAGAGGCAATGCGATGTGGTTAGCAGCACCCTCCGCTCCCCCCGCCAAGGGAGAAGCACGAGCCGCAGCCGCAACCACCGGGTCCGCCGATCATAACGGTAGAAGGGAAGGAAATAGAAGACGAGGGAAGTATAGGGGACAGGAAGGCCGTTGTCTAGCACTCTCACTTGACGAGTGCCAACTTCCTTCCCAACCCGTCCCGGTGGTATGCGCCGAATTCCGTGATCTTCCGCGCCACTTCGTTCCTCACCACCGGCCCCTCCACGCACATCCGCAAGCCCAGCGGATCCACGGTGCAGTTTCCGCACAGTCCATAGCCGCACTTCATGTAGCGTTCCAGGGAGAGCTGGCTTGGAACGTTGCGCTCCGCGGTGATGTCCGATACCGCGCGCAGCATCCGCTCCGGCCCGCAGGCGAACACACAGTCAAAGGCAATTCCCTTCTCGAATAGTTGCCGTAACACCTCCACGTTGTACCCCTTGAACCCCGCGGTGCCGTCGTCGGTGGCCAAGTGGACGGTGGCGCGGGGGAGCGCGCGGAACTCCTCCACGTACAGGAGGCGATCCTTGCTCCTCGCCCCTATCACCACATCCAGAGGGCAGCCACTCTTGGCTGCGGATACTCCTGCGAAGTACATCGGCGCGGCGCCGTATCCGCCGGAAACAAGAGCCAGATGCTGCCCCGCCTCCCACTCGTAGCATGTCCCGAAGGGCCCCCTCAGTCCCACCAGCTCCCCTTCCTTCTTCATCGCCAAGGCTTGTGTTGCATCTCCGACGGCGAAGAACGTGACGCGCAGGCTCGTGCCGTCGTCCCCCGCCACGCTCATGGGGATCTCATCCACGCCCGGCACCCACAGCATCACGAACTGCCCGGGCTTTGCGCCCAAGGAGCAATCGAAGGTGAGCGTGCTGACCTTCTCCGTCTCCCGCTTGACGGAGACGATGCGGTAGGTCTTTGGAAGGCGTGTTTGGCGGTTGGGACAATCCTTGCAGGACATAGGCGTTCTATGGGGGTGTAGAACTGGATTGCCGGTGCATTCCTCCTATCAACTCGCTGACATCTTTGATGCCCTCTGCGTCACAGAAGAGGGACATTTCGTCACACACTTGCTTAAAGACGCTTATCCCCCTCTTCCACACCGCCGTCCCGATCCCCACCAGTGACGCCCCCGCGAGCATGATCTCTATGGCGTCCTCCCCCGTGTGGACTCCCCCCGTGCCGATGATGGGAAGCTTTCCTCCCGTTGCCGCGTAGACGTCGGCGACGCAGCGCACGGCGATGGGCTTGATGGCGGGGCCGGACATGCCCCCGACTTTGTTCGTGAGGATGGGGAGGCGCGTCTTGAGGTCGATCGCCATGCCGGGGCCTACGGTATTGATCACCGTGAAACCGTCCGCCCCCTCCGCGGCGCACGCCTTGGCGATTTCCGCGATGGAGAGGGCGTTGGGGGAGAGCTTGATGAACACGGGAACCGCGCCGGAAACCGCCTTGACCGCCTTGGTGACCGCCGCGGCCGCGGTGGCGGAGCAGGCGAACGGCTTGCCGAACTCGTCCTCCACGTTGGGGCAGCTGATGTTCACCTCCAGGATGTCCGGCCCCATGGCGACGATATCCGCCGCCGTCTTGCCGAAGTTCTCCGCGGTCTCCGCGATGATGTTCACGATGAGCGGCGCGGGCTTTGCCCCCTGCCAGGCCGGGGGATCCCTGTACGCGGTGATCTCCTGCCGCGCCTTCCCGGGCCCCGCGTCCGGCACGCCCACGGCGTTGAGCGTCCAGTGCTCCGTGGAGATGATGGTGGGGTTCTTGTGGCCCTTGTGCTCCTTGAGCCACACGGACTTGGTGGTGGGGGCGCCCGCTCCCCCTTCCGTGACCGCCCGGCGCCAGCTGGAAGCCGTCACGCCCAGGATGCCCGAGGCGAGGACGGTGGGGTTCTCGAAGGTGACGCCGAGGATGGTTTGCCGAAGGTTCATCCGGAGGAACAGGGTAACAGAGTGAGGGAATAACGGGAATCTTTTTGAGGCGTTCTATGGACCAATGGAACGCCTTTCATCCCTTCCCCAAAAGGAAAAGACCGCCTCGCGGAAACGAGATGTCCGCCGGGGGGTCGCCCCTCTTCACCCTCCCCCATAGATTCATGCCATGGGATCCGACGGGACATCGGCGTTGTTCCAAGGACAGTACCGCAACGGCTCGGCGCGCTGCGCGCCGTGGGACTACGCCTCGGCGGGCGCGTACTTCGTGACCATCAATACCAACGACCGCCTCCCGTGGTTCGGGGCGGTGCGGGATGGTGTGATGCATCTTTCGGATATGGGGCACATCGCTGATGCATGCTGGCGGGCCATACCTCTTCACCATGACCATGTCTCCTTGGATGCACACATCGTCATGCCGGACCACATCCATGGCATCATCATCCTTCATACGCGCCTCCGGCATCCCGGACCGGCCACCAACCGCTTCGGGCCGCTACGGCCGGGATCCATCCCCGCGGTCATCGGCTCCTTCAAATCCGCGTGTACCCGACACATCCGTCATGGTTGTAAGGACGCGGCATGCCGCGTCCCTACGACCATACCGCCGCCCATGGCCGCACCCGTCCCTACGACCATACCGCCGCCCATGGCCGCACCCGTCCCTACGACCATACCGCCGCCCGTGGCCGTGCCCGCACCTACGACCATACCGCCGCCCGTGGCCGCGCCCGTCCCTACGACCATACCGCCGCCCGTGGCCGTGCCCGCACCTACGACGTCTCTACCATCTCCTCCTCTCGCCTCCCATCACACCTTCGCATGGCAACCGCGGTACCATGACCGCGTGATCCGCGATGAAACCGCGTTACGCCGGATACGTGCGTATATCCGCAATAACCCCCGACTGTGGACCGATCGTGATATGGACCGTTCGTTGTAAGGACGTCCCCACGTCACCCACCACCCGCCACCGCCTTGCTCATGAACGCCGCGAACAGGGGATGCGGCCTATGCGGCCTGCTCTTGAACTCCGGATGGAACTGGCTCCCCACCATGAAGGGGTGGTCCTTGATCTCCACGATCTCCATCAGATCCCCCTTGGGGGAATCGCCGGAAATGACCATGCCGGCCTCCTCCAGCCGCCCGCGGTAGTCGTTGTTGAACTCGTAGCGGTGACGATGCCTCTCCGAAATGGTCTTTGCATCACCCGCATCACCCGACGTACGGCCACCGGAGGCATCGTCATCCCGAGCGGAGCCGAGGGATGACTGTGATTGGTACGCCTCC
Organism: uncultured Candidatus Peribacteria bacterium; assembly: GCA_964358505.1. GTDB lineage: Bacteria > Patescibacteriota > Gracilibacteria > Peribacterales > Peribacteraceae > CAIKAD01. The sequence goes on from CAYHOS010000037.1 coordinate 4,139, forward strand.
TGCGCCTTCGTGCCCTTCTTCAGCTTGCACGGGTACGCCCCCAAGCGCAGCGTCCCCCCCTTGCTCCGCTCCTTGTACTGCCCGGGGAGGAAATGCACCACGTACTTCTCCTTGGGGACCGCGCCCTCTTCGTCGAACTCCTCGCTCGTGATCCGGGGATCCTTGAGGGCGTCGCGCGCGAACTCGATGGCCATGATCTGCGAGCCCAGGCAGAGGCCGAGGTAGGGGACCTTCTCTTCCCGCGCATACTTGGCGGCCATGATCTTCCCCTCGATCCCCCGCTTGCCGAAGCCCCCCGGCACGACGATGCCCGCGCACTCCTTGAGCTTCTGCCACGTCTCCGGGTCCCGTGCCTCCAGCTTCTCGGAATCGATCCAAACGATGGAAGCCTTGCGCTTCTCGAACACAGCGGCGCTCTTGACGGACTCGATGACGGAGAGGTAGGCATCGTCCAGGTGCGTGTACTTGCCCACGAGCGCGATGCGGATCTCCTCCCCGGCGGCCAGGTGGCGCTGCTTGCCCTTCTCCCACTCCTTCATGTCCGGCTGTACCTCCCCCAGCCGCAGCTTCTCCGCGATGATCTGCGCCATGCCGTGCTGCTGGAAGTTGAGCGGCACGTCGTAGATGGAGTGGACGGTCTGCGCGGGGATCACCGCGCGCCGCTCCACGCCGCAGAAGTGGCTGATCTTCTCCAGGAGTTCCGTGGGGATCTTCTTGTCCGCGCGGGCGAGGATCATATCCGGCTGCAGGCCGATCCGCCGCAGTTCCCGCACCGAGAGCTGCGTGGGCTTGGTCTTGAGCTCCTTGCTGGCCTCCAGGTAGGGGAGGAGCGTCAGGTGGGCGTGGAACAGCCTCCCCTCCCCCAGCTCCGCGCGCATCTGCCGAACGGCTTCCAGGAACGGCTCCCCTTCGATGTCCCCCACCGTCCCCCCGATCTCGATGAGCATGATGTCCGCCCCGCTCTGCTTGGCCGCCTGCTTCATGCGGTCCTTGATGGCGTTGGTGATGTGCGGCACCACCTGGATCGTCTTGCCCAGGAACTCCCCCTGCCGCTCCTTGCCGAGGACGGATTGGTAGATCTGCCCCGTGGTGACGGTGGAGAGCTTGCTCATGGGCTCGTCGATGAAGCGCTCGTAGTGGCCCAGGTCCAGGTCCGTCTCCGCCCCATCGTCCGTCACGTACACCTCGCCGTGCTGGAAGGGGCTCATGGTGCCGGGATCCACGTTGAGGTAGGGATCCAGCTTCTGCACGAACACCTTGAACCCGCACGCCTTCATGATGGCGCCGATGGAGGAGACGGCGATGCCCTTCCCCAGCGAGCTGCACACCCCTCCCGTCACAATGATGAAACGTGCCTTCATTGGCTCTTCCGCCGGCTTGCGAGGATTCATCATCATAAAGAAAATGGGCAGTCCGGGGGTTGGTTCGACTTCACTCACCACGCAGGGTTCTTCCGGAGCCCGCCGTCCATTGTACTCATCTTCCGTCTCTTGGCAAGGAGGAAAGGAAAGCCGCGGCGCGGGCGAAGGAAACTTGACTGTCTGGCGCCTTCTCGTACAGTGCCACCAACCTCTATGGGCGACATCGAGACACTTGCGTGCAAGGCGGAGCGGGCGCTCGCCTCCCTGGACGGAGCGGTGTTCAAGGGATACGAAGACCGCGTCCGCAGGGAACTGGCCGCCGTGCTCCCGGAGCTCGCCAGGCGGCACGGCGAGAACGGCCAGCCGACGCACCGCATCCTGCGCGCGGTTACGGAGGACCGCTTCGAGGGCGTGCAGGACCCCGGGGTGCGCCACTACCTGCAACTCGTCCTCGGCGACGTCTGCGGCCGGGTGCTGGATGACCTGGATCCCGGCGCCAAGCCGCGGCGGATCGTGGAGGGGCTGCCGGCGGAGGTCCGCGCGGCCATGGAGAAGGTGGATAGCATCGGGAAGGGCATTTCCATCTTCGGTTCCGCGCGCACCCAGCCGGGCGATGAGGATTACGAGCTGACGCGCGAACTGGCGCGCGAGCTGAGCCTGATGCTGCGGTCGCCCATCTGGACCGGCGCCGGCCCCGGGCAGATGGAAGCGGCGCTCGCGGGCGCAGTGGAGGCCAAAGGCACGATCGGGGGGATCAAGATCAACCTTCCGGACGGCTTCGAGCAGGATGTCTGCGCCCTCTTGGGCCCCGACCGTTACACGAGGCACCACTTCTTCTCCGGCAGGAAAATCGGGCTCCTGTATGCGGCTACGCGCGAGCAGTTCGAGGAGAGGACGGGATTGATCGTGGCCCCCGGTGGCATCGGGACGCTGGACGAGACCATGGAACAGTGGGTGCTCATGCAAACGGGGAAGCTGGGGTCCAAGTGGGCCGCGCCGTTCGTCATCGCGAACTACAAGGGGTACTACACGGGCTTGCTGGAGTGGATGAAGGACAAGATGGTCCGGCGCGGCTACATCGACCCGGCGGAGCTTGAACTCGCGTGCGTCTGCACCTCGAACAGGGAAATCCTGGAAGAGTACGCCGATTTTTACGGCATCCCGGAGGAGGAACGCCGTTTCCGCGCGCGCGTCCCCAAGTACCCGCAGGGGCAGGGGGATCTGTTCCCGGACCATCATGGCTGCGGCTTCTACCGCAACAAGAACCGGGACTGCCGCGTGTAGCCGGGCATCCTCGGGCGGGGGCAGGCCGCGCACTCACGCCTCCTCGCGCCCCATCATCTCCTTCGCCGACCTCATCCCCTGCTTGACCATCTTGTCCGCTTCCCTGCGGCCATGCTTGACCATGTCCTTCATGCTCTTCTTGGCCTCCTTGAGCTTGGCCGTGGCGAACTTCTTGGCCTTGGCGAGGTTCTTCTGCACGTCCTCGCTCTCGATGAACGCCTTGGCCTCCTTGGCGATCTTGGAGCCGTCCTGTTGCAAATGCCTGCCCAACAGCTTGGCCGCGGCCTCGGGGTTCTTGGCCTTCTTCAGTTCCGTGCGTAGTTTTTCGTTGCTGAGGAGGTAGCCGCCGAGCGCCCCGCCGATGGCGCCGAGGAGGAGGGAGAAGCGTTTCATAGGTGTCTTGGGGAAGTGGAAGAGATTGTATGGCGGCGAGAAGATGAAAGCAAAAGAAACAGAGAGTTCGTAAGGACGCGGCATGGTCGTGGGCGAGGGAGCGGGGGTTGTTGGGACGCGGCATGCCGCGTCCTTACGAAAGATGTCTCCTCACCTCTCTCACCTGCAACTCAGATACCACCTCCCCCAGCTCCTCGTCCGAAGCGTCGCGGATGGCCGAGATGCTCCCGAATTTCCGGAGGAGCGCCTTCTTCCCCTCCTCCCCCAGCCCGGGGACGGCGTCGAGGAGGGACGCCTTGGACGCTTGCTTGCCCCGCGCTTCGCGGTGGCGGTTGGCGAAGCGGTGGGCTTCGTCCCGAAGGCGCATGAGGAGGAACTTGGCGGGGGACTCCGGCGGGAATATGACCGGATCCTTTTGATCATCGATGAACACTTCCTCCTCCCGCTTTGCCAGGCCGATGACGGGGATGTCTATTTTCAGGACTTTGAGGACTTCCAGAGCGGCGCTCAGCTGCCCCTTGCCGCCGTCGATGACGAGGAGATCGGGACGGGAGGTTAGCGAGAGATCAGGCTTGTTCTGCGAGGCATCCCATACCATGACAATCATATCCTCGGGAAGCGGGCCCCCCATGTCTTCCGAAACCGGACTCGACGAAGGCTGCAGCACGGGAGGTGGCTTGATGACGTAGCGGAAACCGATCTGCGCGTAGTAATACTCCAGGGAAGGAATACATCGCACATACACCTTCCCCTTCTTCACCTGCTGAAGGATCTTTCGCGAAAGGAATTGCCCCAGCTTGCGCCCGCGCCATGCGTCATGGACCCATACGGACCGGAGTACAAGCACCGTCCCTTCCTTGCGGAGACGCCCGAATGCGACGATATCCGACCCATGTCGGGCAACAAGATACTGGCGGTAATCAATCTGATCGCCGGCGATATGCTCGATCTGCCTCGCGTGGATCTCCTCGATCATCCGTTGCTCCGCTTTCTTTGCCTTTCCAAACGTCATCCCGAATGCTTTCCACTGCTGCTCCTCCTGCTTCAAACCTCCCGTCAGATGCCTCAGGCGGCGCAACAGGACTTCCTTCAACGCCTTGTAGTCATCCACCTCCCCCGCCTTCATCGTGCGGATGGTGAAGGAGCGGTAGTGGTCATTCCGCGCTTTCCCCTCGATCATCACCGTCATGCTGCCCACTGTTTCGGTACCGCCGAGGTGCGAGATATCGTAACCCTCGATCCTCTTCGGGATGTGCGGTAGCTCCAGAACACTGGTGAGCTCCAGGAGCGCCGCTTCGGTATTCCTCTTCTCCGCCTCCCACTTGGCCTCCCGCTGCCGCGCCTTCTCCAGGACGTTCTTCTCCGCGAGTTGCAGGAGCTGTGACTTGCGTCCCCGCACCGGCACTACGATCCTCACGCGGCGGCCTTTCTTTCCCCTCAGCCACTCCTCGAACGTCCCCTTCCCCGGCAGCGCCGCGCTCACCAGGATCTCCTCCGGAATTTCCAACCCCTCCTCGTAGAACTGGGGGAGGAACTGCTCCAGCACCTCCGAGGGGCTTTCCGCATGCCCTGCGAGCGAGAATGCCCTATCGCCGATGAGCCGCCCTCCCCTCCTCTGCATCACCACCACGTCCGCGCGGCCGGAGAGGACCGCAACGGCGATGATGTCGGAATCCCCGCCGGAGGTATCGGTGATGAGCTGCTTGCCCTCCAGCCGGTCGAGCGCTTGCAGGTAATCCCGGAACTGCGCCGCCAGCTCGAACAGGCGGTCCGCCGCCGCCTTCTCCATCCGCTCCCGGATCACGGGACGCACGCTCCCGTAGTCGCCCTTGAGGAACTTGAGGACGCCTTCAACGGACTCCTTGTGATATTCCTCCGTCGTGCGCCGCCCGATGCAGGGGGCAGAGCACTTCTCGATGTGGAAGTCGAGGCAGGGTGTAGGGCGGTCTTTGTATTTACATACGATTTCGAGATGTATCTGTTCCTGTTTGTTGCCCCCTTCCCCAGCTCCTTCCCCCTTGTTTGTTTCCTCCACCCCTAACCCCTCCTCCCGTTCAGGGCCTGTCCTCGACCCTGAGGGTCTCGGACCCGAACGGGAGGGCCCTTCAGGGCCTCGAACGGCCGATGGAGGAGGGGCATGCTTCTTGCCGTGAAGCACTTCTTGTCTTCGCTTCAGGAGCCGCTCAGGCACAGGAAGTACGCCCC
>CAYHOS010000038.1:0-8140 GCA_964358505.1 uncultured Candidatus Peribacteria bacterium
AACAACAAACATTCCCCTCCTCCGAAGGAGGAGGGGGTAGGGGTGGAGGAAACAACACACAAAAACCCCCGCCGCTGGATAGCAAAAAGGCATTGTAATACTATTTCTCCAATCGTCTACAGCGCTCTTGGGTTTGGCTTACCATTGCCAAAAGGAGGTGATCAGAACGTCGATTTCTGCTATACTATCCAGAAATGCAAGAAACCCTCCTCACCGTTGCGGTCGTGGTGTGCACCGTGGTGGCGCTGGCGCTCCTCATGCGGGCGCTGCGGCAGCCCGTGATCATCAGCTACCTGCTGGCGGGCTTGGTGGTGAGCCCCTACGGGCTGAACCTGCTCCATTCCACAGAGGGGCTGGAACTCTTCTCGCAGATGGGCGTCTCCTTCCTCCTCTTCCTCGTGGGGATGAACCTCAACCCGCGCGTGATCAAGGATGTGGGGAAGGTGTCGCTCGTGGCGGGGGTGGGGCAGGTGCTGTTCACCTCGGTGGCGGGGTACGTCCTTGGCCGCATGCTGGGCTTTGCGCCGATTGTCTCGCTCTACGTGGCGGTGGCGCTCACCTTCAGCAGCACCATCATCGTCATGAAGCTCCTCACGGACGCGGGGGAGCTGGAGACCCTCCACGGACGCATCTCCACGGGTTTCCTCATCGTGCAGGACGTGATCGCCATGGTCCTGCTGGTGGCCGTCTCGTCCATGAGCACCGGTTCGGAGGGGTGGGAGATCGTGTTGGGGCGCGTGGCGCTGCGGGGGCTCTCGCTCGTTTCCGTCCTCATCGTGGCGGGCGTCTTCCTGCTCCCGTGGATCCTCCGCGCCGTGGCCGCCTCGCAGGAACTGCTCCTCCTCTTCTCCATCGGCTGGTGTTTCGCCATCGCGGCGCTCAGCTTCTCGCTCGGCCTCTCCATGGAAATCGGCGCACTGGCGGCGGGCATCGTCCTCTCCCTCTCGCCTTACCGGTTCGAGATCGCCGCCAAGCTGCGCCCCATGCGTGACTTCTTCATCGTCATCTTCTTCGTGCTGCTGGGGTCCCGGCTCGTGTTGGACGACGTGGCGCGGCAGATCGCCGCTGTAGCGGTCTTTTCGGCCTTCGTGCTCATCGGCAACCCGCTCATCGTCCTCCTCCTCATGGGGCGCATGCGCTACACCAAGCGCACCAGCTTCCGCACGGGGATGGCGCTGGCGCAGGTGAGCGAGTTCTCCTTCATCCTCATCGCGCTGGGGGTCCGCCTGGGGCACTTGCAGCCCTCCGTCCTCTCCTTCGTCACCTTCGTGGGGCTCCTCACCATCGCGCTCTCCACCTACGGCATCCTCTACGCCGAACGCCTGTACCGCTGGCTGGAGGGGCCGCTCTCCTGGTTCGAGCGGCCGGGGAAGAAGGTGGATGAGCACTTCCACGCGCGGAACAAGGACCACGAGATCATGCTCCTGGGGTACGAGCGCATCGGCCTCAACGTGCTGGAATCGCTCAAGAAGATGAAGAGATCCTTCCTCGTGGTGGATTACAACCCCAAGGCCATCGCGGAACTCGCGCGGGAGAAGATCGACTGCACGTACGGCGACCTGGGCGACACCGACTTCCTGGAGGCATTGGATTTCCGCCACGCCAAGATGGTCGTTTCCACCCTCCGCGATTTCGACACATCCGTCCTCATCGTCCGCGCCGCCCGCGCCGCAAACAAGGACGCCATCGTCATCGCGGTATCGCAGCAGGTGGACGAAGCCCTGCACCTCTACCAATTGGGCGCAAGCTACGTGATCACCCCGCAGTTCCTGAGCGGGTACCACACGTCGCTCTTGATCGAGGAGTACGGTTTGGACCTGAAGAAGTTCCTCACGGAGAAGGCGCGGCACCTGGAGCATCTCAAGTTCAGCCACAAGAGGATGAAGGCGGTGCTAGGCCGCAAATAGTGTATATACATTGTATGTACTATTCTCCCCCTTTCTTTTGTCAGGGCGACAAAAGAAAGGGGCAAAGAAAAACGCTCCGCGCACCAAAGGAAATGTCATGGAGCTGCTGCTCCACTGCCGGGGCTCCGTCGCGTCTGGAAGTTGAAGACTACCTTCTCCACGAGATTGTGCTCACTCCCGCGTTCTTCCACCGGCCGTGGTGCGCGGTCCTCCCAATAATCTTCACTTCCTCATGTGGCTGCGGAAAAGTGGCGATCTGCTATCATACTTCCCCCCATGCCCCCTCGTCCCATCTTCAGTGGCCTCTCGCGCGACGTCTTCGACACCGCCAACCCCGCCCCTTACGCGGAGGGGAGGCCGCGGGGGTTGAGCGAGGGGATTGTGCGGCAGATTTCCGCGGACAAGGGGGAACCCGGATGGATGCTGGAACATCGGCTCCAATCACTCAAGGTCTTCCGCGAGAAGCCGATGCCAACGTGGGGGGCGGACCTCTCCCGCCTCGATTTCGACAAAATCATCTACTACGCGCACCCCGGGGCGGGGAATACGGACGATTGGGGGGAAGTGCCGGAGGAGATCCGCCGCGTGTATGACCGTCTCGGCATCCCCGAAGCGGAACGAAAGGTCCTCGCCGGGGTCGGCGCGCAGTACGAGAGCGAAATGATCTATCACAAGCTGCGCGAGGAGTGGGGGAAGTTGGGTGTGATCTTCCTCAACATGGATGATGCGCTGCGGCTGCATCCCGAGCTCGTCAGACAATACTTCATGACGTGCGTGCCGATGACGGACCACAAGTTCGCGGCGCTGCACGGCGCGGTATGGTCCGGCGGCACCTTCCTCCACGTCCCCAAGGGCGTCAAAGTGACGGATCCGCTCCAGGCGTACTTCCGCATGAACGCCATGAACATGGGACAGTTCGAGCACACGCTGATCGTGGCGGAAGAGGGGAGCGAGGTGCACTACATCGAGGGCTGCTCCGCGCCCAAGTACGGGGAGATCGGCCTGCACGCGGGGCTGGTGGAGATCTTCGTCTCTGCCGGCGCAAAGGTGCGGTATTCCAGCGTGGAGAACTGGAGTCGCGACACGTTCAACTTGAATACCAAGCGCGCCATCGTGGAGAAGGACGCCGTGATGGAGTGGGTGGGCGGGAACATGGGGAGCGGCACCACCATGCTCTACCCCTGCAGCATGCTCGTGGGGGAGGGCGCGCGCTGCGACCATCTTGGCCTCGCCTTCGCCAACACCGGCCAGTGGCAGGATACCGGCGCCAAGGTCATCCACCTCGCGCCGCACACCTCCAGCAAGGTCACCTCCAAATCCATCAGCCGCGGCGGGGGCGTGTGCGTCTATCGCGGGTTGCTCAGGGTCTCTCCCAAGGCGCACGACGTCACCGCCAACGTGGAGTGCGATGCCCTCCTGCTCGACGGCGCGAGCCGCACGGACACGGTTCCGGATATCCGGATCCGCAACAACGACGTGACCGTCGCGCACGAGGCGAAAGTCGGCAAGCTGAGCGAGGAGGACCTCTTCTACTTCACCTCCCGCGGCATACCCGAGGATCAGGCCCGTGCCATGATCGTCAACGGCTTCATCGAGCCCATCATTCGTAAGCTCCCCCTGGAATACGCGGTGGAGATGAATCGCCTGATAGAACTCGAAATGGAGGGCAGCGTTGGGTAGGAACAACACCGCATCTATGGCGATTCACCTCGGCGTAGTCACGGCGAAACGCAGTGGAGCCGGACGAAGCCGGGTGAACAGACTGATAGAACTGGAGATGGAGGGATTAGTAGGGTGATGTCTTCCTACCGCGGGCGCGTCGTCCGGAGCGGAAAGGGTGCGGGGCCGTCTTCCTCCTGGAAGAGGAAGAGCTGGCGCTCGCGAGCCATGGTCATCGTGCCTTGCACCACCGGCGATGATTGTGGCACTTCCGCTTTCTTCCGCGCGAGTTCCTGCCGTGCATTTTCCTCTTCCTGCTCCAAGTACGAATCCCACCCTCCCCATTCTTTCACAGCGTCGTTTGCCATAAGAATATTAAACAATTGAAATAACAGTAAGTCAACATCATCTTTTTCCCTCCTGGAAGCGTCTTCTTTGGGATTCTTCCCATCGTTCCAACTTGCTTAGAGGTATCGCTCTCAAGAGGCTTTCCGCATGGGCGTGGCTTTTGAAAATAATGGCCTGAGCTCGCTCATCATCCTGTTCCGTTTCGGGGATCCGCGGGAGCTCGGGAGGCGGGGGTTCGGGTTCCGCGAAGGGGAAGAGGCGCTGGATTTCACGCATAGGGGCATGTCCAGAATACCCTCCGGGAGGGAGCATGTACACTGGGCGCATGATGCCGCCGCCATCACCGGTTCTGCCTTCCGGCATCCGCGGGGATGGCGATGGGAAATGGACCATTGAACGAGGGAAGGATGTCCCCGGAACAACCACGCTCCCCTGGGATCATCGGGGACCGGTGGCGGTGCGCGCGGAGGAGGGATCCCGCGCAACGCTCTTCCTCGCGGTTCCTGCCACGGCAGGCGGAGAGCAGATCCTCGGCGCAGACCTCGCGGCAGGGTCATCGCTCATGCTCATCGTGCTCGCAGCGGGCCTTGGCGAGGTGAAGATCAGGCAGCGCATCACGGCGGGGACGAATGCTTCCTGCCGCCTGCTCAATGTGACGTTGGGCGGGAAGGATGTGGAGCAGGACGTTTGTGCTACGGTGGAGGGCGCGGGCGGAACGAGTGCGGTGGACTGGGTGTTCCATGCCGCGGGGGAGAACACGCAGAGGCTCTCCGCTCGCAACGTGTTCCTGGCGCGGGAAGGCGGTGGGGAGATCGCCATGCGGGGGGTAGCGGAAGGAAGAGCCGCGGTCCGGTGCAACGGGATGGTCGAGATCGGGGAAGAGGGCGGGGGAACGGGCACGTACCTTCGTCAGGACGTCCTCATGCTGGATGCCACGGCGAAGGTGGATGCCGTGCCCGGGCTGGAGATCAAGACCAACGATGTCCGTGCCGGCCACTCCGCCACCGTCACCAAAGTGTCACCGGAGGAGCTCTTCTACTTCGCCTCGCGTGGCATTCCGGAAGAGAAAGCGCGGATGATGTACATCCGGGGGTTCTTGGGGGAAATGCTGGGGAAGATTGAAGACGACACGGTGAGGAGGAGGATAGAGAGGGAGATGGAAATCACCCTCGACCCTTCGGCTTCGCTCCCGTTCAGGGCCTCGAACGGCAGGGCAGGCACGGCTCGGGGTGACACGCTTGCCTAAACGAAAGAGTGTCATGGTGACACGCTTGCCTAAACGAAAGAGTGTCATGGTGAGCCCCGTCGAACCATGACATGGAAAGTTTCCGGATACGTTCTAAGCGGCAGGCGCCAATGTGCTCACCGGCACCAGGATCGCCGCGTCGGCATCGAACCGCTCCGATGCCTTGCCCTGTGCCGTGAGGAAGAGGTGTCCTTCCTTCTCCACCACCAGCGTCCCCAGCTCTTCCCACGTGCGGCGTCCCTCGCCCCACCGCCTCCCCTCCGGATTCTTGGATTGGTTGACGCGCGCCGTGAGGAGGATGGGGTTGGTGGGGTCCGGGAGAGTGGAAGTTCCCCGCAGCAGGTACGACACGTTCTTCGCGTGGGTCATGCCGCGGATCCAGGTGACATGGAGCGAGTAGGTGCCGGGGGCCACCGAGGGGAAGGACCACGTGGCGCTCACCAGCCTCTCCACCACTTCCAGCCTGCGCATGTGCGTGCGGGATCCGCTGCGGAAGCCGCCACCGATCTGCATCCACTTCTCCCCCTCCGTGGTGAAGGACGTATCCGCGTCATCCGCCACGAGCGTTCCCGGCAGGAAAGGGGCGGAACGCTCCGCCACCAGGTTCGCTTCCGTCCACAGCGATGAGCCTGCTACCCCCGCGAGAAGGGCGGCAATGGCGGCGATTGTGTATTGTGCGGCGGCGGGAAAGCGCATGGTGCATGCCGGTTTGTACGCTCCTTTCCCTGCCCCCGCAAGCGCGCGGCACACCGCTGCTTGCCATATGTTCTCCATTGTTGTTCAGGCATTTCGGCTTTCCACAGCCTTCCACAATAAATGTGGAAAACGTGTGTATACGGTGTGGATACGGTGTCCATACGTTGCGGTATTCCGTGCCGTAGAGGCGATGTACGCACGATGTCTACACAAATAGGCACGCGGATGAGTTATCCACAGGTCCCATCGCGTACATGCGCTTTGCCTGCCTACTATCACAGGGGTACGCTGCGCATTATCTTCCCTTTTCCTGATGATTTTCGCTGAAACAGCCGTCACTGCCAGAAACAATGAAGAGATACTTGATTATCCCATAGATATCTACATGCGGCTGGAATGGCACATGCAGAAGATGCGTCTTGCCGTAATGCGACTGGCCTATCGCAAGGCCGGCGGGCAGGCTCCCAACCGTGACCATCAGCAGCAAGCGCTGTTGGAAATCATCGGGGATCCGGAACGATTACGTTCTGTGATGGAGATTGAACAGTAATCATCACAGCTCTCCGCATTTTGATATCATTGCTGCTCTTCCATGACGGTCAGAGAAGGGTCCGGCGACGGAAGAATACCCTGTTGGACGAGTTGCGTGTGGATTTCCTGGGTGTAGAGGGTGACGAGGGAGAACTTCTCCCGCGGATGTTCCTTATTCCATGTTTCCACGTTGTTCTTCCAATCATGGCTGCATCCAAAGACCACATAGCACACGCTGCCGGGAGCTTCGGCGCAGGCAATCTGGAGGAATGCGTCTTCCCTGTCATCGAAGACGATCTTTTTCCAGTCAGGCTTGTCCCATGCATCCCATACGGGGGCAAAGGTGGCGGTCTTTTCCGCTCCTCGCTCCTCCACCAGGCCTTGGTTGGCGACGTACGTTGCCGCGCCCAGCAACGCGCGGTTGGAGAGGGAGAGTTGACGGCGTTGTACGGTGAGGTGCGCGGGGCGTTCGGGAAGCGGCGGTTCGCCTTCCGCCAGCAGCGCTTCGTCGAAGAGAATCTTGAGCTTCACCCTCTCATCTCGGCAGAGGGCTTGAATAAGCTCGGCTATTTCTAATTGCGATTGCTCCACCTGCCGCTTGTCCTCTTTCGTCGTTGCGTTGCACTGGTGGATGTCCGGCAGGTGGACCACACCGCGGCTTGCGCTCGGGACGATGAGATGCGTGCGGTGCGTCACGTGGGGGAGTTGCGCTTCCATCAGATACTTCAAGCGCGCGTTCACGCCGTGGGGATCATCCTCCCCAGAGTCTTGAACAACGGTATTCGGCAACAGCAGCCACGCCACTCCCGCCAGGCCGGTACGCAGCACGTCGCGGCGGGTGAGGGTGGAAGGGGAGAGAGGGGGGCGTTCCATGGGTTGCTTACTATCCCCGCCCTTCGTTCAGCGCGTCAATTCACCTGCGCTCAGGACAGCGCTGTTTCGCTGCTCTTCACAGCATTGTGTAGTAGAGATATCCCTCGTCCGGAGCCTCAGTACCTCCTCCTCTGAGAGTGTCAGAGGGGAAAGCACTGGGGGTGTTCCCCCGGTCAATTCCAAAGCTTGTTAGAGATGAACACCATCTAGAGCAAGCTATCAGGGTAACTCCCTGGTAAGGAGATATTCCATCCGCAGGTTCTCCTACGGATACCTTGTTACGACTTACTCCCAGTCAGCAGTTTCACCGTAGTACCGCCCAATGAAGGTAACGGTGTTTCGGGTGCCCCTGCCTCCCATGAGTTGACGGGCGGTGAGTACAAGACCCAGGAACATATTCACCGTGGTGTGGCTGACCCACGGTTACTAGCGATTCCAACTTCATGAAGGCGAGTTGCAGCCTTCAATCCGAACTGAGACCGACTTTATGGGATTTGCTTGCCCTCGCGGGTTTGCTGCCCTCTGTATCGGCCATTGTAACATGGGTGTTGCCCCAAGCATAAAGGACACGCTGATCTGACGTCATCCCCACCTTCCTCCGCCTTGGAGGCGGCAGTCTCCTATGAAAAAACAACATAGGATGAGGGTTGCGCTCGTTCGCTGACTTAACAGTACACCTCAAGGCACGAGCTGACGACGACCGTGCATCGCCTGTCTCCGAGTTCCTTGCGGCACTCCCCCGTTTCCGGGGGATTCTCGGGATGTCAAGCCTGGGTGAGGTTCTTCGTTTACCATCGAATTAAACCACATGCTCCACCGCTTGTGTGGGTCCCCGTCTATTCCTTTGAGTTTTAGCCTTGCGGCCGTACTTCCCAGGCGG
>CAYHOS010000039.1:0-7855 GCA_964358505.1 uncultured Candidatus Peribacteria bacterium
ATACACCAGAGGGTAGGGAATCCTCAGGTGTTGCACTTGGTTCTTGAACTCAGCTCCTCAAACGCGAACACAAGATAGGGCAAAAGTTCTTCAAGGAAGAATTGATTTCTTCGAGATCTTTGGTCATGACTATGAGCGTGAAAATGAACCATATTGCCGAGCTTACGAAGGCGGTGCAGGGTATGCTCTCTGTTCTGAGAAAGACGGCAAGATGGTCCTCATCTGCATATCCCAAGTAACCGACAACCCGCAACTCGCGGAGGAGATATTCAGGACGTTTAGGTGGACGGAATAGGGTGCCGTTCTGCGGGATAATGGAACGTCTTTCTTCCCTTCCAGAAGCCATAAAGTCGGCATACTGAAAAGAATCTTGTCCAGCATCCCTCTCCTCCCCTGCCAAACAATGATGTACTGATGGCGTCTTTCCTCCCCCCCTCCCCATGACCCGCCTCGCTTCCGCCGGCCTCACCCTCGTCCTCCTCCTCACGTCCGTCACCGCCGCCCACGCCAGCCCGCGCAGGGGGACTACGGGCGGTACATCCGCGGATCCTGGTACGCTTGACCTGCGGTGGAAGAACAACGTGCAGACCCCGCGGTCCTCTTCTTCCTCCATGGCACCGCTCATCATGGGGCAGCACGCCCTACGCAATGTGACGTTCTCCGCCCCCACGGGTGGCGAATGGGTGAATGCTATGGGAGAAGACCAGCCGATGAACGGCTGGGTCAAGTCCTTCCGCAAGGCCACGTGGTCCCCCAAACTCCTGGCGGACATGTATACCACGAGCATCTACGTAGGCGTGGCCCCCATAACGTTGGATTACAACAAGGAACAGCTGGACGGCTACTTCACGCGGCTCATGACGCAGAGCCCCACGGGCGACGGGGTCGGCGATTGGTTCCTCCCCAACTACGCATCAGCAGGGGATCCCACGGACACGGAATTGCTGGGCCTCCCGGCGCGGAAGTATCGGTTCACCGCAGGAAAAACACAACGCGGTGAAGCGATATTCGCCACAAAGGGGAAGTCGATCTACTACGTGATGATCATTGCCAATGTGGAATTGTACGAAGGGAACGAGCCCGTCTACCAACAGATCGCACGCACGCTGTCCCTCCTACCGCAGGCGCAGTCTTCTTCCGTTCGATCCTCATCTTCCTCCCGTTCTTCCACGTCTTCCACCCGCTCCCGCAAAACCGTTCAGGACCGCCAGGGCAAGCGGCAGGAGCGGCTGGAGAGGCGGCTGCTGAGGGGGCAAGGGAAGTAGGGCACATTTCACCTCACCTTCCTCACGTACTTCGACGTATCCTCCACCGGACGGAAGAACCGGTCCTCCGCCCCCGACTGCGGGAGCGGGGCTGCCCCGGCGACGATCCGCACATCCGCCGTGGCGACGAGCGGCGCGGGGAGCGCGGGGGTGGTGACCTCGCCGATGGTGGTGACCACGTCGCCCGGCCGCACGGTGCGCGAGAGCGTGGCGCGGAACGCCAGTGTGCGGCTCTGGTTGGCGCCGAGCGAGGGGAAGCTCCAGGTGAGCGCATCATCGGCCTTTGCGCCGCCTCCCGCCTCGGTGACCGTGAGGGCGGAGGGGAGCAGCGCTTCCACCGTGACGTTCCGGACCGGGACGGCAGACGCGTTACGTACCGTGAGCATGTAGCGTACGGAACCCCCCGCCGGCCGCTCCGCCGCATCGGGACGGTACGTGACGGCCAGCGAGGCGGGCACGGGAGTATCCGCGGCGCCGGAGGATGAAGGGGATACGGCAAGCGCGGAGGAGGATGACCCTTCCTCCCCGAGGAAGAAGGTGTAGCCGGAATCCGACGAAGACGAGGACGATGACGAGGGAAGGCCGCCCGACCCCGAACCGCCGCCGATCCTCACCTCCGCCTGCGCGGTAACCGGGCTCGAGAGGTTGGAGGCGCGAAAACTCACTACCGTTCGCACCAGCTCCCCCCGCGGGAGCTCCGGGGAGAGGATCCCGCGGTACGCGAGGTTCATGGTCTCGCCCGCGGGGAGCGAGGGGACGGCCCACGTGATGCGGTCATCCGCCATCGTCCCCCCCGCCGTGTCGGTGACCCGCAGCTTCCGGCCGGGGAACGTGACGTTCACTTCCGCATCCTTGAAGTCGATGGGGGTTCGGTTCCGGAGCGTGACCGTGTAGGAGACGGCGCCTCCCGCTTCCGCGATGTCCGTGCCCGCGCGCATGGAGAGCAGATCCTCCCGTCCCTTGCCCGTGGCGCCCGTCCCGTTGAGGAGGGAACCCGTCTGTGTCCCCCCGTCGGTAGGGGCGCACGCAACGAGGACCAGCGGAAGGAGGATCGCCGCCAGGGCGATGCGGAGGGAGGAGGAAGTATGGGAGGCCATAAGGGGGGAAGTATGGCGAGGATCCCCCATGTTGTCAAATATTCTTATCATTCCACTCTCCCCTCCCCCGCCCGTGCTTCCGGCGGGAGGCAGGCGATGAGGAGGACCAGGAGCCCGGAGACGAGGTAGTAGTAGTTGGCGAAGGCCTGCGTGCCGAAGAGGAACGTGGCGAACAGCGTGAGGACGGAGGCCGAGAGGAACGCCGTGGCGCGCGGGAGCCTGCGGAACCAGGGGACGGAGAGGACGGAGGCGAGCGCGCTCACGGCGAGCGTCCACCACTTGGGGGGCACGATGCCCGTCGCTTGGGAGAGGAACCCGAAGAGCGAGAAGGTATCTTCCCGGAAAGGGGTGCGCAGCTGCATCAGCACCCCCTCCGCGAGCAGGCTGCGCCAGTCCCAGAGGAGGAACGGGACAGCGGTGGCCGCGGCCACGGCGGCGCTGACGAGGAGCGGCTTCCACCGCCGCTCGGCCGCGATCCAGGGAATGACGAGCGTCGCGAGGTACTGCTTGAGGCTGAACGCGTACCCGAACGCAGCCGCGGCCAGGGTGCCGTTGCCGCGGATGAGCCCGTACGCTGTGAGGGCGAGCGAGAGGAGGATAAACGGCTCCGTCCATGCGGCATCCAGCACGAAGATCGTCATTGGAGAGTAGAGCGCCAGGAGAACAATGAGGTCCGAAACGTCACGGCCCCGCCACCGCCGCGCCAGTACCCACAGCAGCACGGCGAACCCCAGCTCCGCCGCGATCTGCGCGTAGCGCGCGTCCCCCGCGATTTCCACCGCGGCCGCCTGCGGGTAGAGGTTGGCGGGCAGGTACATGTACCCCTTGATCTCGTAGCCGTACGACCGCTCCCCCCCGTACGCGTCGCTCACGGGCGTTGCGTACGGGTTCTTGCCCTCGAGCAGGTGCTGCGCCGATTCCTGGGCGGTGTTGTAGGTGTCGATGAGGGGTTTGGGCGAGGCCGCGGGGAGCCACAGGCGCAGGAGCACGGCCATGCCGAGCGCCAGGGCGAAGATGCCGCGGCGCAGCGCAGCGGGAACGGGCGGCAGGTAGAGGAGGGGGATGAGGAGGGCGAGGAGCGGCGTCCACAGGACGTACGTCATGCCGAAGGGCACGGCGACGGCGCCGTGCGTGGAAAGCTTGAGGGAGGAGAGGAGGAGGGAGAACGTGAGCGCCAGCGCCAGGGGGATGCGCGCGGGCAACCGTTCGCGGGCGTTGCGCGTGAGGAGGACGAACGCAGCGAGCAGCAGCGCAAAACTGATGAGGAGGAAGGCGAAGCCGAGGTGATCGTAGGACCAGCGCCCGCGCAGCATGCCGAGCGTGAGAAACGCGTGGGAGCCGAGGAGGACGGGGAGTGCTCCGATGCGCGCCATCATACGCCCCGCGCCCGCCCTGAACACTGACCACTGACTGCTCATCCCTGGATGATAACCGTTGCTTCGATGAGCGTCCCCAGCGTGGCGTTTCCGCTGGCGTTGGAAATGCGGAAGGTAAACTCCACTTCGCCCGCATCCCCCGCGTGCGCCAGCAGGGGGACGGCGATGACCTTCTTCATCTCCCCCGGCGCGAACGACACGGTCCCGGTGACGCGCGTGTAATCCGCGTTGTTCTTTGCCGTCTTGTCTATGGTTTCGTAATTCACGCCGGCCGTCCCCGTGGGCACGCCGGTACGCATGACGGTGACGTAGGCGTAACCGTCCGTATCCTGGACGGTGAACGTCGGCTGCTCCAGCTTGAGGATGCCGGAACCGGTGGCCGCGCTCTCGTTGTCGATGACGGTGAAGGTGGCGCGGGAGGGCGAGCCCAGGACGGCGCCGCCCGTGGGGGCGCGCAGCTCCAGGTTGAAGGTCTTGTTCCCGTCCGCCGTGGCGTTGTCCGTCACCCGCAGCGAGAAGGTCTTGTTCGTCTCCCCCGCCGCGAAGGAGAGGGTCCCCCCGTTGCTCTCGTAGTGCGTGCCCGCGGAGGCCGAGCCGTTGACGGTGGCGAAGTCCACGGTCGCCGCGGCGCCCGTAGTGCCCGTGCGGTTCACCGTGACGGCGGTGGTGCCGGCGTTCTCCGTCGTTCCGTACCCCGCCGCCGTGAAGGCGAAGGTGCCGCCCGCGGCTGCGGCGCCGCCCGCGGAGGAACTGCTGCTGCTGCTCCCGCTCGTGAGCCCCTTGGTGAGCGTGACGACGACGCTGGAGGGATCCCCCAGAACGGCGCCCCCGGTGGGCGCGCTGAGCGTGAAGACGACGGTGCGGTTGCCGGAAGCTGAGGGGTTGCGGAGGAGGCGCGCGCTCACGTTCTTCGAGCCCTCGCCGTCCTTGAAGGTGATCACGCCGCTCGCGGGCGTGTAGTCCGTGTTGGCCACGGCCGTGCCGCCCGAGAGCGTGTAGGCCACCGTCACTTGCCCCTTCGTTCCCCCCGTGCGCAGCACGCTGAGGGAGAGGGTGGGGGCGATGTCCGGGATGCTGAAGGCGGAGGACGCCAGCCGGATGGCGCCGTTGGCGGATGCCGCCGCCGCGGAACTCCTGGAGGAGGACGAGGAAGACCGGCGGGAGGAGGAAGACGTGGAAGACGAAGAGGAGGAGGACGCGGCGGAGGAAGCCGGCGCGGCGACACTGGAAGCGGCCTCCGCGCTGGAGGAGGAGGGAGCCGGCGCCACGCCGTTGATGTCGTCGCGCAAGCGCTTGAAGAGCACGGCCACCTGCCCGCGCGTGACGTAGTCATTGGGATGGAACGTACCGTCGTCGAAGCCCTTGATGATGCCCGCGCCGTACATCTCGCCCACGGCCTCGTCGTAGAACGTGCCGGACCGCACGTCGGGGAAGACGGCAGAGCCGAGGAGCGCAGCCCCCGCGCCCGCGGTGAGCGCAACGCCCGCGCCGGTGCCGAGGAGGAAGGTGAGGAGGAGGGAGTACGTGCGGCGGGAACAGCTGGCCATACGAAAAGTGGGGGTAAACGGGGGAAGTATAGGGGGAGGGGTGACGGACAATGCAATTGCCGCAATACCGCTTCCTGTTTTCGTACTGCATACCCCACCCGCGTCCCCCTACGCATGGGAAGCAAGCTGCAAGGGCAGCGCTTCCCCGCGCGGCTGGCCTTGGGCCCCTTGCGGATGGTGGAGACGGGCTGCGTTCTGCTGGAATTCCAAGAGCAGGTTCGCCATTTCGAACAGCTTCCGCCGGAGTCCCGGCTGCACCGCGCCCTGTTGCCGCGCATGCCACCAATCGCTGGCGAGGGACATGAATCCCATCATGACGTGCGGCAACTCTTCCCCGATGAACAGCAACGCCCGCGTGTCCATCCGCGACACCGTCTGCTGTCCTCCCCCTAAGGCATCCCTGTAGTCCTGCTGCAGCCGGGCGTACGTCCGCCCCTCCACGACGACCACGTACGTGTCCGGCAACCAGCCGAGGTACTCTTCGAAGCGCTTGACGGCCATTTCCTGCCGCATCGTCGCCGTCCCCGACGCAAAATGGCCCGCGCCGTACAGCAGGACGGCATTGGAATCCGGCGGCAGGGATGCCATGCCCTGGATGATGCCGCGCTGCGCCTCATGGAAGACGTGCTCGTTCTCCCGTTCGCGAAGCTGCGCTTCCTCCGCGGCGGCGCCGGCCATGCCGGCATAGTGGCTGTTCAGCGCGCCGAGACGCTCGCGGATGCTATCGACGTCCACCGTTGCCTCGGTGTTCTCCGGGCGCCCGTCGCCGTAGAGCACGTGCGTCCGGCCTTGATGCGCGCAATCGTTGCTCACCTCGGCGTGCGGAAAGACGTTTTGCCGGAAGAGTCCCCCGTAGTCCTGGGGAAGGTACGGTCCCCGCCCGATCTCCTTAGCGAAGTCCTGCAGGAACGCTTCCGCTGCTTCCTTGCGGCGGGAGGCGGATGACGGGAAGACGTCGGCGAAGCCGAATGTCCGCAATTCCTTCTCGCGCTGTTCCGGCGGCAGGGTATCGAGCCGCCGCGGCGACGTCTCGAAGAAGAAGCTGACTTCGTGGGGGAGGGCGGCGCGTTCCACCCCGCGCAGGCAATCCGCGATGCTCCGTTGGTACTCCGTATAGCGTTCCGCCGCTTCGCCGCCGAGCGCATCGAAGAGGAGGCGATCACCCATCCTGCCGTGCAGATGCGCGATGCAGATGACCACCCTGCGCGCGGCGGAGGGCCCGGCCTCGTACACGATGGAACCGAACTTCTCCAGTACTGCCCGCACCCGCGGCGGCAGGGGATCCTCCTCCGCGGACACGGGACGTCCCGTTTCCACGACGGAGATCTTCCCGGCGCTTCCGTACCGGCGGAGGACGGTCCGCCGTTGGTAGCGGGGTCCGCCCGCCGCGTAGACCACGCACCCCTTCCCGATGTTCTCCACCTCCGTCGCCTCCGGGAACAGGCGCCGGACCTCAGCGACGTTCACGGGCGTCCCGTCGCGGGACGCGACCAGCCGGCCCTCCCGCGACCCGCGGCAGTACACGTCTTCGTACGGCCCTTGGGCCGTGAACTTCTGCGTGAGGATCACCCCGCCACCCTCGGCGTTCATCGGATCCTTCTTCGAGAACAGTCTCTTGATCTTGCCGCGCGTATCCCTGCCGTAACCCGCCACGCGCACGGGGGTGAACACCAACGTCGGATGCGGAAGGGCCAGCCAAAAATCGCTTCCCTCGGGAAACTCCACCGCGGCGTACTGCTCCATGCCCCCTTCGCCGGACATGCGCACCCACCGTTGTTCCACGGTCGCCGTTCCGGGTCCCCACCGGGGACCGCCCTCGGGAAAGAGGGCGTTGATATCCGGACTTCCCTCCCCGGCATCCCTGCTCTCCAGAAGCTCCGGCTGCGCGACAGGCACGACTGCTTCCATGGGGGATCTTGATATGATTATTTTATTTTACATTAATTATAGTAATTGTCAAATTTGTGATTAGCCGTGGAATTCTCTCTCATTACAGGATTTCAGCCACTTCCCGCAGCGTCCCCCACGGGTCATGGACGCTCTTGAGCACGAACCCGTCCGCTCCCGCCCGGAAGAACTCCTCCCGCGCGCCGGGCGCCGAGGAGAAGCCGATGATGCGCGCGTCGCTCCCCTTCCCCCTCAACTCCTTCGCCACCATCGTCCCCAGCACACCGTTCCCCAGTTCCTCATCCAGCAGGACCGTTGCCGGTTGGAACCCCATCACCAGCCCCGCCAGCTCCTCCGCCGTCTCGTCCGCGTGGCGCAGGAACCGCGCGCCGCCGCCGGTGGCGGCCGTGAGGGGCGGGATGAACGCGGCGAACACGTCCGTGGAATCGTCCACGAGCAGGATGTCCTTGCCCTCCAGGCTCTCCAGTCCTTCCGGCACCTCGGGGACGTGCGCGTCCGGGACGCCCATGTTCACGGAGCCGAACGCGTGGGCGATGAGCGTTGCACAATCCATGCCGCTCGCATCGGAGGAGGCCATGGGGGAGAGTATAACAGAACATTTCCCCCCCCGTTCCACGCCCCCGTAGAACGTCTTTCATCCCTGCGTTGTGGGAAGAACCGAA
>CAYHOS010000040.1:0-7637 GCA_964358505.1 uncultured Candidatus Peribacteria bacterium
CCCCGCGCATTCATCCTGGACCTGCGCAACCACCCCGGCGGCCTCATGGCCGCGGCGGGGAAGGTGGTGAGCGCGTTCGTCCCCCTCAAGACGACGTACGTGGCCATTTACTCGGCGGATGAAAAGATCGAAGAGAAGACGCGGGAGGAGCCCATCTTCCCGGAGACCATGCGCATGGCGGTGCTGGTGAACAAGGGATCGGCGAGCGCGGCGGAGATCGTGGCGGGCGCCCTGCAGGACCTGGGGCGCGCCACCATCGTGGGGGAGCCGACGTTCGGCAAGGGGACGGTGCAGCAGCTCCTGGATTTTACGGACGGCTCCAGCCTCAAGATGACGATCGCCGAGTGGAAGACCCCGCGGGGAAACACGATCGACGGCGTGGGCGTGAAGCCTGATATCCAGGTGGTGGCGGACGCCAACCGCGACGCGGCGCTCTCCCGGGCGTTGGACCTGCTCCGCTAGCGCCGCCTTCCCCGCAAGCCCCGTTTCCGATGTCCTCTCCGTGCGAGGGAATGTAGAATGAAGAAGATGGAAATCCTCTCCCAGCTCCTGGACGTCTTCATCCACATGGACGAGTACCTCGCCACGATCATCGACCAGTACGGGATGCTCACGTACCTGCTCCTCTTCGTCATCATCTTCTGCGAAACGGGGCTGGTGGTCGCGCCGTTCCTCCCCGGCGATTCCCTCCTCTTTGCGGCAGGGGCCTTTGCGGCGCGCGGCTCCTTCTCCGTCGCGGTGCTCCTCATCCTCCTCGCCGTCGCGGCCGTCCTCGGCGACGCAACCAACTACGCCGTCGGCGCGTACGTGGGGCCAAGGCTCTTCCTGCGGAAGCTCCACCTGCTCAAGCAGGAACATTTGGACCGCGCCCACCGTTTCTACGAGAAGTACGGCGGCAAAGCCATCGTCTTCGCGCGGTTCCTCCCCATCTTCCGCACCGTGGTCCCCTTCGTGGCGGGCATGGCGAAGATGACGTACCGCGACTTCGCCACGTACAACGTCATCGGCGGCATCGCGTGGGTTGCCCTCTTCACGCTGGCGGGGTTCCTCTTCGGCAACATCCCGGCCGTGGAGAAGAACTTCTCCCTCATGATACTGGCGATCATCGTGGTGTCCGTTATCCCCGCGGTACTGGAGGTGACGAGGCAGTGGTTTGGCAGACGCAGAGCGCAAGGGAGGGGATAGGGGATAGCGCGTTAGCCGCATCTGTATAACGAAAAGAGGTGTTTGACAAGACTGATGTCTGATTATAATGTTTTCTTTGATGTTCCTTGTGAGCATCGGCAAGGATTCTGGATGAATGAGGCAAGCGTTGAGGACAGAAAGCTGTTTTGAGCGCTTGCCTTATGCATGTGCAGGGCAGCCAGAACCGGCGGTATCCGGATAGTATCTTTCTTTCGATGAGGTGATGTATGAAGAGTCTCCGAAACATCGCGGAGAGGGAGTTGGATCTGGGGATCAGAAAGTTGTGGAAAGAAGGTATTGGTATCGAGCAATGGAATGCCATGCTCGGTGCGGATGATACGGCAATGGCACGGCTTGCAGCTGCATGGCCGGGATTCGTCCCCGGGGTTGTCTACAGTGCTGAAGCTATGTCGGAAATCCTCGGGATCCCGATCAAGGCTAACGGGCCAGTTCCCAAGCCGGTTCCCGGTAGTATCATTGTGTACTACGACGGGTGGTCGCTTTCGCAGCTCTGTTCCTGTCCTGCAGGGGTGGAACGGATGTATCGAGACCAGTCTGATCCTCGCTGGCATGCAAAGACTGGGTATTGGGAATTGATCATCTCGTCAAGGTTGTCGCCAAAACGGAGGCGGACCGACTCGGAAAGTCGAATGCTGCGACATCATCCCGGTTTCGAACTCGCACTCGTTCCTGTGAGCTGTAGTGCGGTTCTCGCCCATCTCAAGAAGACAGGCGAAGACCTTCTCGCTGACGCTACCAGCCATTGTCCAGTATGTGAGTGGAAGCACAACCGTAGTTGGCTTTCTGTCTTGGGGAGCCGTGTCCATGTCCAGCAAGTCTGGCAGGTTCCTCCACAAAGACCATTGTCAACTGTCGTCGCCCGGCTGCTTCTTCCAGCAGAACACTTGCCCTCAGAAGTTCAAGGTTGAGAATTCTCAACCGTGAGCCTTCGGCGCAGCTCCAAAGAGTTGCGCCGTTTTCGTGAAAACTACTCTTCGGCTTCTTCGGATTCCTTGGTTTCTTTGGTTTCCTTGATTTCCTCCGATTCTCCTCTTGTACGAACAGTCGGCACCATCCTTCCCGGGGTGTAACCTACCGTCACATTCCCCGTAGTACACGGCGGAACTGCAGATCTAGGAACGTTCCTCTTTTCCGGCGCCATGAGTACTCCCGCTCCCGATCCTTCCCGTCCGCTCTCCGTTGCGGACGAGGCCGCGCTCATTCACACCTGCCGGCAGGGCGATTTGGAGGCGTTCGCGCCCCTCTACGATGCCTACGTTGCGCCCATCTACCGCTACGTGCACTTCCGCACGTTCGACAAGCAGCTCGCGGAGGACATCACGAGCCAGGCGTTCCTCAAGGCCATGGAGGGCATACGGAGCTACGATGCGCGACGGGGGAACTTCGGCGCCTGGCTGTACCGCATCGCGCGCAACACGCTCACGGACCACTTCCGCACGCACAAGCCTACCGAAGTCATCGACGAGACCTTCGACGTCCCCGCGGACGATGACGCCACTAAGGAGGCGTCCATCGGCGTCTCGCTCGCGCAGGTGCGGAGGGAACTGGCGAAGCTGGATCCCCTCAAGCGGGAGATCATCCTCATGCGCCTCTGGGACGGGCTCAGCTACCGCGAGATCGCGGCAATCACGGGCAAGAGCGAGAACAACTGCAAGGTGATCTTCTGCCGCACGCTGGAATCCCTTCGTTCCCAACTCGGTCCCGCAATGTTCCTTCTCCTCGCCTTTCCCATCTATCACGTTACGAAATAACGACGTAACGAAATATCGTTCCCTCCCCACTCATGCTCTCCTCCATCTCCGACATTCTCGATGATCTCTACAGTATCGATCCGTCCCTGCGCGAGCATGAACAGGAACTCGTTCCCCTGCTCGAGAAGCTGATCGAACACCGTCCCGACGTAAAGCCGGATGAGGCGTTCGTGCGGGAGCTGCGCAGCCGCCTCGTTGCGCGCGCGCGGGAGGCGGCCCATGTACCCGCGGGCAAGAATGCCCGCATTACCCTCTTTACCATGCAACGCTTCACCCCCATCCTCGCCGGCCTCGTCGTGGGCGCGATTCTCACCGCGCCCGCCACGTACTTCTTCCTCCGTCCGGAAGCCCTTCCCGTCAATGAAAAGGAAGGGGGCCCCCTCTTCAGCTATTCCATCCGTCAAGAGGCGGCACCCAAGGCGTTCGGCGACCTCTCCGCCGTCGCGCCGCTTGGCGGCGCCCAGGGGAGGGGCGGGGGAGGGGCCGCGGCGGATTCCGCCCTGCTTGCGCCGGAAACGCTCCCCGCCTTCACACAGTACGCGTACGTCTACGAAGGCGAGCTGCCGGAGCTCCCCGCAACCGTGGAAGTGCTCCAGCGCGAGAAGCGCATAGAAGGGCCCGCCCTCACGTCATTCCTGCGCGATATCGACCTGGGTATGATCGACCTCGGCGGCTTCACCGATACGATGCTCGACGGCATGACATTCTCGCAGAAGAAAGACTACGGGTACATCGTGAACGTCATGCTGCGGGACGGACAAATCAGCCTCTCGCAGGACTGGGAACGGTGGCCGCATCCGGAAGCGGCATGTAAGGACGAGGAGTGCTTCAAGCGCTACCGTCCTTCCGCGGAGGACGTCCCCTCCGATGAGGCGCTCATCGGCATCGCCGACGCGTTCCTCAAGGAGCACAATGCGGACCTCTCCCGCTACGGCGCGCCGGAGGTGGACCAGAGCTGGCTGCGGGAGTACGGGCGTGCGGCGGTCAAGAGCGACGTCTTCGTCCCAGATGCGCTGCGCGTCATCTACCCGCTCCTCCTCGAGGGCAAACCCGTCTACGACATGGGCGGCGCCAAGACGGGCATCAGCGTGGGAATCCACGTGAAGGAGAAGCGCGTGACCGACGTGTGGGGCATCCAGAACCAGGCGTACCGGAGTTCTTCCTATGCCGGGGTGCAGGACGCGGAGACGGTGAAGACATTCCTCAGGAACCTGGAGCAAGTGCCCCCCAATGTCCTCCTGGAACGCGGAGTTCAGCAGCAGGCCATCCGGGTTCCGGTGAAGCTGGGGGAGCCGACCCAAGGCTACACGACCGTCTACCAGCAGGATGGCGTCACGGGGAAGGAATTGCTCGTCCCCGCGCTCGTCTTCCCGGTTCTGGAAGCGCCGCAGGACCAATTCTACTTCCGCACCAGCGTGGCCGTCCCCCTGGCCAGGGATGTACTGGAGAAGCAGGAGGGAGGCCCAGTGTACTAAGTGCCTATCCGAAGACTTCGTCAGCCACGTGTCGCCCCTCGACGGAGCTCGGGGTGACACGCTTGCTTCAACTGAAAGAGTGTCATGGTGAGCTTCGTCGAACCATGACATAGAAGGTTTCCGGATAGACTCTAAACCTTCGCCAGAAGCAGCATCGTCCTGTACAGCCACACGGCGGCGTCGGCGCGCGTGGAGGGGAGTTGCGGCAAAAAGGCAGTCTCCAGGAGCAGGCCGTTGGCGGACGCCGCGCGGACGGCAGGCGCGTACCACACGTCCTCCGCCACGTCCGGAGGCAACGCCGCCGCGGTATCCGCGGGGAGCGCGAGCGCGGTGACGAGGATCTTCACGGCTTCCGCGCGCGTGATTTGCGCATGGGGGCGGAAGCGCGCGTCATCGTATCCCTTCACCCAGCCCATCCCCTTTGCCGTGCACACCGCCTCCGAGAACCACTGGCCGCGGCGCACGTCGGGGAAGCAGCCGTTGCCGCCGCGCGCGGACTCCGGGGTAACCCCTAAGCTCCGCACGAGCAGCGTGGTGAACTCCGCGCGGCTGAGCGGCCTCATTGGCTTGTACGTCCCGTCGGGATACCCCCGTATAATGCCTTGTTCGGCGAGCGCCACAATGGCGGTGTAGCCGTACCGGCCGGGGAGGACATCGGGGAAGGAGCCCATGGGTGCGGAGGAAGAGGATGCGGAACCGGAAGGCTTGGAAGAGGAGGCGCTGCCCGGCGACCGCGCAATGGCAGCGCGCCGGATCTCCATCTCATTCTCCCGGTACGCGATCTCGCATTGCAGCCCCTTGCCCGTGCGCCAGTCGTTGGCGCACACGTTGCGGCCGGAGTAGTACGGGTAGCGCCCGACCTCGTCGCATGCGTAGCCTTCCCCCACGGCCATATCGAAGCGCTGCAGGTAGAACGGCCGGCACTGTGCCTCCCGCAGCTCCTCCATGCGCTGACGCATGGCGGGGGTCTGCTCCGCGGAGGGGAAGGAATCGAAGAACGCCTTCTCGTCCGCTAAGTACGTGAGGCCGAGCCGCCGATTCATCTCCGCGATGCCGCCGTAGGACGCCCCGGAGCGGTCACGGCACTGCTTGGGGCCGTTCACGAAGCCCGTGCAGAAGAACGTGCCGCAGTTGTACCCCACTTCCTGCACCTCGCCCTCGCGCATCACGTAGAAGGGATGGCACCCGATGGCTTCGTACTTGGCGCGGGCGGCCGATTCCGCCTCCGTCACCGATCCCATCTCGCTGAAGTACACCGTGGAGACGGTCTCGTACCCCAGTGTTTTGGCCACGACGCCGTCGAAGTCGTGGAGGCGGAAGTCGGTGATGGCGAGGGGCGCGGCCTTCGCAACGGCAATGCTGAAGAGGAAGAGGGTGATGAACGCGAGCACGCCCATGATGGAGAGGGGCATGGAGCGCACGAATCCCGGGGAGAGCATGTGCTGCCGATGCCGCAAAGCGGGTGAGGGATGGGAAGACATCAGGGTGGGCGGGGAAATAATGATCTAATAGAGTGAACAAGTTATTGCTGTACCACTAGGGCAGAATCAGAACTCACGGCATTGATAGTTGATTGGATGTTCGTCACGGCATCCGCGGGTACTGTGGCGGATTGGGAGGCCGATTCCGTACCCGTCTGCTGGATGGACGTCTGGTTCTGCGTGAGGGCATTGATGGCTTGCGACGTATCAGTCACCGCGTTCGCGGAGGCATCCGCATTCTGCGTGCAGTTGTTGCCGCAGTTCTGGATGATGGTGACGGCGTTGTTCGTCGTGATGTTCTGAAAGGCGTTGACGGTGGTGTTCACCACGGCGTCGAAATCGATGTAGGGGCCGTACCACGCGTTGTGCACCTCCGGTGCCTGCACGATCTGACGGAGCGCCGTGGCGGCGGGGGCGGCGGGCGTGCGCGGCATGCCGTCGCCCGAGGAGGGGACTGGAGAAGGCACCACCACCTGCTTCACGGGAGATGGGGAAGTCTCCGGTTGTGTCGGAGGGAGGGAATTGAAGATGTCCCTGTCCGTGCCGAATACCGGGAGGGAATCGAACGATTCCGGCAGGGAACCCGCCGTGAACCCTTCCACTCGCGCCAGGAGAAGCGGCGCGCGCCGGAGCACGAGCGGCTTCCGTCCCAGGAGCGTATGGAGGGGGATGCCCCATGTACGGACCGTTGCGGGGACGGAAGGGGAAGCAGCCATCCCCATGGTGGGGAAAGCGGGGAGGGAAAGGAAACCGATGATGGTAGCAACCGCACGCCGGATCCCGCGTCTGTCTGATAGAGCAAGAGTCATGAGATAGAAAGAAGGAAGGAAGTCGCCTGCGGAGACGATCGGCGGGGAAGCATCCTTACACAATTTCGATTTGACCCTTGGCAAGGAAAATATCCTGCCCTACCATGGTTCGGCTCCGCTCACCACAGGTGCTTTGGCGTTTTGCATTCCCATACTCGTATGCCAGGTAACGTTTCTCAGGTCATTGGTGCGGTCGTCGACTGCACGTTCCCGCAGGGAGAAACCCTCCCGCCCCTCTTCACGGCGCTCAAGACAGCCGTGGGCAAGGAGACGCTGGTCCTCGAGGTCCAGAACCACCTTGGGGGGGGCATGGTCCGCACCGTCGCCATGGGCGCCACAGACGGCCTGCAGCGCGGCGCGCTCGTGGAGAACACCGGGGCGCCCATCTCCGTTCCCGTCGGGAAGGAGACGCTGGGCCGCATGTTCAACGTCCTCGGCGAGCCCATCGACGGCCTCCCGCAGGTGAAGGCAAAGACGTACTACCCCATCCACCGCGCCCCGCCTTCCTTCGCGGAGCAGTCCACGGAAACGGAGATACTGGAGACGGGCATCAAGGTCATCGACCTCATCTGCCCCATCCTCAAGGGAGGGAAGGTCGGCTTGTTCGGAGGCGCGGGCGTGGGGAAGACCGTGGTGGTCAAGGAACTCATCCGCAACATCGCAGAGGAGCACAGCGGCCTCTCCGTGTTCGCCGGGGTGGGGGAGCGCTCGCGCGAGGGGAACGATCTTTACGGGGAAATGAAGGATTCGGGCGTGCTGGAAAAGACATCCCTCGTGTTCGGGCAGATGAACGAGCCGCCGGGGCCGCGCCTCCGCGTGGCGCTCGCCGGCCTTTCCATCGCGGAGTACTTCCGCGACGAAGAGCAGAAGGACGTCCTCCTCTTCATCGATAACATCTTCCGCTTCACGCAGGCG
>CAYHOS010000041.1:0-6185 GCA_964358505.1 uncultured Candidatus Peribacteria bacterium
GGTACTTGTCGGCTTGGCGCCACACGGTCTCGCTCTGGGGCTCCACGCCCTGGGACCCGTCGAAGACCACGACGCCCCCGTCCAGGACGCGCAGCGACCGCTCCACCTCGGCCGTGAAGTCCACGTGCCCGGGAGTGTCGATGAGGTTGATGGTCGTGTCCAGCACGGAACCGTCCGGCTGCGTCGTCTTCCAGTGCGCCTGTGTGGCGGCGGAGGTGATGGTGATGCCGCGGGCGCGTTCCTGCTCCATCCAGTCCATGACGGCCTCCCCCTCGTGCACCTCGCCGATCTTGTGCGTGCGTCCGGTGTAGTAGAGGACGCGTTCGGACGTGGTGGTCTTCCCCGCGTCGATGTGGGCGATGATACCGATATTGCGTACGTTCTTGAGGTCCATAACTCTCAGGTGAAAAGAATGGATGCTGTTGATTCGACCCCTTCCGCATCCTAAGCCCGCGGACTATAGAGGAATTCCTGTATCTCCGCAAACAGGATTTGCCCTCCCATCCCACGCTGCGAGGCCGTTTTCCCATCATGTCTTAGACAGGAACGTACTCCGGCGTGAGGACGTACATCCCTCCCCCCGGCGCGCCGGCTTCCTCCCCCTTTCCTTCGCGACGTCTAAGGAGGAGCCGCAGCTTTTTCTCCATGCCCAGGGTCAGCTCCCGCACTGTTCCCTGCGAAACGTTCATCCGTTCCCCTTGCACCGTCACGGTTCCCCCGCCTTCAGCCTCATCGAGCAGCGCTTCCGCGATGATGGATTTGCGCGCATCGGCGAAGAGCGCCGTATCGCCCGGCGGGAGTGATGCGGCGACGGCGAGTATTGCCCTATCGTAAGCATCCTCCGCCGCCTCCCGAATGGGTCCGTGCTCCAGGGCGGAGAGGGAGAGATCACAGAAGGGAACGATGTGAGTGTTCATGGATGTGGATGTGGGAAAAAGAGGTGCGAATATTATACTTATATTTAGTAGATTGTCAATGGTCCAGACCCCCTCTTTCCCCAAGAGGGACCGGCAAACATCGATCGTACGGTGTTATCCCTTCGTCATGTACGAATTACCTATGTTTTTCCGTGCCAAACGTTCCTTTTCCTCCTCCTGCTTGGCTCTCTCTGCCAAATCCTTTTCCAGCTGTACAGCCTTCCCCACGAACGGAGCAACACGCAACCACCTCATCAAGGGATTTCTCCACATCCCACTGCGCAGGATGCTTTCCTTTTCGCGCGTCTTTGCCAGCGCCTGCTGCAATTCCTTCACCTTCTGCTGAGAAAGGGGCGTATTCCGCAGCCCCACCTCGATTTCCGTCAACTCCTTTTGGTATGCCACGAATGCCTCCTGTCTCGTCTGGACCATCCACGGAGTGTCTTTCGCTTCCGGCTCGAAGGTGGCCTTCGTTTTCTTCTTCAGCCAGCCGGCAAGGCCAGGGACGTTCTCCCCCAAGAACATCAAGAAGGCTTGCAGGATCTCCCCAAAGGATTCCTTCGGATGCACGGCTTTCCGTGAAGCATCGGGCGAAGGGGGGGCTTGCGTCTCCAAAGCAGGCCGTACGTTGGTAGGCTTGCGGGGAAGTGTGAGAGGCGAGGGAGAGGGCGTTGACAGAACATCCGTAGGCAACGCTCTCGGTTTCATCGGTATCTGTGGTGTCTGCATCTCGGGGGCTGGCGCCTGAACATCGGCGTTCCTGGCCTCGGCGGCGGCGGAAGGAAGTTGTTCCGTAACGACCTTCTGAGGAACCACTGCATTCTCTGCCTCTATCGCTTCCCGCATTCTCCCTTCTTGCAACATCTCTCCCAAATCCCTACCGGAACTGGTCGGCCGTGGTTGTTCCTCCGCGACGGAAACACCGCGCATGGCTGAAGCTTCGGGTGCTTCAACCTTTCTCTCCACCTTGAGCAGAATAACTTGTGTCTCGGGATCCGGCGTTGCTATTACCGTGTACGGCCGGTCTAGAAGAGCGGATGCGAGCTTGTCGTACAGGAGATTGGGCATGCTCGCGTTCGTCTGTTCGCGCGCGTCGATTCTCCCGCCGACCGGCATGCCTTTCTGCGCACGCACGTACGCGAGAGCGGCCGCGTTGAGTGCCTCCGCTCTTGCCTGCACCTGCTCAAACGGCAAGCCCTCCCTCACGGCCTTCTCCAGGAGTTGAGCGGGATTGAGTTGCTCTTCCTTCTTCTCTGGGGCACTTTCAGGGACAATGGTCTCCTTGAGAGGAGGAGTGGACTCTGGAGACGCAGGAGCGGGAACCGCAGAGATCGGCTCCTTCTTCTCCGTGGCTGGAACCGCTGCGCGTATCGACAGGACGTCCCTCTCTATTCCGCCGCTCTCGTGCCGGTGCTTGATGCGGAAATCGCCGGGCTGCGTGAAGTACAGGTTGAAGACGCCGTTCGCCACCCGCCGGACCACGATGCCGCTCATGCTCTGCTTGGTGGCGCCATCCTCCGTAAGGTCGCGCAGGGAAATGAGGTCGCTCTCATATGTCTTGGTATTGCCGTCACGGTATACCCGCAGGCTTCCCGGGCGCGTAGGTGTCCACGTCCCCGTAGTCCGCACGTCTAACTTTGTTGGTTGGAGCCCGTTCAGATCCGGCGGCGCTTCTACGTTGGCGGCGCTTGTAACCTCCCCCGGTGCCTGCTCCGTGACGACGATTGCTTTGCCGTCGATCACGTACCTCCCCGGCTTGGTGAAGGAAAAGGTAAGGCCTTTTACGCGGGGGCGACTATAGGACTTGGTTTCGTAGGTGGCGTTCTTGTAGTATTCCTTCTCAATGTGGATCCCTGTTGCATCGAGGAAATCTTCCGTTTTCTGCAAATTCGTTCCGCTGGAATCGCCCGTCTCGAAGTAAGGCTCATACCGGCAGGTGCGCATGTTTCCGTTGGCATCCGTGTACTGGATTGCCACCTTGCCCTCCGCATCATATCCCCTCTCTTTCCGTATGCTGTGCGTTCCCAGTATCCTGCCTTCCCCCCGTGCTTTAGCGAACTCGCTCTCCGTCAGTTCCCTGTACGTGTCGCGTTTCTCCAACTCCTTCATCTGCGAACGAAACCATGCCAAGTCGCCGTACCTTCTTGAAGGGTTCTTCTCCCACTGGACTCTGGCGCTGTTGAACGCCTTCATGATACTGTCATACGCTGGATCGCCGGCGTATTTTTCATACGTCCCCGTCGTCACATCCACGTTCATCTCACTTTCTATTTGATCGGCGTATTGCTGTTTCAACTCCTCTTGCTTTCTCAAGTACTTGCCTTCTCCCCCCGATCCGTAAGGAACGAACCCTGAAGGATACTCATAATGAGGTGGGCCTGAATTATTTTGCTCTGCTGGGCTTGGAACAGCTTCGAATCCCATACTATTGGTTTTATTGCTTCTATTATAGCAGGATTTCATAGTAGACACAATGCTATACTATTTTAGTATATACTATTAGTCTGGCTTGCTTCAGCCAAAATCAACTTCCTTCGGTATGAGAGATGGACAAGCTCAGGGTAGCCCGCATGAGTGTCTTTAGGATTTTGCCAAGTGAGCGAAGGCTTTATTTGCTTGGGCCATCTTGAGCACATCCTGCTTCTTCTTGATGGCCGCGCCCTGGTCGGCGGAAGCATCGAGGAGCTCCATGGCCAGCTTCTGCGCCATGGGCACGCCCTTGCGGTCGCGCGCCGCAGAGAGGACCCAGCGGATGCTCAGCGCCACCTGGCGCTTGGGGGTCACTTCCACGGGAACCTGGTAGACGGATCCCGCGATGCGCTTGGGACGCACTTCCACGAGAGGCGTCGCGTTGAGGAGCGCCTTAGAGAAGACCTCCATGGGGGGATCCTTCGTGCGCGTCTTGATGACCTCCAGCGTATTCGCGAAGATGCGGCGCGCCAGGGACTTCTTCCCCCGCAGCATGAGGCAGGTGATGAACTTCTCCACGAGGGGGTCGGAGTTGGCGGGGATGTAGGGCTTGATCGGCTTGGCCATAGTGGGGAAGGTTACTGGGGGAGGTAGTATGGACGCGGCATGCCGCGTCCTTACGACTGGTTACTTCGGGCGCTTCGCACCGTATAGACTCCGTCCTTGCTTCCGGTCACGGACGCCTTCGGTATCCAGTATGCCGCGGACGATGTGGTAGCGGACGCCCGGAAGGTCTTTCACGCGGCCGCCGCGGACGAGGACCGTGGAGTGCTCCTGCAGGTTGTGGCCTTCCCCCATGATGTACGCCTTCACCTCGGAGCCGTTCGAGAGGCGCACGCGGGCGATCTTGCGCAGGGCGGAGTTGGGCTTCTTGGGCGTCATGGTGGTGACCTTCACGCACACCCCGCGCTTGAACGGCGCACCGTGTGGCAGGTCGATGTCGCGCATGGTGAGGGCGTTCCAAGCGGTCTGGAGCGCGGGCGCCTTGGACTTGCGGCGCTTCGCCTTGCGCGACTTACGGATGAGCTGGTTGACGGTAGGCATACGTTGTGGGGGATGGGGTAGGGACGCGGCAGGTCGCGTCCTTACGACGATGACGGTTGACGAGGCGGGAAGATAGTACGGAAGAGACGGAAAGATGTAAAGGAGACGGATGATCATGCGCCGGATGCTTCGGAGCCGCCATCCGTGGCGGGGGGGGCCTCGATACGGCCTTCTGCTTCTTCTTCATCTTGTCCGCCCTCCACCTCGATGCCGCGCTCGCGGAGGTAGCGGACGCGGTACACCTCGCCCGTGGGGATGAGGCGCCCGATGATGACGTTCTCCTTGAGTCCTTCGAGCATGTCGATCTTGCGGGTGGTGGCGGCTTCCACGAGCACGCGGATGGTCTCCTGGAAGGAGGCCCCCGCCAGCCAGCTGTCCGTGGCGAGCGCCACGCGCGTGATGCCCAGGAGGAGCTGCTCCACGGTGGCTTCCTTGCCGCCGTTCTTCGCCACCTTCCCGTTCTCGAACTGCAGGTCGCCCACGTCCACCGTCTCGCCGGGCAGGAACTCCGTGTCGCCCGCGTCGATGACGCGCATCTTGCTGAACATCTTCTTTACGATGATCTCCAGGTGCTTGTCGTTGATGGTCTGCCCCTGTGATGCGTAGATGTGCTGCACCTCGGAGATGATGTACGTCTGCACCGCGTACGCCCCCTTCTTCTCCAAGAGCTCCTGCAGGTTGTAGTGGCCGACGTTGAGCGCCTGCCCCGCTTCGATGAGCTGGCCCGTCTTGACGAGCAGCGACTCGCGCGGCCCAAACTCGTACGTGCGCTCCTGGCTCTCCTCGTGGCGCAACTTGATGATGCCGCGGTCGATGGAGACGACCTCGCCGGGAATCTTCACTTTCACCGTAGTCTTATCCGAGAGGGACTTGGCCAGCACGGCGCGCTCCTTCATGCGGTCGCCCTTCTTGGCCACGACCTCATAGCCCGAAGGGACGTAATAGGTATCCTCTCCGGGCGTCTCCGCGATCACCTGGACGGTGGTCTTGCCGCCCTGGTGCGCTACCTTGACGCGGCCGGCGATGTCGGAGAGGGAGGCGGGCGTGCGGGGATTGCGCGCCTCGAAGAGTTCCTCCACGCGCGTGAGCCCCTGCGTTATGTCCGCGGTGTCCGCGACGCCTCCCATGTGGAAGGTACGCATGGTGAGCTGCGTTCCCGGCTCCCCGATGGACTGCGCGGCGATGATCCCCACAGGCGTCCCCACCTGGACCGTCTTGTTGTTGCCAAGGTCGCGCCCGTAGCACTTCTGGCAGATGCCGTTCAGCGTGCGGCACGTCATCACGGAGCGGAGCTCCACCTCGCTCACACGGTGTTCCTTGAACGCTTGGATAAGGTTGTTATCGATCTCGTCGTCGCGGCGCGCGAGCGCCTTGCCGCCCGCCTCCACGCCGCGGGAGAGGGTGCGGCCGAAGATGCGCGTCTCGAACTTCTCGCCGATCTTCTCGCTCTCCTCGCGGGTAACCCTGTGCCCCTGCACGCCGCAGCAGTCCTCCTCCCGGATGATCACGTCCTGGACGGCGTCCACGAGGCGGCGCGTGAGGTAGCCGGCTTCCGCCGTCTTGAGGGCAGTGTCGGATTTCCCCTTGCGCCCGCCGTGCGTGGCGATGAAGTACTCCAGGACCGAGAACCCGTCGCGGAGGTTGCTCTGCACGGGCAGCTCGATGGTTCGTCCGGAGGGGTTGGCCACCAGCCCCTTCATGCCGGCAAGCTGCGTGCACTGGGCGTGGCTGGTCTGGAACGCGCGACCGTGGCGC
>CAYHOS010000041.1:6195-7341 GCA_964358505.1 uncultured Candidatus Peribacteria bacterium
TCACCTGTCCCCAGTTCCCGCGGGCGCCGGAGTCGATGACGTAGGTGATGTCGTTCTCCTCGTGCTTCAGGAAGTCGCGGATCATGGCGTTGGTCACCTCGTTCTTCGTCTGGCTCCAGATGCGGATGGCGTGGTTGTACCGCTCGTCGGCCGTGACCATGCCCTTCCAGTAGAAGTTGTTGATGCGGCGGATCTTCTCGTTGGCCTCCTCGAGCAGCTTCTTCCTTTCCCCGGGGATGACGATGTCCGACGCGGAGATGGAGATGCCGGAGGACGTGGCGTGTTCGAAGCCCAGGTCCTTGATGCGGTCGGCGAATGCCACCGTCTCCTCGCGGCCGACCGTCTCCAGCGCAATGGAGATGAGGTCGGAGAGGTCCTTCTTCTTCATGGTCTTGTTGATGAGCCCCAGGCCCTTGGGGACGACCTCCTGGAACTTCAGGCGCCCGACGGACGTCTCGATCATTTCCGTTTCGGTCGTCTCCTCCCCTCTCCCCCCGGGAGAGGCGGGGGTGTTGATACGGACCTTGATCTTCGCCTGCAGGTGCACCACGCCGTTGTCGTACGCCATGATGGCCTCTCCGGGTGAACTGAAGAGCATCCCCTCCCCCTTCTTGCCATCGTGGATGCGCGTGAGGAAGTAGCACCCCAGCACCATGTCCTGGATGGGATTGATGATCGGCTCTCCGGCGGACGGCTTGAGGACATTATTGACCGCGGCCATGAGGCTCGCGGCCTCCTGCTGGGCCTTGACGGAAAGCGGCACGTGCACGGCCATCTGGTCGCCGTCGAAGTCCGCGTTGAAGGCGGCGCAGACGAGCGGATGGAGCTGGATGGCAAGCCCCTCCACGAGCTGCGGCTGGAACGCCTGTATCCCCAGGCGGTGCAGCGTGGGCGCGCGGTTGAGGAGCACGTACTTGTCCTTGATCACCTCCTCGAGGATATCCCACACCTCCTTGGTCCCGTCCTGCACCAGGCGCTCCGCGGATTTGACGTTGTGCGCCAGTTCCCTGCGGATGATGGAGCCGATGACGAAAGGCTTGAAGAGCTTCATGGCCATCTCCTTGGGGAGCCCGCACTGGTTCATCTTGAGGTGCGGACCGACGACGATCACCGAGCGGCCGGAGTAGTCCACGCGCTTGCCGAGCA
>CAYHOS010000042.1:0-6181 GCA_964358505.1 uncultured Candidatus Peribacteria bacterium
GCTCACCACCTTCCCCGCCGCGTCCATGAGGCCGCCGTGGTTGTTGCGCAGGTCCAGGATGAATGCGCGGGGGTTCGTGGCCGCCACCTCCTTCATCACGTCGCGGAATTGCCGGTCGGTGGTCTGCCCGAACTGGTGGAGCGTCACCACCGCGACGTCGCCCTGGTACGCCACCGTCAGCTCCCCGATCTTCACGACGTCGCGCGTGACGGGCACGTCCATCTCCACGCCGTTCCTGCGGATGTGCAGGGCGGCCACCGTGCCCTTGGGCCCGCGCACCTTGTTCACTGCGTCCTCGTAGGTGAGCCCCGCGAGCGTTTCGCCGTTGACGGTGAGGATCTCGTCACCCGGCTGCAACCCGGCCTTCTCGGCGGGTGACCCCTTGAGCGGCGCCACGATGATGAGCACGCCGGCTTTCTGCTCCACCTGCGCCCCGATGCCGATCACCTCGCCCTTCAGCTGCGTCTGGAATTCCTGCGCCGAACTGGGGCGGTAGAACACGGTGTAGGGGTCGTCCAGGCTGTTCACCATCCCCTCCACGCTCTCGAAGCCCGCTTCGTCCTCCTGGATGCGGTCCTGGTAGAGGTACTGGTTCTGGAGCAGGTCCCACACCGTCTCCATGATCTCCTTCTTTGGCAGTTCCTTGCGGATGGCATCGATGTTGATGCGGATCGTCTGCGGCTCCGGCGGGACGATGAGGACGCCCTTCTTGGCCGCCGCCTTCCTGAGCAGCATGCGCTCCTCCGCGCGCGAGAGGGACCGGTCGAAGCCGAAGAGCGCGGCCCGCAGGGGGCGCATCCACTTGCGCTCCAGCGCCAGGGCAACCGCTTCTCTTTCATCATCGCCCTTCACGTCGGTGAAGACCTTGGTGAGCGGCTCCTTGGGGTGCACCTGCGCCAGCGCCGCGAGCACTTGCAGCGCCTCTCCGCGCGTGATGCTGCGCCGGAAAGCGATGGCCTCCCCCGATCCCATGAACGCCCCCAGGGCCCCGTACTGGCTCGCCGTGCGCACGTACGGCAGGAAGGACGCATGGACGCCGCGGTAAGCTTGCTCGCCCCCTCCGCCCGTCTTCACCAGTTGGATCCGCAACTGGCTGATGGCCGCGCGGAGGAAGTCCGCGCGCGTCACGGTTTCCCGCGCCGCGCCCGCGGCGGAGGCGCTTCCCACGTTCGCGCCCCCCACGAGGGTGATGGCGAGGAGAAGGGAGAAGGCCGCGCGGAACATGCGCGTACGCGTGAAAGGACGTGCACGGGCATACCGGGGGGTCGTCATGGCAACGGGAGGGGACGGGGGTGGGATGGAGGGCATCGTAGAGGGGACCCCCGACAAGGCGCAATGAGATGATGGGGAAATCCCTTCCGATCTCCCATGAATGGGTTGCTTCTGCCGGAGGGGGAGCGGAACGGTCATTGGGGGATGGCGGGGATGTCAGTCTTCCATGACGAACATTTCGGTGGAGATCACGTGCCCCCGTTCCTGCATGTTCTGCTTGCTGAGGAAGAGGGTGGTGAGCAGCCAGAAGCCGCCCACGACGTAGAAGAGCGAGGGGAGGAGCAGGAGCGCCACGTAGTGGAACGGCGATCCCGGCGGGGAGTGCAGCAGGTCCCCGAAGGTGCGCGGGTTGCCGGGCAGCACGTCGGGGAGCGTGACGAGGAAGTTGCTCACGGCGTGGAGCGCCACCGCGAGCGCGAGGCCCGTGGCGATCATCTCGCTGCGGAAGTGGAACTGCTTCTGGATCCCCACCAGGTAGTGGCTGCCGTCGCCCGTCCAGAACTTGCGGCCGCCCTGGCGGGCCGCACGGAGGCTGGGGTCCAGGAACAGGGCTACGCCGAAGAAGTACCCCAGCAAGCCCGTGGAGACGATGTGGACCATGCTCGTGAGGATGGACCGCCCCGCGATGTTCCCCATGAAGCCGGCCCAGTCCGGGGGTCCGCCCTGCTGCAGGAACTCCTTCACAAAGGTGTAGAAGTAGCCGGTGGTGGTGATGTTCTCCGCGAACGCGAAGCCGATGGCAACCATGATGGCCAGCTGCATGGCATCGTCGATGCTGGAGAAGAACACTTGCCCGTTGCGGCGCAGCACCCAGTACTTGCTGCCTTCCTCCAACACGCCCACGAAGGCGAAGGTGAGGAAGAGCGAGAGGAGCATTGCCTGCAGGGGAGGCGCGTTGCTGTTCGCTGAGATGGCGCTGTGCACGGCGACGTTGAAGCTCTCGGGAATGACGCGGAACACGAAGAATTGCAGTTCCAGCTCCCGCTTGACCAGCGCGTCGTAGAACAGGATAGGCGCCGTGGAGACCATGCCCGAGAAGAACATGAGGAGCACCACGCTCATCCGCTCCCGGTGGTAGCGCAGGAAGAGCGAGCACCAGATCCCCGCCGGCACCGCCGCAATGCCGATGGCGATGGCGTGAGCCACGCGCTCATCCGCTGTTTCCTGGAAGAGCGTATGGAAAGCGATCCAGAAGAGGAACATGCCCAGCACCGTCGCCTTGACGTTGGCGTCCCACGGCCCGAAGAGGAACTTCCACACGAGCGCTATGGCGATGACGCTGAGGGTGATGATGAAGGGATCCTGCGGCGTATCGCCCGTGTCCAAGAGGGCCCGCGTGAACGCGATGAGGATGAAACTGACGAGCGTGCCGCTGACCATGGCGAACACGTACTCCTTGCCTTCCCGGAGAACGAAGAGCAGCACCCCCATCACGGCGGCCATGGTCCCCAGCACGATCATCGCGCGCAGTTTCCCCTCCGGTCCCGCGAAGGGCGCTATGGCGCCGAGCGTGCGCAGGGAGACCGCGACGAGCAGCACCGTCCCCACCAGGCCGAAGATGATCACGCGCAGGGAGGGCAAGTACGGCTGCCGCTTCTCGATGCTCGCCAGCGACTCCACGTCGATGAGCGACACGTTCACGATGCCGATCCACACCCGGGTGAGGAAGCCGCTCAGGATCAGGAAGCCCGTGAAGATGCCCACCAGCGCCACCGCGGAAATCCCGTTGCCGGGGACGCCCCCGTCCAGGGACGTGGTGAACAGAGGCTCCAGCATTCTCCACACCGCTCCCGCTGCGGAACTGGCATGCCGTAGGCTTTCCAGGAGGAAATTCATGTGTATGTACTTTGTATGATTATACCATAATTTGACATTGTATAATAGTCCTGTTTACTGTTCAATTTGGCTACCAGTAGCGGTTTACGGCATCTCCTGATAGGCTCCTTGCCATGCCAGCCGCCTCCCTCGACCAGCTCGTTTCCCTCTGCAAGCGGAGGGGGTTCATCTTCCCCGGATCGGAGATCTACGGCGGCTTGGCCAACACCTGGGATTACGGCCCGTTGGGAGTGGAGCTGAAGAACCGCGTGAAGCGGGAGTGGTGGGAGGCCTTCGTCCACAAGCGGCCGGACATGGTAGGGCTTGATGCGTCCATTCTGATGAACCCGCAGGTGTGGGTTGCGAGCGGGCACGTGAGCAATTTCAACGACCCCATGGTGGATTGCAAGAACTGCAAGAGCAGGTTCCGCGGCGACAAGCTTGTCGAGGAGAAATTGGGCGTGGAGGAAGCCGTGTCCCTCGCGCTCGAGGAGGTGCAACCGAAGCTGATGGATGAGAAGGTCCCCTGCCCCGCGTGCGGCAAAGTGCAATGGACCTCCGCCAAGCAGTTCAACATGATGTTCAAGACGCACCAAGGCGTGCTGGAGGAGGAAGCAGCCCTCGTCTACCTTCGTCCGGAAACCGCCCAGGGGATCTTCGTCAACTTCAAGAACATCGTGGATACCATGCGGATGCGCTTACCGTTTGGCGTAGCGCAAATCGGCAAGGCGTTCCGCAACGAGATCACGCCGGGGAACTTCACGTTCCGCACGCGCGAATTCGAGCAGATGGAGATCGAGTACTTCGTGGAGCCTGGCAAGGAGGCGCCGGCGTTCGAAGCGTGGAAGGACACGGTGTCGCAATGGTACCGGGGACTCGGCATCCATGAGGAACACCTGCGCATCCGCGAGCACGCCAAAGAGGAACTTGCCTTCTACAGTTCACGGACCATCGACATCGAGTACCGGTTCCCGTGGGGCTGGGGCGAGCTCTTCGGCCTTGCCAACCGCGCCGACTACGACCTCTCGCAGCACACGAAACTCAGCGGCCAGGACCTTCAGTACACCGACCCGGACGATGCCACCAAGAAGTTCCTCCCCTTCGTCGTCGAACCGAGCTTCGGCTGCGACCGCTCCGTCCTCACTTTCCTCCTTGAGGCGTACACGGAGGAGACGCTCCAAAACGGCGAGGCGAGGACGGTGATGAAGTTCGATCCGCGCCTGGCGCCCGTCGATCTTGCGATTCTTCCACTATCCAAAAAGGAACATCTGATCAGCAAAGCCAAAGAACTGTACAATACTATTGTTCATAAAACTGATCTCGTCTGCGATTTCGATGTCACGGGCTCCATCGGCAAACGCTACCGCCGGCAGGACGAGATCGGCACCCCCCGCGCCGTGACGGTGGACTTCGGGACGCTGGGGGAGGATGACAAACAGGGGCTGAAAGATACGGTCACGCTCCGGGATCGCGATACGCTGAAGCAGGAACGGCTTGCGATTGGGGAGCTGCTCGAAACACTGGGTACATCACGCGGATAATCCTGCTGCACTCTCCAGCCGTTGAATCCTTGCTCCATGGTCCTTACTCCTGTCTTTCAGTACCTCTATTTCCTCGCGATTCGCCGAACGAAGTTCATGACGGATGTTCTCTACCGTCACATCAACATGTCGAATGATCTCATCTTTCCATCGTTCATTCGCATCAATGATCTCGTCTTTCCATCGTTCATCCGCATTATAGAGCTTCCCGATGCTCTCCATGAGCAGGGCAATATCCTGCTTCGTTGCCGGTGCTGTGTGGTCCTGAGGCGTCATGGGCTGATCATCCTACAGGAGGAATGAGACGGGAAGACAACCAGGATCATTTCTTTTCCCTGATATTGATATTTCCTCATCAGGCAGCCACGAAAGACGTTCCATCACCCCATGGAACGCTCACGGATATCCCCAATATGTATTGCGTAACGACCGCTTTTCCCCTATAACCTCTACGCACTTTCGACCGATCGCAGCGGTCCTGGTCCGAAGGACCACCCCGAGTGAGTCCGAGCGAAGCGAGGACGAATCGAGGGGTGACCCCCACGGATATCCTCCGCACCCGAGCGAGAAGACGTCGAAGGGAAGACCCCAAGGATTCCCCATCACCACGGCTTGTTCCGGGGCACACCCTGCTCCTCTGCGCTTATCCAAAGTCCTCCGTCCTATTCCCTCTCCTCTCTCCGTATGGCAATCCCCTCCGAAAAAGAACTCCTGGCCTCTGCAGTACACTTCGGCCATAGGAAAGAAAAATGGAACCCCAAGATGAAGCCGTACCTGTACGGCACGCGGAAAGGCATCCACATCTTCGACCTCGCCAAGACGCGCCTGCACCTGCAGCGCATGCTCGACGCGCTCGTCAAGCTCCAGGCGGAGGGGAAGACGATCCTGTTCGTCTCCACCAAGCAGCAGAGCATCCCCTTCATCGAGCACGTGGCGGTCGTCCTCAACCAACCGATGGTGACGAAGAAATGGATCCCGGGCCTCCTCACCAACTGGCCCACCATCAAGCGCCGCCTCAAGTACTACCTGGATTTGCAACGCTCCTTCCAGACGGGGGAAGTGGAGAAATACACCAAGAAGGAGCAGAC
Source organism: uncultured Candidatus Peribacteria bacterium (assembly GCA_964358505.1). Lineage (GTDB taxonomy): Bacteria > Patescibacteriota > Gracilibacteria > Peribacterales > Peribacteraceae > CAIKAD01. The sequence goes on from CAYHOS010000042.1 coordinate 5,717, forward strand.
GGCGCTGCGCAAGAAGCTCGCGAAGCTGGATAACGCGCTCGCGGGTGTCTCCCGCATGGCGGGCTTGCCCGACGCCGTGTTCGTGCTGGACGCCCTGCGCGACCGCGTTGCCGTGCTGGAGGCCGCCAAACTCAAGATCCCCGTCTACGGCGTCTGCGACTCCAATGCCGACCCCGACCTCTTCGCGGCCTTCGTCCCGGCGAACGACGACGCCGTGAAGTCCATCGCCCTGCTCCTGCAGGCCGTGGAATCCGAACTCGCGGAAGCGGCGCACGCCAAGCAGCAGACGGTCCAAGGCGCCCCGAGCATCATGGAAGCCAAACCCGGGCAGGATGCCGCTCTCGTCGCGGAGATGCCGGGGAAGCAAGTCTGACGTATCGTTGTAAGGACGCGGAATGCCGCGTCCCAACAACCGCCCCCCCCCCATCACCCCCGACCTGCCGCGTCCTTACCCTTTCCCTTACC
>CAYHOS010000043.1:0-6145 GCA_964358505.1 uncultured Candidatus Peribacteria bacterium
CCCCCGGCCCCTTCCTCCTCCTGTTCACTCCTCCATCCCCCGGCCCCTTCCTCCTTCGGAGGAAGGGGAGAACATGTATAGAAGCACAAACAACAAACATTCCCCTCCCCCTTGGGGGAGGGGTGAGGGGAGAGGGAGAATCCTCACTCCGGATTCTTCACTCTCGTATCACCTTCCGAAGACCAAGGCGAGGACGAACGCGGCGGATCCCAGTGGAAGGGCGGCGAGGAGCGCGAGGGCGAACTGCCGCAGGCGGCGCGGCAAGGCAAGGGCGCCGCGCACGGCGAAGTACGCGAGGGGAACTGCCGCAGGCGCGATGTACCGGAAGTCCTGGCTGCTCCCGTAGGGGGCAGTGAAGCGGATGGCGGCGATGGCCGCGAGGAACATGGCCAGTAGAAGGAGGAGCGGCAGGCTCCTGCGGAGTTCCTGCCGGGGGCGGCGGAGGATGCCGACGGGGGCCAGCGACAGGGCGAACAGCCCCAGGGCATGGAGGGCGGAGACGAGCGGGCGCAGCCCGGGGCCGAAGCTCCATTCTCCGCTGAACGCGCTGCGGAAAACGTATTCCCACAGGAACTGCCGGCCGGAAGCGTCGTCCCATGGGTTGTTGTAGGGATGTCCGAAGAGGAAGAGGGGATTGAAGCGGAGGAATGCGGAGGGAAAGTTCCGCAGGCGCAGGCCGCTGTGCAGGTTGCCGAGGTTCCCGACGAGGCCCCTGTTCCCTTCCACGATGTAGCGTTGGATGAAGAGCCAATCGGTGAGGAGGAGGATGACGGCAAGAGAGACGATCCCGAGCCCCAGTTTCTTCCTCCAGCGGAGGGGGCTCAGGAGCAGGAGGAGCCAGGCGGCGGCCACGAGGGGGAGGGTGGTGCTCTTCGTGAGGATGCCGAGCGAGAGGACGACGGCGATGCCCGCCCACAGGCCGCTCCGCTCCGGATGCCGCCACCAGCGGAGCAGCAGCGCAGTGCAGAGGAGGGAGAGGGCGAGCGCCAGTACGTCGTTATTAGCCCGCGCGGCGAAGAACACGATGCCGGGGAGCAGGGTAGCGGAAGCGAGGAACAGTGCGAGCGCCCCGCGCTCCCGGCGCACGTCGAAGAGGGTGGCGCCGATCCACAGGACGCAGCCGATGCCGAGGAGGGAAAGGAGGAACGCGAAGAACTGGAGGCTGCCGGGGAGGGGGGCGGAGAAGAAGCCCGTCACTGTTCCCCATGCGGCACCGACGGCGTAGTAGAGGGGAGGCTGGTAGAACTGCCACCCTTCCGATGCGGGGGGGATGCTCAGGTGCTGCATCAGGTACCGCACGTACTCGATGTGCGCGTCGGTATCGTGGCCGCGCACGGTGTACGACGTCGAGAGCCAGTAGAGGAAGGTGACAAAGGACGCGGCGCACGCGGTGGCAGACGGCAGGAGCCAGGAGCCGACCTGGCGGCGCAGGAGGAACAGCGCCGCCGCGACGCACGCGAAGAGGACGGTGAAAAAGGAGAGGGAGAGGGCGTCGCCGGGAGCCGGACGGATATCCGTCCCTCCCATGCCCCCGTGGTCGCGGACGGTGAACTGCAGCAGGTTCTCCCCGCCGCGCAGGTAGGGCGACAGGTTGAGCAGCCGCCCTTCCGTGTAGTCGCAGAAGTCCGTGATTTCGCGCGGGACGCGCGCGTCGTTGATGAAGAGGTCCTCCAGGCAGTCATCCGCCACCACGCGGTACACCGCGGGGCGGAAGAATCCCAGGCGCAGGGGGACGAGGACGGAGAGGCGTTCCCCTTTGGTGGGGACGGAGAGGGGAAGGGTGCCCGTTTCCGCCTGTTTTCCCTGGTACACGTAGGACACCTTCCCGAAGGACGGCCGCTGCCACAGGAAGAACGCCGTGAAGAGGAGGGCGAGCGCGAGCGTGGCGCCCAAGCCAAGCCAGGGCGCCGCCTTCCCACCGCGCGTCTCCGCGGAACGCGTGTGCATGGAGCGCAGTCTAGCATGGAAGCCCTTTTCCCCTATACTCCTTAGCCATGGCCTCACCCTTTACCCTTTCCGTCGTCCTCCCATGCTTCAACGAGGAGGAGAACGCCGCGGCGACCGTCCGCGAGCTGGCGGCGTGGTTCAAGGAAACGGGGACACGGGGCGAGATTATCGCGGTGGATGACGGGTCCCGGGACCGGACGGGGGGGATCCTCGAGGGGTTGAAGGCGGAGGTGCCGCACCTTACAGTGATCTCGCGAAAGTCCAACGGAGGGTACGGCATCGCCGTGCGCACCGGCTGCGATGCCGCGACGTGCGAGTGGATCGGGTTCATGGACAGCGATGGGCAGTTCCGCATCAAGGACATCGAGCTCCTCCTCGCGCATGCGGGGGAGTACCCGTTTGTGACGGGGCGCCGAGCGCACCGCGCGGACACGCCGGTCCGGAACATGTTCGGGAAAGTCCTGGGGGCGATGAACGTCCTCGTCCTCGGCCTCTGGGTGCGGGACGTCAATTGCGGCTTGAAGGTGTTCCGCAGGGAGGTCTGGCCCGCCATCCGCCCCGTCCACGGCGTGGAGAAGCTCTTCAACACCGAGATGTTCCTCAACCTCAAGCGCAAGCGCATCCCATGGTTCCAGGTGAACGTGCCGCACTACCCGCGCCGCGCGGGGAAGCCCACGGGGGGATCGGCGCGCGTGATCCTGCGGATGTTTAAGGAATTGTGGGATTTGAAACGGGCGGCGTAGAGTCGCCCCGGCGGGACTCATTCGTATGGACGCGGCATGCCGCGTCCCTACTTGCACGGTACCGCCACGCCGTTCACCTTTTCGCAGTGCACGCAGGTGAGTTCCCACACGGGGAGGAGCGCGCGGCGCCGGAACTGCGCGTCCGTGAGCGGCTCGTAGTACGTGAGCGGCCGGTAGAACTCGTAGGAGGCGAAGACGAGGCCGGCGAGCACCAGGAGGCCCACCGTCTTGCGGTGCTCCGTGAGCTTCCATCCCCCGATGCGGTGCAGTTCCGTGACCACGAGGCCGAGGATGATGAAGCTGAGGAAGAGCGGGATGAAGTAGTGGTAGAGGTAGAGCACGCGGCCGATGCTGGCGATGGCCACCATGTACGATGCGTAGAGCCCCAGGAACACCGTGAGGGCGAAACGGTGCTGGAGGGGCTTTCGCAGGTCGAAGAGCACGGAGCCCAGGAGGAGCGCGGCCCCCACGAGCACGCCCGCGAACGAGGCGAACCACGAAACGGGGTTCGACATGAGGTAGAGGTAGCGGTAGGAGTTGCTGTCCGGCGTCTCCCACCGGAAGTTGATGGTGCGCGCCCCCAGCGGCCACAGGTAGAACGGGCTGCCGTTCTCATCCGCCTTGCACAGGTCCAGGCGGGGCGTGCCGCGGTTGTAGTGGGGGATGAACTTGAGCGCGTCCCGCAGCATGAGGGGGAAGGCGGAGAGGGAACCCGTCTTTCCCTCCGCGATGAGTTGCTTGTAGGCGTCGGATGCCTGGTAGTAGCCCTTGTCCGGCAACTGCGGCACCACGCGCCGGCCGAGAGAGAAGTGGACCTGCCAAATGCCCGCGTACACCACGAAGAAGCCCAGCAGGAAGAAGCCCGTCCGCTTCGCCGCTTCCTTCCACCGCCTGCGGAGCGGCCATAGGGAGACGGGAAGGAGGAGGATGAAGACCAAGCCGAGCACCTTGGTGGCTGCAACCAGGGCGAAGGCCGCACCGAAGCAGACGCTCAGGATACCCACGAGTTTCTTCTTTTCCTTCCGTTCCATGAGGAGGAGGAAGAGGAGGACCGTGAGCGCGCTGAAGAAGAGGAGGGGCCCCTCCAGCATGGCGCCCCGCAGGTGCACGATGAGCGCGTTGTCGAAGACGTAGAGGAAGCTGAAGAGGACGGAGAAGAGCGTGTTGCGGGTGAGGAGGAGGAAGATGAGGAAGAGCAGCGGCGCCGTCCACCAGGCGAGGAGAGCCGAGAAGAAGCGGTAGCCCGTGAAGGAGAAGTCATCCCCGAAGTCGCGCCCGTAGTCCGTGGCGAGGAACTGGTCGGTGCGCGCGTTGGGGTGGAAGAGCTTCTCCCCCGCGGCGATGAGGAGCTTGCCGAGCGGCGGATGCTGCTCCATGAAGAACACGCCGTGCAGGTACTTCTGCGCGCTGGCGATGTGGTAGTTCTCGTCCCAGAACACCCGCTGCGGCTCGCCGTAGCGGTAGAAGTACGTGAGGAACGAGAGGAGCGTGACGAAGAAGAGGAAGACGGCGGTCTGCCGCGAGAAGAGCGGCTGCGGGGAATTCTGCATACGCCGCAGTGTAGCGGGGAACAGCGGACACTGCTACCCTGGGGGCCATGCCGATGCGGAGACCCGTCCACCGGAGCAGGGCATGGGGAAGCGTTCTCGTCACGCTGGGGGCGGCGGTGTTCGCCGTGGTGTTGCTGGACATGGTTTCCCTCCTCTCCCCCCGCGGAGGGAGGATCGCGGGCGACGTGGGAGGCGCGGGGCTCATCCTCTGCGAGGGGACGCCGATCCCGGTGGAGTACGCGTACCCGGGCGCAGGGGGCACCTCCCCTGAGTGCGCGTTCCAATGCTCCCTCATCGCATCGTACTTCCTGGTCTACACCGATACCGACGGCAACACGCAGCGTCTGCGGGCATTCTCCTGCGCCAAGGGCGTCTCTTGCGATCCGGCGGACGGCGGCCTGGGGGAGGCGTGCGACAGCGGCATGGCCGCCGGGGGGGCGCTCATGGTGGATGTCCTCTTCCGTAGCAGCGCGGGCTCCGTCCCCCCGTCCGCTGCGGCGTCTTCCTCCCGTTCTTCCCAAGACGCCATCACCGCATGGCATCCCGCGCCGGCGTCTTCCCCCTCAAGCGCCGTGGGTTCCGCCGCATCCTCCTCCGCGGCGCCCGGCCCCTTCCTGCCGCTGCGCGCCTTTTCCTCCTCCCGCGCCCTTGCGTGGCAGCTCGGCCTCCCCGTCTTCTCCATTCCCTCCTCTTCCGTCTCCGCGGCCTCCCGCTCCCCCATGGCATCTTCCCTCCCGGAGGCGCGATGCGGGGACGGGAAGGAGGATGCGGGCGAAGGGTGCGACGCGGGGGTGCGTAACGGCATTCCCGGTGCCTTCTGCACCGGCGATTGCAAGCGTACAGCGGGATGCGGTAACGGCGTTATCGACGAAGGGGAGCAATGCGACGACGGTTCCGATAATGGCACCGATGCCGGCACCTGTACTTCCCTCTGCCAGGTGGAACAGGGGATCCTCCCGCGCTGCGGGGATGGCAGCTTAGGGGTGGGGGAAGAGTGCGATGCGGGGCTGAGGAACGGCGTGCCGGGCGGTGCATGCGGCTTGGACTGCCGTGTCGTCCGCCAGCCTCCCGCCGGGTGGGTCGCCAGCGTCTCTCCTCCAGCCTCCTCCCCTCCCGCCGCCGCGCAAACGGGGCCGGCGGCATTGCTCATCATGGTCTTCGGTGCCGCCATTGGCTTCGTCTGGATGCGGAGAAGGAGAGGATGAACAGGGAAGGAAGAAAGAGCCACAACCTGGTGTGGGGGATCGGGCAAGTACGGGAAGCTCGATTTGGCTTCCGGAGGTGTGATAGAGTGCTTGCCGCATGAAGGTCAGGCGACTTCTGATTGTCGTCCTCATTGCGCTCGCGGCGGGCGTTTCCCTCCAACAGCTGTTGCGGCCGTACGTCCCGTCGTTCTTCGGGGGGCAACTCTCATCTCCTCCGCCGCTCTCTGTGCCCCTCCTCACCCCTCCGGGCGGGATCGGGTGCGCTAGTGACGCGGATTGCCTCCCTGGGTTCGTTTGCGATCTCCTGCCTCCGCCCGGATTATGTCGTCCACTCACGCCGTTTTCTTCCTCCGCTCCATCCTCTAATCCGCCTGCGCCTCCTCCCCCCCCGCCGCCCTGCACCATCATTCCCTCCACACCGGAAAATCCCGTCCCTTCTTGTTCCGAAACAGGTTGTCCTCCTCAGCAGCATTGCGGGGATCCCGATGGTGGTGAGTTATCCTGTTCTTGCATCGCAGGCTGCGGGAAGGACAGCGATTGCAGCGACGGCACGTCCTGCACCGATGACCGGTGCGTCGCCGGGCAGTGCTTCCATGAGGATAAGTGCTGCCACACGGAAGCGGACTGCGCCGGCAAGTTCGCCAACATGGTCCCCTGCGATTTATGCGGTTGCTTTTGCATTCTGGGCATGTGCGTGCCG
>CAYHOS010000044.1:0-6067 GCA_964358505.1 uncultured Candidatus Peribacteria bacterium
CGAGTCCTTCAACGTGCTGGTCAAGGAACTCATGGCGCTCGGCCTCTAGGTGGAGCTCCTCAAGTTCAAGGAGGAGGTTCCGCCGGAGGAGAAGGCGACGGTGGAGAAGGACGAAGTGGAGGTGGTGGAGATGAGTTCCCGCGTGGCAGCCGAGGAGGCAGCCGAGGACCTCACGGCTGACGTGGAGAAGATCTCCGAGCTGGAGCAGGTGGGGGTGGAACCCTCCGAAGACGTCCGCGCCGGCATCGAGGAAGGGGAAACGGAGGAGCCCTTGACGGCAAAGAAGGAAATGGCGGATGCGGGGAGCGAGGAGGCGATGAACGACGCTTGAATGCCGTATGCGTGACAAGGCATAGGGAAGGGCGGCTGCCGGAAGGCGGCCGTCCTTTGATATCCTTCGGCCTGAGCCGGGGAATGGGGGGGGGGGGCGTTCCACGGCCCCATGGAACTCCTTTGAGCCCCAGTTGAAGCGGAAAACTTGGGTTTGACGAAAAGAAATCCTTGAGGGGTGGCTCCCTTGGGCCTTTGGCAGTCCTACCCTGATGGCGTTCCTATTCTTTACCCCATTATCCTATGTTCAACGTGAACAGGGTCACGCTGCTCGGGAACGCCACCCGCGATCCCGAGGTCCACGCCACCAAGGCCGGGCGGGAGATCAGCGTCATCGGCCTCGCCACCAGCCGCGTGTGGAAGGACGCCAAGGGCGAGCGCAAGAGCGAGCCCGAGTACCACCGCCTGGTCTGCTTCGGCGCGCTCGGCGCGCTGGCACAAAAGCGGGTCCGCAAGGGCGCGCCGCTCTACGCGGAAGGCCGCCTCCATACCAGCCGCTGGGAGAACCCCCAGGGCGAGACCATGAGCCGAACGGAGGTCGTGGTGGACCGGCTGGTGCTCCTCTCCGCCACGAAGGGCGGCAAGGTGGATGCCGCGGAAGCGCCTGTGGAGGAAGTGGCTGCGTAGTGACGGAACTTCCTTGCACGAAGGGGGCGGCCGCCGGAAGGAGGCTGCCCCTCGCGCTGTTGGCGGGAGTGAGAAACAGGAGTGGGTATCACGGGACGACGCACTCATGGTACGTTCCTCCGGATTGCGTACGCGGACAGAGATCCGTGCTGCTCCCTGAACCAGAACTGTACGGAGCTTCGCAAGATGTTTGAGGAACGACGGGTTTCAATACAGTTCCTCCCGGACATGAACCTCCATAAACACAGACCGAATCTCCGTAGTAATACCTCGTATAGCACGACTGTTTGTTCGGATATTCACCAATGCAACAGACGAGTGTTTTGATGGTGGTGATGGGGGGAGGCGCGTAGCCGGGCGGATTGTTCCTTATCCACCGCGAGAACCAATCGAAGACGCCCGCGGTTGTTTGCGATCGTACGGTAACGAGGGAAAGCGCCACGACAGCGATGACAACGCTGAGCAGGGCAATAGCGCGCGTTCGCATACGTAGAAGGAGGAAGAATTGAGGGCAACTGTACGCCGTCTTTGTGCCTTTTCTATGCAACTGTTGTAGACAGAATCGTCGTTCGTGATACAGAGAAATCGCGGAACCATCCTTCTCTCTTTGGGCTTTGTGAAGGGGGAATGAGGAGGTACTTGCACGGGGGGAAGCCGGGCGTACAGTATGTACCCTACCCCCATCGTCCTATGCCTATCATGCAGGAAGAGCCCGTACAGAAACATCAGCAATATCTCACCGACGAATTCGCAGCCGCCGCGGAAGCGGACAAGTCTGCCCGCCAAAATTACGGATGGCTCTGGAAGGCAGAAACGGGGCAGGGAAAGGCGCCGGCGGTTTGGCGAGGTATCGGTGAGTGCTCGCGTCGCATCCATGCCAAGTTTACAGAACTGGGTTTTCCTTCCCAGGATCATCGCGTGCGGCACGTGGATAACCTCATCGATCGGAGATACCACATCCTCCGGATGGATGAGGGGATACAGGATCCACAGACGCTCGAACGGTTTCAAGCCATCCGCCGCGAGTTGCTCCTCCTGGAACTTTCCCTGGATGTGGAGCCATCCTTCGATCCCCATGAAGATACCAGTGTCGGTTTGAAGAGGCTGGAAGAGAATGTACAGGAGGCGGGCCGGAACCCGGCGCCTTTCCTGCTCCATTTGGCAGCGCTGGATTCCGTTCCACCTCGAGCGGAGTAAACGGGTTACAGCATCCATTTCCCGTTTCGTATGGTGGGCTTTCGGCGGAAGCCGCAGTGGAAGAAGTTGCCGCGTAGCCGTTTCCGTTTCCCATGGGGAAGGGCAGCTGCCCTTTTTTGTCGTGTGGAACCTGGGAATTCCATCTCTTCTTGACATAGAAAACCGGTGGGGGGAGCATGACCACCCTATTCGATAGATTTCGGGTGGGATGCTGATTCTCTCTTCAATGAATATGACCGCATCATCCCCAAGAGAAGTAACTCCCGCAGAGATACTTGGTCGCATTATTCAAGAACAACTTTTAATGCATTGCGAACAAGTGGCCACGCTCTATTCCATACATCGCATAGTGGAGGAGCGCCGACCGCAGATCGAAAATGCTCTCAAAGGAACGTCTGCGCAACAGATGGTTTCGCAGCTGCTCAATGATATTTGCGCTTGCGTGAGGAGAGTGGCGAATATACCGCAACTGCAGGCAGAGGAGGGGACGGAAGTTCCTCCGGGTGATCTTGCCGCTTGTCCGTCTACTCCTTCAGAGTAAAAGGGGAGGGAGATAGTCAGTTTCTCTGTGTTGTCACTGGGAGAAATAGGCAGAGGTGTGCAGAAAAAGTCGCCAATTCGCCTTGACCCTCACGCATCCTCCTTTAATATACCTGCACTCTATGGTGCAGCACGATCACTCGTAGGACTTGCGTCTCTTGAGACGACATTCCTGCGGGTGTGCGTGAGCCACCCGCATTTTTTTGTCCGAGTGCCTGCCCGTACGTTTCTTGGCATCATCGGCTCGATGAAATTGATCAACTGAATTTCAAATCCGTACGCGTTCCTATCGCATACGGAAACGGACACATGCGCTGCGCTTGTATCCAGGTTGTAGCACATGAATAGGACCCCTGTACCAGTCGCGCTTCGCGCTCCGGTACAGGGAAGGAAAATGTTACTCATCGCATCACATGGATGCCTCGACTCTGCACTCCGATGAAGGACGTAGCCAGCTGCGATAAGCTCCGGTCAGCCGCTAGGCAGGCTCTATGAGCCGGAGATCTCCGAATGGGGAAACCCCCTAGAAGTTATGTTCTAGGATCCAGCCCCTATTTTCCCTCCCTGAGGAATTTGTTTCAGACCGTTCTGAAGCATGTTACAACGGGAATGAAAATAGGGGCTGGAAGGTCACTCCGGGAACTGAAACATCTCAGTACCGGAGGAAGAGAAATCAACACCGAGATTCCCTGAGTAGTGGCGAGCGAAAAGGGAACAGCCCAAACTCAGCCCCTCTTTTTTCTTGAGAGGGATGCAAGTTCAAGAGCTAAAGAACTTGGCACTCGTACGAGAAAAAAGAGGGGCTGAGGGTTGTAGGACTCCGATATCCGACACTTCCACTGTAGGCGAACGTCCCTGGAAAGGGCGGCCATAGAGGGTGAGAGCCCCGTAGACGAAACAGTGGAAGGCGGTAGGAGGATCCTGAGTAAGGTCGGACACGTGTAATCCGGCCCGAATCCGGGTGGACCACCATCCAAGGCTAAAGCAGGTGCAGAGATCAATAGCGGATAGTACCGTGAGGGAAAGGTGAAAAGCACCCCGAAAGGGGGATGAAATAGTCTCTGAAATGTGATGCGTTCAAGGAATCGGAGCCCAGCCCCTACTGTATTGAGAGTCTTGAGTTATTTCCAAATGACTCAGGTCAATCAGGCCAGTAGGGGCTGGGTGACGGTGTTCCTTTTGCATAATGAGCCAACGACTTTGTTCTCTGTGGCATGGCTAAGGCAGCAACAGCCGGAGCCGGAGCGAAAGCGAGTCCGAAATGGGCGCTTGCCCACCGTCGCCTCGTGCGAAGGTGGGTTGTCGCAGGGACAAGACCCGAAACCGGGTGAGCTATCCATGAGCAGGGTGAAGGTCGCCGAAAGGCGGCTGGAGGCCCGCACCATAACGTATCGCAAGACGTTGGGATGACTTGTGGATGGGAGTGAAAAGCTTACCGAACCCGGAGATAGCTGGTTCTCCTCGAAATGCCTTTAGGGGCAGCCTCGTCGTGCATGGCAGGGGGTAGAGCGACTGTTTGGATGCGGGGGTCTCCTCGACCTGCCAAATCCTGACAAACTCCGAATACCTGCCGTCAAAGGCGACGGGAGTGAGACGGTGACAGCGAACTGCCATCGTCGAAAGGGAAACAACCCTCATCATTCGCTAAGGTCCCAAAGTACCGTTCAGTGGTAAAGGTAGTGTCAGTGCTTCGACAACCAGGAGGTTGGCTTAGAAGCAGCCATCCTTTAAAGAAAGCGTAACAGCTCACTGGTCGACGCATCGATGCGCCGAATATTCAACGGGGCTAAACGGTACACCGAAGCGGTGGATGTGGCAGGGCCACAACAGTTGGCTATTGGCAATTAGCATTTGGCTGATACTCTAATGTCATGAAGACTTTCCGATTCAAAGATTTTCAGGTTTATAAGGATGCGAAGAAGTTTCGCAAAACCGTACGTCATTTCCTCGAGAAATTCCCTGATCAAGAACGATATCGACTTGAAGATCAGGTTCAAAGATCTCTTTTTTCTGTCCTCTTGAACATAGCCGAGGGATCTGCGAAGAAATCAGACAAGGATTTTGCACGTTTTCTCGGGATATCCATTGGATCCATGAATGAGATTATTGCAGCGTTTGATCTTGCCCATGATGATGGATTTATCACCATGGAAGACCAACAGCTTCTGGAACAGGAAGCAGAAATCGTTACGAAGCAACTCGGAAGCTTCATCAAGACACTAACATATCGTCAGCCCAATGCTACAAGCTAATAGCTACAAGCCAATTGTTGCGGCTCTGCCGCATGGTAGAGGAGCGTTCCGTCCAGCAGTGAAGTCCCTCTGTGAAGATTGGGATGGAGCGGACGGAAGCGAGAATGTTGGCATGAGTAACTACTAGGCAGGTGAAAACCCTGCCCGCCGAATCCCCAAGGTTTCCCACGCAACGGCAATCGGCGTGGGGTTAGTCGGTCCTAAGGCCAGGCCGAAAGGCGTAACCGATGGATAACAGGTCAATATTCCTGTACCTCATGGGAATCGCCAGAGGATGCTAGTTGAAAGTCTTTCCGACCTCTCCAGCCCCTCTTTGTTCTTATGAAGTAGATGAGTTGTTGTATGCAATGACTCATGGTGTGTTTGAGAACAAAGAGGGGCTGGACGCCTGAGAGAACGGATGCTGGCATTCTAGGAGCGGTGTGACGGGGTGGGATGACCGGAACGTGTGATTGACTGCACGTGGAAGACGTAAAGCGTCGAGAGCGGGAGGCAAATCCCCCGCTTGAGCTGAGCGTCGATCCCGAATGGCTCCGTAAGGGGTCGAGTCCGACTCATTCTGCCTCCAAGAAAACCATCGCTTCGAGAGTCCCATGAGACCGTACCGCAGACCAACACCGGTGGGGTGGTCGAGTAGACCTAGGTGAACGGGAAAACTCGCGTTAAGGAACTCGGCAATGAAGCGTCCGTAACTTCGGGATAAGGACTGCCAGCCCCTCTTTTGCGTTTTGAATGCTACAATGCAGAAGATGTGGTGCGTCTACATTATTCAGCATACGGGGACGAACGATCTCTACATTGGAAAGACGGAGAATCTGCAGCGTCGCTTGCAGGAACATAATGCAGGGCGGCAGGCTGCAACTCATCGTCAATCCGGCGAGTGGATCATCATCTATGCTGAAGCGTATCGAGGAAAGGAAGATGCTGATGAGCGCGAGACAATGCTCAAGCATCATGGAAGTTCGAAGCGGAAACTGTACGATCGAATGAAGCGCAGTTTCCTGACGTAAGACGCAAAAGAGGGGCTGGCTGCAACAAAAGAGCCCAGGCGACTGTTTATCAAAAACACAGGTCCCTGCAAAGCCGCAAGGCAAAGTATAGGGGCTGATGCCTGGCCAGTG
>CAYHOS010000045.1:0-5669 GCA_964358505.1 uncultured Candidatus Peribacteria bacterium
CCCCCTGCAACCCCCGTGAAGCCGCCGGAGTCCCCGCCTCCTCCCTCTCCGATACCGGGCACCGTCGCACCTCCCTCAACTCCCACAGCCCCGACGCAGGGACTGACGCCGGAGGAGAAGGCACGGCAGGTCCGTGAGCGCGAGAGGAAGCGGCTCAAACGCCAGCGGTACAGGGAGAACCTGAAGAAGAGGATGCAAACTCCCCCGCCTGCGCCCGAGCAAGCCCTTCCTCCGCCACCGCAAGTCCCTCTTCCAGCCACCCCCCAGCCTTCAGCCCCTCCTCAACCGGCCGCACCGGCTGCTGCCGCCGAACCCAAAGAGGAGAAGCCTCAACAGGGTGATGAGAAGGTTGTGTTCATGGTGGAGGCGGAAGGGGTGAATACGCAGAAGAAACCCGACGGTTCACAAGCGCCGTGAGAGGTGGGGAGTGTACGCGGGTAGGTTACTATTTATTCGGGCTAAAGACACGTATCCAATGCCAAGGAAACAACCAGTGGAACACGGGGATGAATGTCCTCGAAAGAGAATCTCGGCGCCTGGAGACAATATAAACATCTCATGCCTAATCCCCATGAGGAATACAACAAAATAGACAATAGATGAACAATCGTTTATAGTATTAACGTGATTGAACAAGATTCAATGCATGGCCTCACCACGCCGTTGCCTGAGAAGGATCAACAGACAGCAGCTTTGGAACAAGAAATTCACAGGCGGAATAATCCCGAGGAAATCAGCCAACGTCTTTCGAGCAGACAAGAGCAAACGAGGAAACAAGCGTTTGGAGTTTTTCGATCGCTGGTTCAGACCTTTACGAACCAACCTTCTATCATCCAGCGTCTGATCGCAGGGTGTCGTGAACAGTGGCCAAAAGCTGGTTATGTGATTGCGAAAGATTTGTTCCAGAAAGGGCATCACGATCTGGCCTGTCTGATTGCTGAAGAGGCTTGGCGTCAGACCCTGCAAAATACTCCCAATGCCGATGAACTTTGTGACGCCGCGTCAACAACAATGAGATTGGGTCAAAAGGAAGCAACATCACAACTTACAAGAATGTTGGTCGAACTTTCTGAAAAAGAAAATGGCGCCGTATCTCATTGCATCAGTCTTGCCTATTCCTATGCAAGAGCGGGTCGTACTACCGAAGCATCTATTATTTGGAAGAGACTCCGGGCAGCATGGCCTGAAGACGGAGTGATAAAGAAAGCCTATGTTCGATTCATGAGAGAGACTTCGTATTCGCCTGCGCCTGAAGACGGAATGGCAACAAGTCCAAAGCCTTTCGATGTGCATATTGAGCAGGCGAAACTATTGGTAGCCACATCACGACAGGCTGACGTCCTTCGTCAATGCGAGGCGAGTATCACGGCATCTGCAGATAATGAAACATTAAGCTCGTGGATGAATATGGCACGAGTAATCGTGTCTCAGCACCGTGATTTGCAAACAGCGAATCGGCTCTGGCGAATCATTTTGAGACATGCACCACAACAGGCATTTTCGTTCATGAGATTCTCGAGCGAGTACAACGTAATAGGAAGCAACCCCGAAGTGGATGCACTCATCCGTTATGCCCATTCTATCTGCCACGACTTCGCAAAACCGCAAAATAAAGGGAAACGAATAGAGCTGAAGAGCACGTCGGTAAATATCGAGGCGCTCGATGAGACGATTACCATCGATACCGTGCCTCAGACGGCTCACCAGTGGCTCACACAAGCAGGTCAATCAATAACAGCTAAGGATGTTGCATCCGCATTTCATATCTGGATTCCTTTGCTGCAACAGGATCCTCGTCTGATGCCTGCCGTGACGAGAGGTCTGGTTCGTATCATCACTGAGCTTTCTTCGGATCATGTCCTCCCAGAATTGAGGATGCATGAGGTCATACAATCAGTATCAGTTGCGGTTAATCTATATCGGTCTGTAGCGGCGAATGTGTATGATATTGCTCCTGATATTACTGAGAAAATCTTATATACATTGCATGAAATCAAATCGGAAGATCCTGGCAATTGCTTAACACTCGCCAACTTCTTGCTGAAGCAAAATAAATATAAAGAAGCCGCAGAACTCTGGTTACCATTACGAGAGAGCCATGCCCAAGCGTGCGCTCGTTGCGCATCTGATCTTGCACAGCACCGTGAACATGCACTCGCCAAGAATCTTTATGCGGAGGTAGCAAAAGTTTCTCCCGCCGCGTTGGTCAGACACGGATACGAATACTTCCAAGATCCGAACATGGGTCAATTTGTTCTCGATGCCATCGAGCCGATCTTGCCAACAGGGAACGAGAAGCCTGTCGAACAATTTCAAATTTTTGCTCTCAAGCTGTTCCTGCGCCACAGTACACAGGTTCAGCGGGCGCAGACCATTCTCAGTCGGCTAGTGGCTTCGAAGGCGATGACTCCACGACAGGCAGAGCGCCTTCTTTCCACTCCTGCGATTTCTCAATCACAACAAATACTGGAACAGCGTGATGCGGAGATGGAAGAGTACCTGATGAAACAAATGCCCGATCTGCAACGAGGCCAATTTTTCCGTAGGCTCTCTCAGACGAAACCGTTGCTCAAACCGGGTAAAAGAACAGATCGTACTGCCCGCTCAGTGCTGCTGCACCCGCAGAGACTCTACACTCCCGATTCACCTGATCCGAAGAACCGTCGGAAAAAGAAGTAAGAGCACTCAGAAATATTTCGCCGAGACGAGAGTGAAACGAATACGGTCTTTCCATCTTCGGATATCACGAACATAGCTAGACTTGAAATTGCTAACCTTGGGACCAAAATGGGGCGAGCGATGGGTCTTGAACCCACGACCTCCAGGGCCACAACCTGGCGCTCTAACCAACTGAGCTACGCCCGCCACAAGTGAATGAATAGTACCATGATGGTCTTCAATCCGCCCGAGGCGGAAACCAACTGCCTGCCCGCCGTAGACCCGAGCGGAGCGAGGGCGGAGGCGGGAGCTACGCCCGCCACGTGCTGGAGCATTGTACAGTGTTATTGTTACGTGTGAATATCGACTTTCAGAACTCCCACAGCCTCCATCGCACTGTGCGAGTGGGATACGCCTCAACCCATCCACCGCCTTGTCAACAACTCTTCTTCCTGGTACCATCCCTGGAGCCTCACCCGAGGTTCATATGGCCGAACCCCTGTTCCGCACACCGAAGGGCACGCATGACGTTCTGCCGGAGGACCACCAGTACATGACCTACATCAAGAAGGCCGTGCGGCACCGCTGCCGCCAGGCGGGGTACAAGCGCATTGATACGCCCATGTTCGAGTACCGCGGCGTGTTCGAGCGCGGCATCGGCGAGCACACGGACATCGTGGAGAAGGAGCTGTTCCTGGTTGCCGGGAAGAAGAGGGACGGGGAGGACGCCGCGGAGCTGGCGCTGCGCCCGGAGTTCACCGCGGGGATCTGCCGCGCCTACGTGGAACACGGCATGCAGCAGCTCCCGCAGCCCGTGGAGTTCTACGCCATCGGCCAGTGCTTCCGGCACGATCGTCCCCAAAAAGGACGTTACCGCCAGTTCCACCAGTTCGACCTGGAGATCATCGGCCTCAAAGACCCCAGCCTGGACGCGCAGCTCATCCACGTGGTCACCAAGATCCTGGATGACGTGAAGATCCTGGACCGCCTCACCCTCCAGCTCAATAACATCGGCTCACCGGAGAGCCGCAAGGCCTACGTGGAGGGCTTGAGGGACTTCTTCATGGGCAAGGAACACCGTCTGCCGGGAGAGGACCGCGCGCGTCTGGGGACGAACCCGATGCGCATCCTGGACTCCAAGAACGAGGACACGCAGATCCTCCTCAAGTCCGCGCCCACCCTGGAGTACTACCTGAGCGACGAGAGCAAGCAGTACCACGCCACGCTGAAGGAGTACCTGGATGCGTTCGGCGTGCGGTACGTGGAGAACCCCAAGCTCGTACGCGGGTTGGACTACTACACGCAGACGGTCTTCGAGTTCTGGGACCAGTCCACCGGCGCGCAGAACGCCGTGGGAGGCGGCGGACGCTACGACGGCCTCATCGAGCTCCTGGGAGGCAAGCCCACGCCCGGCGTCGGATTCGCGGGGGGCATGGAACGCATGATCTGGCACATGAAGGAAGCCGGCATCTCCGTCCCCCACAAGGACCACGTGGACGTGTTCGTTGCCCAGCTTGGTCCGGAGGCCAAGAAGCAGTGCCTCACGCTCATCTCGCAGCTCCGCGAGCTCGGCGTCCATACGATCGGCGCCTTGGGCGAGGCCAGCCTCAAGAGCCAGATGCGCCTGGCCGACAAGTTCGAGGCCCGTTACACGCTCCTCCTGGGCAAGATGGAAGTGAAGGAAGGGACCATCATCCTGCGGGACATGAAGGCGGGGAAGCAGAAAGCCATCAAGTACGGCCAGGCGATCCCGCAGGTGACCAAGCTCCTGGGCGAGACGAACCTGGATACGTACGTCCTCAAGGACCGGATGGGGGAAGTGGATGAAGACTAACCTCACCCCCCCAAACCCCCCTCTCCTCCTTCGTTCAAGGACAGTTGAGGATATCGCTTGCTGAACGAGTAACAGAGGATAGGAGAGGGGGGAGCACTTCCTGTCATGGAAGTCCTTCTTGTGAAGCCGTACGCCCCCTCTCCTCTCCTCCGATGATTTGTTGTACGGAAGAACTTCTCCACAATCTTCACGTGGAAGGAGAGGGGGTTGGGGGGTGAGGTTATTTCCACTTCCCCGGTTCCGTGATCAACTCCCACCACAGGATGTTCTTCGCCGACCTCCAGGACTGCACACAGCAGACGCCTTCCCACGGGCTTCCCTGCGTCGTCTTCCCTCCGCACTCCGCGCAGACGGGGCAGAGGAGGACCGTCGCCGCCCCCAGAATGGACAGGGCGGCGCCCGAGATCCACAGGAATTTCCGGCGGAAGCGCATGCCGAGCGCAACGAGGACGATCCCGAGCACCACCCCCGCATCCCCCAGCGCAATGAAAAGCCACGGCGTTTCCATGGCCTGATGATACCGGTCCGGACGCGGCCATCCAACCTTTAGAGGAACACCGTCGGGTCCAGGAGGGCGTAGGAGAAAAAGACGAACAGCTCGACGAACGAGACAAGGAAGGAGAGGACGATGCCGTAGAGGATGATGTCCCCCCACCGGCGGGCGCGCAGGGCGCGGAAGAACCTCTTCCCGAAGAGGAAGACGACGATCGCCCAGACGAGGATGAATGCGGCGAGAGAGAGCTTTCCCATGCTTTAAATATCTAAGTTTTTAACGCCCTTCGCGTGCGTCTGTATGAACTTCCTCCGCGGCGCGACCTCGGAACCCATGAGCGTGGTGAACGTGGCATCGGCCTTCTCCGCGTCGTCCATCGTCACCTGCAGCATGATGCGTCGGTCGGGATCCATGGTGGTCTCCCACAGCTGCTCGGGGTTCATCTCCCCCAGACCCTTGTAGCGCTGGATGTTCACCCTCACCTTGCGCTTCACCTCCGTCTTCCCCTTCTTCCCCTTCTCCTGAACTTCCTCTTTCTCCTCTGATTCTTCTGTCGCCTCCGTCTCTTCCTCCGTCTCTTGCACCTCCTGCTCGTCCACGCCCCACTCCTTGAGGGCCGCCGCCTTCTACTTGTCGTTGTAGGCATAGCGCACTTCATTCTCCTTCTGCATCATGAAGAGTGGC
>CAYHOS010000046.1:0-5173 GCA_964358505.1 uncultured Candidatus Peribacteria bacterium
GAAACCTCTCAAGCACGGGAAGTACTCCCCCTCTCCGAAGGAGAGGGGGGCAGGGGGGAGAGGAAAGGAGAAAGGAGTTGGGGGATAGAGGAGTGAACAGGAGGAGAGGGGGGCAGGGGGGAGAGGAGTGAAGAGGAGGAGCATGAGTCAGGGTGCGTGAGCTTGCGATATACTCTCATTTGTTCCCTTGCTTCATTTTTTTGCGAGTGCTAGGCTCCAAGCCTGGCAGAGATCCCTATGGTCTATCTGTACGTTCTCACCGTCTCCCTCCTGGGGATCCTCCTGCTCTTCGGAGTGCGGATGCTCCTGCGCAACCGCGCGGTGCGGCGCTTCGTGCGCGGCATGAAGCAGCGGCTGCAGCAGGCGGAGGAGAGGGGCATGAGTTTCATCGAGGAGAAGCGCATCTTCCGCCCGCACCGCAGCCCGCGCGCCTCCGCCATCGAGCTCCAGCAGGTCCGCTCCCTCTCCCGCCAGGCGGAGAAGGCTCTGGCGCAGAACAAGCTCGACGAGGCCGAGCGCCTCTTCATCCAGGCGCTCACGGTGCAGCCGCACGCCATCGACGTGCAGGCGGAGCTGGCGAAGCTCTACCTCACCACGGGGCGCGAGAACAAGGCGGAAGCGATGTACAAGGAGCTCCTCCAGCAGCGCCAGGACGTCTCGTTCTTCAGCAACCTCGGCCTCTCCTACTACCGCCAGGCGAAGTACGTGGAGGCGTGCCAGGCGTACCAGGAGGCGCTCAACCGCGAGCCGCAGGTGCCGGAGAGGTCCTACGCGCTCGGCCGCGCGTGCATCGCGGCGCGCAGGTTCGAAGAGGCGGCGCCGCTCCTGGAGAAGGCGAGCGTGCGCCTCTCGCGCGACACGCAGCTCCTCCACCTCCTCGCGGAGTGCTACATGCAGCTGGGGCAGACGGACAAGGCGGAGGAGGTGTACCGCCGCATCAACAGGCTGGAGCCTTATGATGAAGAGGTGAAGGCGAAGTTGCTCTCCTTGGCGCGGGTTTGAGAACGAATCCACATCATCCTTCCATCTCGACCGCCACATCCCCATTCGCCGTCGCCTGGCACCCGAGCCGGTCATCGCCTTCCACCCCCATCATCTCCTCGCGGTCGTTGCGGGGAGTCAAATTCTGCGCACCTTCCTTCACCTTGCATAAACACGTGGTGCAGAAGCCGTTGCCGCCGCACGCGTGCTCCATGGGGACTTGGTTATCGATCGCAGCCTGGAGGAGGGTCTTGCCGGCGTCCGCTTGGACGGTCTTCGTCTGGCCGGCGTAAGTGAAGGTGATTTGGGGCATGGCCTACACGGTAGCAGCATCAGTATGCGGAAAACACCGCTTGGCTACAACTATTGACAAAATATGGTATAATATAATCCATATGGATACTCCTCCAAACCCGGAAATACTTCCTGATTTTCCACCGCAGGTGGATGTTTCTGAACGGGAACAGGAGCCGCGGAATCCCGAAGCGCTTGCGCTGGAAGATAGCGGGATACCCCATGCGCTGGGATATGCGACCAAGGATGTGGAACGCCGTCCGCTGGAGGCCGAAGGGATGAAGCGCCGCCCTTTGCACCTGCGCGAGTGGCGGGCGGAACAAGCGAATGAGTTTTATGCGGAGCGAAACAATTGGGGGAACCGCATGCGCCGCTTGTTTGGAAAGCGCACGGAGAACCCCTCCCGCGGAGTTCGGAAGGAGGTTCATGAGGAGCAAGAACGGAGGGATCGAGTGGCGGAAGAATTCCTTCGGCAAGGGACCGTGACGGTGCATGCGTACGGCGGGGATATTTCCGCGCGGTATACCGTACTCCAACCGCCGATGAGGGAAGGGAAGGAAGCCGGCAACCTTCCACCTGTCGTGTTCATCCCCGGCATCTCAAACGATTTGGCGTCCGTAGCGCCACTCGCGCAGGAAATTGCGCACGCGGGGAGGACGGTCATCGTCATTGGTCAACCGGAATCCAAGATGGGGCACGTCACGGATGAATTCGCGGGCGCGGCGGAGCAGGCCAAAGCCTTTGAACCGCATGTGGAGTTCTTTCAAGAAGCCATCCGTGCGCTGCGTCAGAAGGTCCCTTCCATGACGGGTGATGTGGAAATGTGGGGGCATTCGGCCGGCTGTCCGATGATTGCGCAGATGCTGCAAGAGGGTTCCTCCTTCCCTCCACAGGTCAGCCGCGCTGTCCTCATCAACCCCTCGGCATCGGTTGCGTTGCCCGTCCCCGCCCCCCAGTCGCCGTTGGGGAAGGCGTGGAGCAAGCTCATGGGTCCCCTCAACTGGATCCGGGATCCCATCAACCGCGGTATCTTGAGGGACCTGAAAGGATTCATCCGCCGTTCGCGGCCTATTCCCGACATTCTCGTCACCGGCAGACGGCAAGACGGGCACGTTCCCCAGGAAGAACCCGAGGACACGGCGCGTCGGGACCGGACGTTCCAAGCGGTGCTCGCGCACCTCCGGGTTCCCTACGAAGGTTACGACACCATGCACATGCGGGGAGGAGCGGGCATCGTGTTGGTCACGTGCGACCGTGACAGCATGACGCATGCGGGGGAGAGGTTCACGGCACAGCAGCATCCCGCGAACATGCGGGTGATGGCAATGAAAGGCGGCCACTCCGAGCCGCTCATCGAACCCGAGGCATTCGTTCGGGCGATCGAACAACATCAATGACAAGCCCTCTCAATACTCCATACTGAATACTCTATACTTTTCACGTACAATCCTTTCCCATGGCTCCGCCCTCCCCCCTCCTCACCGTCTCCGATCTCCACGTCTCCGTGGGAGGCAAGGAGGTTGTGCGGGGGGTCAGTTTCCAGATCAAGGAAGGGGAGATCCACGCCGTTATGGGTCCCAACGGCTCGGGGAAATCCACGCTCGTGAACGCGTTGATGGGGCATCCTCTCCTGGAAGTGACGGGCGGCTCGGCGGTGTTCGGAGGGAAGGACCTACTCGCGATGGCGGCAGAGGAACGGGCGGCGGCCGGGCTCTTCCTTGCGTTCCAGTATCCCAAGGAGATCGCGGGCGTCACGCTCCGCAACTTCCTCTTCGCCGCGTACAATGCCCAGCTGGCGGCGCGCGATCCCAAAGCTCGGCCCACCTTCGCACCGCAGAGCGGTGCTACGGGGGGCAGGCGTTTGAGCCCCATCAAGTTCAAGAAGATGCTGGAGGAGGGGATGGAAGGGCTGAAGATGGATCCCGCATTCGCGGAACGGTCCTTGAACAAGGGGTTCAGCGGCGGGGAGAAGAAGAAGGCGGAGGTGCTGCAGATGCATATCCTCCGGCCGCGATTGGCGCTCCTCGACGAGACCGATTCGGGCCTGGACATCGACGCATTGAAAACCGTTGCCGATGGAATCAATCGGATGAGGTCGCCGCATTTCTCCGCCCTCATCGTGACGCACTACGCACGTCTCCTCGATGAGGTCACGCCCGACCACGTCCATGTGATGGTCAAGGGGAAGATCGTGGAGAGCGGCGGCGCGGCGCTGGCGCAGGACCTCGAACAAGAGGGGTATGCGAGATTTGGGGTACGGGAAGAGGAAATATCGAGGATAGCGCTGGATTGATTCTTCCATGTACGCAGTAGATACTGCGCGCATGGAAACGTTGAGGGACAAGGTCATCGTCGTCACCGGGGCGGGTGACGGCATGGGGAAGCAGATGGCGATCTGCTTTGCGGAAGAAGGCGCGCACGTGGCGCTCGTGGGGCGGACGGAAGGGAAGCTCGCCGCCGCGCTCGCGGCCATGGATAGCCCCGCGTCGCGGACCTACGTCTGCGACCTGCGGGATGCGCGGGACCGTGCGAAGACCGTGGAGAGGATCGTGGAGGGTTTCGGAGGTATCGACGTCCTCATCAATAACGCCGGCGTTTGGCACCTTGCCAACCCGCTCGACGAATTGGAAGAAGAGGCCATTGATGACGTGATGGAGGTCAACCTCACCGGCCTCATGAAGTTCACGCGGCTCGTCCTGCCGCACCTGCGCAAGCGGCCGGAGGCGGCCATCATCAACATCGTCTCCAAGCAAGCTTTGCGTGTTACGCCCGGGCGCATCGCGTACGCCGCCAGCAAGTGGGGGCTCCGCGGGTTCACCGATGCGCTCAAGGAAGACCTCAAGGACACCGCGATCCGCGTCTCGGGCGTGTATCCCGCCGGCACCCGCACGCACCTCTTCGCCGCGGCGGGGGAGAAGCGCCCCATGGAGGCGTACACGGAACCCGAAGACATCGCGGAAGCCGTCCACTTCATCCTCACGCGGAAAGGGAACATGTGGGTTTCGGACATGGCCATCGACCATCCGTGATCCTCACGCTTTGGAAACGCAGGGATTTCCCTTGATGGAGAACCGCAGCAGACGCCTGCTCCACCGTGCTCCTGCGTACGCGACGCCTACCCGGGGACGCTTGATGATCACGAATTCCTCCGCTTCCTCCGGCTCGGCGATGAACATGATGCTCTGATGAACCAGAGAGGAAGTGTCATGGTGAGCTCCGTCTAGCGTGTCACTCCGAGCTCCGTCGAGGGATGACGTTTTACACAAAGTATATTTCCTTATCAGACGTGCCATGGTTCGACGGGGCTCACCATGACACTTACGGTTAAGCTCAGGGTGACACGCTTTGGCGAGATCATGCCCGTTCAGCGACCGGTCGATCCCCATCGCCTTGCACAGGAGCCCCGGACCGTTCGAGCGTCCCAGGAGGTTCCGGACGGGTTCCAGCGCGCGTATCAGCACCGCCGATGCATGCCCCTCTTCCTCCGTCACGATGTTGAGGCAGTGGTGCATGCCGTAGATCAGGTACACGTACGCGTGTCCCGGCGGTCCGAACATCACCTCCGTCCGCGGCGTCCTTCCCCTCGCAGAATGCGCGGCTAAATCATGCGGGCCGAGGTAGGCTTCCGTCTCCACAACCTTACCGATCCGCACTGCGTCTCCGTCGCGGCGCACGATCAACTTCCCGAGCAGGTCTTTCGCCACCTCGACGGTCTTGCGGTTGTAGAAGCTTCTTGGGAGGGGGCGCATGGAGGGATTGTAGGGGATGTGTGCTGTTTTTGTTTCCTCCATCCCCCAGCCCCTTCCTCCAAAGGAGGAAGGGGAGAACATGAACAAAAGCCCAAACAACAAACATTCCCCTCCTCCGAAGGAGGAGGGGGTAGGGGTGGAGGAAACAA
>CAYHOS010000047.1:0-5102 GCA_964358505.1 uncultured Candidatus Peribacteria bacterium
TCCAGCGCTACCGCGAACTCCAGGACATCATCGCCATCCTCGGCATGGAGGAGCTTGCGGAAGAGGACAAGCGCGCCGTGCACCGCGCGCGCAAGATCCAGCGCTTCCTCTCGCAGCCGTTCTTCGTCGCGGAGGTCTTCACGGGATTCCCCGGAAAGTACGTTCCCATGAAGGAGACCGTCCGCTCATTCAAGGCCATCCTCGACGGCGACCTGGATGACGTTCCGGAACAGGCGTTCTATATGAAGGGCGGCATCGACGAGGTGAAGGCGTAAGGCGTCCCCGTCGTATGGACGCGGCATGCCGCGTCCTGCCCATCCCACCATCACGACTATGCTCCGCTTCCAGCTCATTACACCGGACCGCGTCCTCTACGAGGGCGACGCCGAGTCCGTCTCGCTCCCCACGCCCCAGGGCGAGATCACGGTGCTGCCGCACCACATCCCGCTCATCTCCATCGTGGTGCCGGGAACGCTGGTCGTGCGCGGCCCCCAAGGCGGGCCTTCGGGCCGGGGGGAGGAGCACGTCTTCGCGGTGTCGCGCGGCGTGGTGGAGGTCGACGGAGCATCCCTCCGCATCCTGGCGGACACGGCGGACCGGGCTGACGAGTTGCAGGAAGAAGCGATCCGGCAGGCGAAGGCGGAAGCCGAGCGCCTGCGGAAGGAGAAGCGAGACGACCTCGAGGGCTTCGCGGAAGCCACGGCCGTCATGGAGCGGGAGATCGCCAAACTCGCTGCGCTGCGCAGGAAGAAGGCGCGGGGGAAGCAGCCACGCATCGAACAGTAAAGAGCACCCACTCGTCCTGAGCCTGTCGAATGGATTCTTGGGTGCGATCCAATCCCCGGCGTGTTGATGATGGGTGGATACGTAAAAAAAGGAGCAGGACATCCGTGTCCTGCCCCCGCCCGCCCTCCTTCGTTCCTACGGAGCCATAAGGGCCTTTGATGCGGCCCATTTACTGCAAGCCGTGTAGAACGGCATGACGGCGCATTGGTCAAGAATATGGCCGTGGTAACGAGCGACATGCCAGACGACGGCCAGATTCTTTCCAAGGAGGATCACGCGCAGGGCAGTGAAGATGCCTGCTTCCTCATCAGCGATGTGGTGACGGGTAAGTTCTAGCCAGGCACCGTCTCGGCTTCTCCTCGTTGCTTGTCCTATGAATGCCGACCGGACCAATTCCGGCGTGATCCCGGGAGGGAGTTTGATGGAGAGGGTCTTGTGCTCCTTTGCCGTTTCCACCGTGAGGAAGATCCTTTTCTTCCCCGTGAAGTAAAGAGCAGCCTTTCGTTCGATGTTCTGAATCATTGCCAGGCTCCTTTGAAGTGTAGGGAGGGGGATCTAGCCCCTCGTTGTGAAAATCAGGAAGGACCAGATGACTCCCTACGCGGTGCTGTAAAAGAACGTCTGGAGGGGGAAAGGCACGAGTGTACACTATCCCCATGCCCGATCAACCGTCGTCAGAGCCGTCCAAGGCCAAGGAAGAGGGGATACGCGCGGCCCTTATCCTTGCCGTACGCCTTGCCTGGGACATGGGCTGGATCATCGCCATACCGGCGGTGGCGTTCGGTTTCGGGGGGGCGTATGTGGATCGGTGGCTGGGGACTTCCCCCGTCTTCATCCTTCTGGGGCTGGCCTTGGCGCTCATCCTCTCGTTTGTCGGGTTGAGGAGGAAGCTGAAAGAGATACTGGAGAAGAGGTTTTGAGGCTTTCTGTGATTGACGCGACATGGTTCGGCCCCAAAGGGAACCCTTCGGGTCAAGCTCACCACAGTGTCGCGTCCTTACGAACATTTCCATTTACATTCTTCATTCTTCATTTTACATTCTGTCCATGGCATCTGTTGAAGCACCCACATTGGCCTCCGAAACCATCGCGCACATCGGGTCGTTCGAGGTACGCAACACCCTGATCATGGCGTGGCTGGCGATGGCAGTTCTGTTGGTCGTTGCCGTTTGCACCCGTATGACGAGGTACAAAGAAGTCCCGGGGAGGTTCCAGAGTTTCATGGAGATGATCGTGGAGGGGTTCTTCAACTTCTGGGATTCCGTGGTGGGGGACCGCAGGCAGACGCGCCTGTTCTTCCCCCTCGTCACCACGATCTTCATCTTCCTCGTCACGGCAAACTGGATGGGCATCTTCCCCGGCGTCGGTTCCATCACCATTCCGGAGGAGATCCACGGCGAGCTCATCAATGTGCCCATCTTCCGCTCCATGAACGCGGACGTGAACATGACGCTCGCGGTGGCGCTGATCTCCGTCGTCATGACGCAGGTGTTCGGCATCGCCATGCTGGGCATCCTCCCGTACGCGGGCAAGTTCTTCGTGCCGCCGTGGAAGGATCCCATCGGGGCGTTCATCGGCATCCTGGAGCTTCTGGCGGAGATCGCAAAGATCATCTCCTTCTCCTTCCGTCTCTTCGGCAACATCTTCGCGGGGGAAGTGCTCCTCGTCGTCATCTCCTTCCTCATGCCCTACGTGGCGCCCATTCCTTTCCTCGGGCTGGAGATCTTCGTGGGCTTCATCCAGGCGCTGGTGTTCTCCATGTTGACGCTCGTGTTCCTCAAGATGGCGGTGACGGCGCATGGGGGGCATGAGGAGCTTCGTCCCGCCGGGGCTGTGGCGCATGCGTCATAACGCATCTGCTGAAAAGAGCCTTGATTGCTTCTTGACACATCTTTACACTTCTTGCGCTCAATTTTCCCCTAACCCCTTCCCAATCTTTGTATGGCCGCAACAGAGGTCGCACAAGCCGCAACGGGGGCAGTAGCCGCCGGCGGTTCGGTATTCTCCGACAAGAACTTCTTCGTCGCCATGACGATGGTCTTCGGCTCCATGATGCCCGCTCTTGCCATCGGCTGGATTTCCAGCAAGGCGATGGAAGCCATCGGGCGCAACCCGGAGGCTGCTTCCAAGATCCAGACGGCCCTGGTGCTCACGGTCGCCTTCGCGGAAGCCATTGCCATCTACTCGCTCGTGGTGGCGCTGATCATTAAGTTCGTCTGATCTCAAGGTTGTTTTCTCGCGGCTACGCCGCGATCCGCGCCCCGATGGGGCGCGGCTACGTCTGTTCCATCTATGGAATTGCTTGAGAAATTAGGCATCAACTGGGGCTTGCTCATCGCGCAGGTGGTGAACTTCGGCATCGTGGCTGGGGCGCTCACGCTCCTCGTGTACAAGCCGCTCCTCAACCTCATCGACAAGCGGAGCGAGCGCATACGCAAGGCTTTGGAGGACGCCAAGAAGATCGAGAACCAGAAGAAGGACATGGAGGCGTTCCGCGCGGAGCAGATGAAGAAGATCGACGCGGAGGTGGGCGCCTTCTTCGAGCGTTCCAAGAAGGAGGCGGAGGAGATGCGCCGGCAGATCCTGGGTGCCGCGCAGGAAGAGGCGGGACGCATCCTGCAGAAGGGCGGGCAGCAGCTCAAGGAGGAGCGCACGCGGGTGCTGGGCGAGGTGCAGGACAACGTGGCCGCAATGATCGTGCGCCTGACGGAGAAGATCCTGGAGCGCGAGTGGTCGCCGGCTGACCAGAAGAAGCGCATCGCCGAACTTACCGGGGAACTTTCCCAGTCCCTCCGATGAAAGCGACGGCAGAAGACATTGCGCGCTGGCTCATCGAGACTGTCTCGTCCCTGCCGCACGCCAAGCACGCCGAAGCGGCGGACGCCGCCGTCGCGGCGCTCCACCAATACGGCCTTTCCGCGGAGGTGCGCTCGTTCCCCCACACGGTCCGCCGCATGATGGAGAAAGGCGGCGTGGTCTTCGCGGAGCTCGTCACCCCTTCCGGGGACGGGGAGGCCGCCCAACTTTCATCCATCCTCGAATCGATCCTGAAGAAGAACGTCACCCTCGCGCGCAAGGCGGATCCCGGCCTCCTCGGCGGGGCGCTCCTGGGCATCGGGGACGAGCGGTTCGACGCATCGGTGCGGGGATCACTGAACCGTTTCCGGAAATCGCTTGCTCCTTCCGCTGCCTGATTCCCGCGGGCAAGAATGCCCGCTCTCACCCATCCACCCCATTGCTATGACGCTCAGCCAATCACTCATCAAGACGCTCGAGGAGCGCATAGGCGCCTACAAGAAGGACGTGGCGCACGAGCACGTAGGCACCGTGGCGGAAGTGGGGGACGGGATCGCCAAGATCCGCGGCCTCTCCCGCGTGGGCTCCGCGGAGATGTTGGACTTCGGCAACGGGGTCCTGGGGAGCGCGCTCAACCTGGAGGAGGATGCCGTCGGCGCCATCGTCCTTGGCGACTTCCAGAAGATCCAAGAGGGGGACACCGTGAAGGCCACGGGGAAGATCCTTTCCGTTCCGGTGGGCGAAGAGCTCATCGGGCGCGTGCTGAACCCCCTGGGCGACCCCAAGGACGGCGGCCCCGCCCTCCAGCGCAAGACGCTCTATCCCGTGGAGAAGATCGCCCCGCGCGTCATCGAGCGCAAGGGCGTGGGGACGCCGCTCCAGACGGGGCTCGTGGCCATCGATTCCATGATCCCCATCGGGCGCGGCCAGCGCGAGCTCATCATCGGCGACCGCCAGACGGGGAAGACGGCCGTGGCCATCGACGCCATCATCAACCAGAAGGAGACGCAGAAGACGGACCGTCCCGTCATCTGCATCTACGTGGCCATAGGGCAGAAGGAATCCAAGGTGGCGAAGATCGTGGATACGCTCCGCAAGCACGGCGCCATGGACTATACGATCGTGGTCACCGCGGGGGCCGCCGAGCCCGCTTCGCTCTCCTACATCGCCCCCTTCGCGGGCACGGCGATGGGCGAGTACTTCCTGGACAAGGGAAAGGACGTGCTCTGCATCTACGACGACCTCAGCAAGCACGCCTGGGCGTACCGCCAGATCTCGCTCCTGTTGCGACGCCCCCCGGGGCGCGAGGCATATCCCGGCGACGTGTTCTACCTCCACTCCCGCCTCCTGGAGCGCGCGGTGTGCCTGAGCGACGAGCGCGGAGGCGGTACGCTCACCTCGCTTCCCATCATCGAGACGCAGGCCGGCGACGTCTCCGCCTACATCCCCACCAACGTCATCTCCATCACCGACGGCCAGATCTACCTGGAGACCGACCTGTTCAACGCCGGCATCCGCCC
>CAYHOS010000048.1:0-4625 GCA_964358505.1 uncultured Candidatus Peribacteria bacterium
CTACCTCCGTCTCTTGCACCTCCTGCTCGTCCACGCCCCACTCCTTGAGGGCCGCAGCCTTCTCCTTGTCGTTGTAGGCATAGCGCACTTCCTTCTCCTTCTGCATCTTGAAGAGTGGCGGCTGCGCGATGTACAGGTAGCCGCCCTCCACGATCTCCGGGAAGTAGCGGAAGAAGAGCGTGAGGAGCAGCGTGCGGATGTGCGCGCCGTCCACGTCGGCGTCGGTCATGATGACCACGCGGTGGTAGCGTAGCTTCTGCATCTCCTTCACTTCGCCGATGCCGACACCCAGCGCGATGATGAGCGCCTTGATCTCGTTATTGGCGAGCATCTTGTCCAGGCGCGCCTGCTCCACGTTGAGGATCTTCCCCCGGAGCGGGAGGATGGCCTGGAACTCCCGGTTGCGTCCCTGCTTGGCGGAGCCGCCGGCGGAATCGCCCTCCACGATGTACAGCTCGCACTGGCTGGGATCCTTATTGGAGCAGTCCGCAAGCTTCCCCGGCAGCGTCATGCCGTCCAGGGCGCCCTTGCGGATCACGCTGTCCCGGGCCGCGCGCGCGGCGAGGCGGGCGCGGGAGGCGAGGAGGCATTTGGCGATGATGTCCTTGGCTTCCGAAGGATGCTCCTCCAGGTACTGGCTCAGCTTCTCGTTCACCACCGTCTCCACCGCCGTCTTCATCTCCGCGTTCCCCAGCTTGCCCTTGGTCTGCCCCTCGAACTGCGGCTCCCGCAGTCGCACGCTGATGACGCCCGTCAGCCCCTCGCGCACGTCGTCCGCCGTGAGGTTCTCGTCCTTCTCCTTGAGGATCTGGAAGCTGCGCGCGTAGGCGTTGATGGTGCGCGTGAGCGCCGCCTTGAACCCCGTGAGGTGGTGCCCTCCCTCCGCGGTGTGGATGTTGTTGGCGAAGCTCACCACGTGCTCCTGGAACGACTGCGAGTACTGCAGGGCGACCTCCACCATCCCGTCGGGCGTGTCCTTCTCGAACCAGATGGGATCGCCGATCACGTCCTTGGACTCGTTGAGGTGCCGCACGTAGGCGCTGATGCCGCCTTCGAAGTGGAAGCGGTAGAGCCGCGGGAAGCCCTCGTCCTCCGCGGGCCGCTTCTTGCGCGCATCGAGCACGGAAATGGTGACGCCGCGCGTGAGGTACGCCTGCTGGCGCAGCCGCGTGAGGATGAGGTCCAAGCTGAAGTCCGTGGTGTCGAAGATGTCCTCATCCGGGAAGAACGTGATGAGCGTGCCGCGCTTGGTCGTCTTTGCCCCTTTCTTCATATCCATCGTGGGCTTGCCGCGCTTGTATTCCTGGACATACGTGAACCCGTCGAGGAACACCTCCGCGCGCATCTTGATGCTGAGCGCGTTGACCACCGAGGACCCCACGCCGTGGAGCCCTCCGGAGACCTTGTACCCGCTGTCGTCCCCGCCGAACTTCCCCCCCGCGTGCAGCGTGGTGAGCACCACTTCCAGCGCCGGGCGCTTGGTGACGGGATGGATGTCCACGGGAATGCCGCGGCCGTTATCCTCCACCGTCACGGAACCGTCGTCGTTGAGTGTGGCGGTGATGTGCGTGCAGTGCCCCGCCATGGCCTCGTCGATGGAGTTGTCCACGATCTCATAGACCAAATGATGGAGCCCGCGCTGGTCCGTGGAACCGATGTACATACCCGGCCTCTTGCGGACGGGTTCCAAACCTTCGAGCACGGTGATTTGCTCGGCTGTGTACTGGTTCTTAGCCATATCGGAGTGGAGTCTATCCGCATTGTGAAGCCCCTGCAATGGATACATTCCGAGGAAGGGATGAGATTAATCATGTACTACTTATTTGTTCGTATCTGAGGAGTTTCATCATGCACAGACACACGATTCCGAAGATTCCGAGGATGCCGAGGAATGTCATACAGAACCTCTGAGCTTTCAATGTACGGTCTACGTCGGAATCGTCGGCATCATCGGAATCCTCTTTCCAAAGCCATTTTGACTTGCACCCCCTCCGATGCTCCATTACCCTCTCCCCGATGGCAATCTACGCAATCAAGCACGGCGACGAATCCGGCGACCGCCTCCAGCAGCGGTTCAAGAAGCAGGTGCAGAAGACCGGCCTCATCAAGAAGCTGCGCGAGCGCTCCCACTACAAAAAGCCCCTCACGCGCCGCCTCCAGCGCATCCGCGCACTCAAGCGCGAGCAGTTCCGCGCCGAGAACAAGAAGAAGCAGTTCTATTCGAACATGTGATTCCTGCGCTTGCCACTGCGGTTCGCTGAACGCAGGATACTCACTCCCTTGACGTGTCCGTCGTTCGGTTCATTATTAGTATCGGTACAGGTTGTTCTGGTCATTGACAATGCAAAGGAGGCTCACATGAGTACATCGCCATCGGTTCGAAAACGCATTATTGTGGATGATGTTAGAAACGTACAAGTCGTACGTTTCTGTGATCGCAAGATGCTTGATACCGAACACATCGAGCAAACAGCGGAGGAAGTTTTCCCACTGTTGGATAGAGGGAAACACTTTGTCCTCAACCTCGCCAAAGTGGAATTCATGTCCGGAGCGGCGTTGAATACGTTCATCTTATTCGACCGCGCGGTCAAGAAGCATGATGGCAAGCTGAGATTCTGTTTTCTGCGGCCGGAGATCATGGAAGTGTTCGTCATTACACGATTGAATCACATGTTCACAATCTGCGAAACGGAAGAGGATGCTCTATCCTCTATGTAGACTGACTCAGTCCTGTACCATCAAGAACCCTCGCTCCGGCGCAGGGTTCTTTTCTAATCCAATGCCGCCTTCGCCGCGCTAAGTTCCGAAAGCTCCGCCGTGATTTTCTCCTGCCGTGTCTGGTTATACGTCAGCGTGAGGTCATCGAGGATGGACGTGGCGTTGTCCGTGGCGCTGCGCATTGCCACCATGCGCGCGGAGTGTTCCGAGGCGGCCGCCTCCAGCACGCCCTGGTAGACCTGCATCTCCGTGAGCCGCGGGAGGATTTCGCGGAGGACTTCTTCCTGGGAAGGTTCGAATTTGTATTCGGAGATATCGCGGGTAGGAATACCCGCGCTATCGTCATGGGTTTTCCCACGGTGACGCATCCCCAGCGAATCGATCATGTCCTTGAGAGACGTTCTCGTGAAGGGGAGCAGGACCTTGACCGCGGGATCCTGCACAAGCGGCGAGACGAAATCGGTATAGAGGAGGACCACGTGGTCGTACGCGCCGTTGAGGAAACCTTCCGTGGCCATGCGGGCTATGGGAAGGACGTCCTTGAACGCGGGGTGGTTGCTGAGCGCCGGGAACGCGGCAATGACATTTTGGCCTGTCCGAGCCAGAAACTGCTGCCCCCTCTTCCCCGCTACCACGAAGTCAACCTTGGCGAAGCCCTGCACCGACTTGAGCCCCTCGATGTACGCGCCCGCCGCGCGGAAGAGCTGCGCATTGAGGCTCCCCGAGAGGCCGCGGTCGGAGGAGAAGAGGATGGCTAGGACGTTCTCGACGGGCTTCTGCTCCAGGAAGGGATGGACACCCGGATTCGTGACGGCGATGCGTTGCAGAATCTTCCAGGATGTCTCCGCGTAGTGCCGCAGCATCTGCGCGGCGGAGATGGCGCGCCGCATCTTGGACGCCGATACCAGCTCCATGGCCTTGGTCACCTGCCGCGTGGAGCGGATGGCGTTCATTTTCCGGCGGAGGTCGCGGAGACTTCGAGTCATTGTCTAGAGAGGAAATAGAATGAGTAACATTGTCATGGTGAGCTGGATCGAACCACTCCGGCGGAGGTCTCTGAGGCTGCGGGCCATGGTGCTTTGGAAGTTGTAAACGTGTCACCCTGAGCTCCGCCGAAGGGTGATACGTGCCATGGTTCGACGGGGCTCACCATGACACGCTTGGTCTCTTACGACTTTGAAACGTACCCTTTCTCGCTCTTGAAAGAACCGATCAGCCTCTTCAGCGTCTCCTCCGTGTCCGGTGTGATCTCCTTTCCGAGCTGCTCAAGGACATTGGCGTGCTTGGAGGCGAGGAAGGCGAGGAATTCGCTCTGGAATTTCTTCACCTGGTCCACGGGAATGCTGTCTAAATGCCCGTTCGTCCCGGCGTAAATGACAGCGACCTGCTCCCCCACCGGCACCGGCTCGTACTGCTTCTGCTTGAGGATCTCGGTGAGCCGCGCGCCGCGGTCCAGCTGCGCCTTGGTGGCGGCATCGAGGTCGCTCCCGAACTGTGCGAATGCCGCGAGCTCGCGGTACTGGGCGAGGTCCAGGCGGAGCTTGCCGGCCACCTTCTTCATGGACTTCCTCTGGGCGGCGGATCCCACGCGCGAGACGGAGATGCCGATGTTGAGGGCGGGGCGGATACCCTTGTAGAAGAGGTCGCTCTCCAGGTAGATCTGCCCGTCGGTGATGGAGATGACGTTGGTGGGGATGTAGGCCGACACGTCCCCGAGCTGGGTCTCGATGATCGGGAGGGCCGTGAGGGAGCCGCCCCCCAGCTCCTCGTTCAGCTTGGCCGCCCGCTCCAGGAGGCGGGAGTGGAGGTAGAAGACGTCGCCGGGGTAGGCCTCGCGGCCCGGCGGCCGCCGCAGGAGCAGCGAGAGCTGCCGGTAGGACTGGGCGTGTTTGCTCAGGTCGTCGTAG
>CAYHOS010000049.1:0-4495 GCA_964358505.1 uncultured Candidatus Peribacteria bacterium
TCTCGCCAAGAAGGCGAAGGAGAAGGGCGTCGCTTCCGTCGTCTTCGACCGCGGCGGCTACCGCTACCACGGCCGCATCAAAGCCTTGGCCGATGCCGCCCGCGAAGGCGGCTTACAATTCTGATTATGATTCTGCACACTATTGTTTCCGGCCTCACTTCCCTCCGGCAAGCGGTCAGCTGCCAGCGGTCAGCTGCCAGCGGTGTCGCTGAATGCCGGGGGCTGACAGCTGAAAGCTTCGCAAGGCCCATCTTCGCTTCCACTTCCCTCTGATTCTCCTATGGCTAAATCCTCCCGTCCTGATCGCAAGCGTGGTGACCGCGGCCGCGGCCGTCGCGAGCCGAGTGAGTTCGCGGAAGCGACACTGAGCATCGACCGCGTGACCCGCGTGGTCAAAGGCGGGCGCCGCATGCGCTTCCGCGCCATCGTGGTGGTGGGGAACCGCAAGGGGAAGGTGGGGTTGGGTACCGGGAAGGCGAGCGAGGTGCAGGCTGCCATCAAGAAAGCTACCGCCGCCGCAAAGCGCGCAATGCTCCGTGTGCCGCTCATTGAGGGGACCATCCCACATGCCGTGGAAATCAAGCACAAGGCGGCGCGCATCCGCATCCTCCCCGCCCTTCCGGGAACGGGCGTGATCGCGGGGGGCGCCCTGCGCGTGATCCTGGACCACGCAGGCGTGAAGAACGTGCTGAGCAAGCGTTTCGGTTCGCGCAACAAGCTCGTCAACGCGCAAGCCACCATGATCGCACTGCAGAAACTGCGCGCCGTCCCTGCCGCTATGGTGGAAGAGAAGGCGGTTGAGAAGAAGGCAGCGGAAGCGGAAGCCCCATCGGGCGACGCCGTACAGGTCCAGCAGGTTTCCCGTCAGGAGATGGAGGAGAAGAACCGCCAGGCAAAGAGGAATAAGTTAGAGTGATATCGTCTGCCCCCACCCCTCTAGCCCTTCCCCGTGGGGGAGGGGCATCGATTTTTCCGCATACACAAGGGCTAAACTCGAAAACAGGAAAAACCCCTCCGGGGAGGGGCTCATCCACTCGGCATGGCGATGGCCTATCACCACGTGCGAATGGCGCCGAATTCCTGCGCCCAGTACGTGCCGGCGATGCCGATACCGAGTTCCAGGAATTGCGGGTTGAGGATGTTGGCGCGGTGGCCGGGGGAATTCATCCAGTCCGCCATCACCTGTTCCGGCGTGCGCTGGCCGCGGGCGATGTTCTCGCCAAAGGAGGTGCTCCACCGGCAGCCGGTGCACGTGGGGCCGTAACCGGCGGCCTTGATGCGGTCAGAAGCGGAACTGCCATCGAGTCCCGTGTGGCTGAAGTAGTTCCGGGCCTGCATGTCCTCGGCGTGCCGCTTTGCGGCGAGCGCGAGTCGATCGTTCCAGGTGAGGGGAGAGAGGGCCGCTTTCTGCCGCTCGCCGTTCACGAGCTCCAGGATGCGTTGTTTCGTGGTTTCCGGTGATGTGGAAGCCGTCTGCAGGGGGAGGGAGGCGCTCTCTCCACGCGCGCTCGCTATCCAGAACGCCGGGAGTACGAGGAAGAACGCCAGGTATTTCTTCATGTGCATGGGGGAGGGGGGAAGAAATGAAAGGGGCGGTGCCACGGCAAGGTACCGGTAGGGGGCGACTCTTCTCAGGATGCGACTCCCCGTCAACGGTGATCGGGAAGTTTCTTCCGTAAACGTATGATCACAACCGAAAAGGGGGAAGCGGGGGAGTGTTCAGATGGTGATTCTGTGGCGTGGAAGATAGACATCCATACGGAGTGATGTCCTGTTGAATCGGGATTGGCACTCTGGATGATCGAGCGCGAGCAAGTCCTGCATTCGAGAATTCTTGAGAAACTCTCAGCAATCCAGGAGAGAAGAAGGGCTGGTTCTCCATTTGACCCAGTCCAAAAACCCCCCTAGAATCACAGCCTCCATGCTCCATGAACTGAAGCCAGCACCGGGTTCGACGAGGCCGCGCAAGCGCGTGGCGCGCGGCAATGCCGCGGGAGGGGGAACCACGGCCGGGCGCGGCACCAAGGGCCAGCAGTCCCGCGTGGGGAAGGGCCGCAAGTTCGGCTTCGAGGGCGGGCAGACGCCGCTCCTGCGCCGCCAGCCCAAGATGGGCGGGTTCAAGCAGCCGCGCCGCGTGCACTACGAAGCCATCAACCTGGACGTGCTGGAGGCGAAGCTCGCCGCAGGAAGCTACGATGTGGCGGCGCTGCGGTCTGCGCGCATCGTGCGCACCGGCCGTCCCGTGAAGCTCCTTAGAGGGACCTCCCTCACCAAGGCATTCACCCTCGCCGTCCACGCCGCCACGGGCGGCGCCAAGGAAGCACTGGAGAAGGCCGGCGGGAAGCTCCAGCTCGTGGACATCGCCTAAGCCATGTTCAAGTACCTCCAACAGATGTGGCACTCCGAGGACCTGCGCAAGCGCATCCTCATCACGCTCGGGCTCCTCTTCCTCTACCGCCTCACGGCGCACATCAGCGTGCCCGGCACGGATCCCGCGGCGCTGGGCCAGTTCCTCAATAACCGCAATGCGGGCGGCGCCATCGGCATCTTCGCGGCGCTCACGGGCGGCGCCATCGACAATTTCTCCATCGTCATGCTGGGGCTCTCGCCCTACATCAACGCGTCCATCATCGTCCAGCTGGCCACGGTCATCTTCCCCAAGCTGGAGGCCTTGAGCAAGGAGGGGGCGCAGGGGCAGCAGGAGCTCAACCGGTACACGCGCTGGCTCTCCCTGCCGCTCTCGTTCTTCCAGAGCTACGGGTTCCTCATCCTCCTCAGCCGCGGCACGGGCGGCATCAACCTGGTGGACACCTCCTTCCCCAACGTCCTCGCCCCCATGGTCTTCGTCACCGTGGGGTCGCTGTTCCTCATGTGGCTCGGCGAGCTCATCACGGAGAAGGGGATCGGCAACGGGTCCTCCCTCATCATCTTCACGGGCATCGTCACCGAGATCCCCGCCCGCGTGAGCGCCATCCTCATGAGCGGCGACACGAAGATGGGCGCGTTCGTGTTCTTCGCCATCATCTCCGTCGCCATGCTCATCGCGGTGGTGCTCTTCACGGATGCGCACCGCCTCATCCCCATCACCTACGCCAACCAGGGCGCGGGGCGGGGCGTGCAGGGCAGCATCCCCATCCGCCTCAACCAAGCGGGCATGATCCCCATCATCTTCGCCATCTCCCTCGTCACCTTCCCCGGCGTCCTGGCGCAGTTCCTGCAGACGGCGCCGCGCTTCCAGGGTGTCGTACAGTTCATCGCCACGTACCTCAGCTCCAGCAATCCCAGCTACACCTACATGGTCGCGTACTTCCTCCTGGTGCTCGCGTTCACGTACTTCTACGTCTCGGTCACCTTCAAGCCCG
The DNA here is from genome assembly GCA_964358505.1 of uncultured Candidatus Peribacteria bacterium. Taxonomy (GTDB): domain Bacteria; phylum Patescibacteriota; class Gracilibacteria; order Peribacterales; family Peribacteraceae; genus CAIKAD01. The sequence continues at coordinate 3,363 of CAYHOS010000049.1, forward strand.
CGGAACTGGCGGAGAACATCCAGAAAAGGGGAGGGTTCATCCCCGGCGTGCGGCCCGGCACGCAGACGGCGCACCTCCTGGCGCGCACCAGTAACCGCCTCAACCTGTGGGGGGGCGTCTTCCTCGGCATCGTGGCCGTCATCCCGCTCCTCTTCACGAGCTTCACTACGCTCAACAGCTCCGACCTCATCATCTCCGGCTCGGGCCTCATCATCATCGTCGGGGTGGTGATGGAGCTCATCCGGCAGATCAACGCCCAGATGCTTGCCCATGATTATGAGAAGCTCGTGTAACATGGATCTTCTGTTATTTGGGATTCAAGGCAGCGGCAAAGGCACGCAGGCCAAGAGGCTCGCGGCCGCGTTCCACTTCGACATCTTCGAGGCGGGCGGGGAGCTGCGGAAGATCGCGGCGTCGGGATCGCCACTCGGAGCGACGGTGAAGTCCTACATCGACAACGGGAAGCTGGTCCCGCACGGGATCATCATGCAGGTGGTCAGGGAGGCGGTCATGATGCGGCCGAAAGGCCAGAGGATCCTCTTCGACGGCATCCCGCGCGACGGGGACCAGAAGAAGGATTTCGATGCCGTCATGCGGGAAGCCGGGCGCGATTTCCGCGCCATCCACCTCCTCCTCGACCCTGAGGAAGGCGTACAACGCATCCTCGGCCGCGCCAAAGTGGAAGGCCGCGCGGACGACGCGAACGAAGAAACCATCCGCCACCGCATGCGGACGTTCGTTTCGCAGACCATTCCCGTCATCGAGTCCTACAAGCGGGAAGGGAAGGTGATCGAAGTGGAGGGGAAGCGATCTGTGGAGGAAGTGTATGAAGTACTGGAGAAGGTGGTGAGGAATTTGTAGTGAATGAGAGATTCCGACGATTCCGACGCACGTTGCATAGGGAGCATTGAGTGATATTCGAAGACAATCCTCGGACTCCTCGGTTTCCTTCCTCCACTCTCTTTCTGCATAGGTTCAGATACATATTGCACTCCCTGGATCACCACGATCCATGGGCAGAGGACGCTTCCAACCGGCATTCCAAGGCTTCCGCTTCGTGACCTGCTACAACAGGGCGGTACGGTGGGAGCATATGACGGGCAAAGCCAAGAAGAAGTTTGAGATCCTCGTGT
>CAYHOS010000050.1:0-4175 GCA_964358505.1 uncultured Candidatus Peribacteria bacterium
GGAGGGCGTAAAGCCCCGTGGGGGCCACGCCCCTTTACGGGAGTTAGGGGTGGAGTAATCCACAACATCAAGCCAAAAGTATCATATTAACAAAACAGAAAAATAATGATATAATACTAGGTATGACACACATCACTCCCCGCACATACTCCCTCGCGCTGGCGTTCGCGGCTTCCGCCATATCCCTCTTTACCGTCATCACCGTGGGCGGCGTGGAGTATGCCGGGGCGCTCCGGCGCAATAGCGCCGCCCCTCCCGCCCTCTGCGGCGACAATGTGGTTGTGGCGCCCGAGGAGTGCGAGGACGGCAACCTGCGCGACGGGGACGGCTGCTCCCACCGTTGCCAGAGGGAGTACTGCGGGGACGGCAAGATCAGCCGCTACGAACAGTGCGACGATAGGAACGGCTGGGATAACGACGGCTGCTCCGCCAACTGCAAGAGGGAATATTGCGGGGACGGGATCCTCCAGAAGAACGAGGAGTGCGAGGATAAGAACATTGGGAGCGGGGACGGCTGCTCCAACACCTGTGTCACGGAAATCTGCGGCAACGGGCGTCTGGACAGCGGGGAGCAGTGCGACGACGGCAATCTTCTGGACGACGACGGCTGCTCCACGTACTGCATCCTGGAGAGGCTAGCCTGCGGGAATAAGGTTATCGAAGGCCGGGAGGAGTGCGACGACGGAAACCCCCAAAGCGACGATGGTTGTTCCGCTTCATGCCGCATCGAGAAGTGCGGGGACGGCATCCGGCAGTGGGACCAGCGGGAGGAGCGGTTCGAGCAGTGCGACGACGGGAACAGTGTGGATAACGATTTCTGCAGCAATGGCTGCCGCACGCCAGTGTGCGGGGACGGCACGGTGGGGGGCGGCGAGGAGTGCGACGACGGCAACGGCGTCACTGGCGACGGTTGTTCCTCCAGTTGCACCACCGAGAATGCGTGCGGCAACGGGCGGATAGACCGGGCGGAGGATTGCGATGACGGGAACAGGGTGAGCGGGGACGGCTGCTCCGCCGGCTGCCGCACGGAACTGTGCGGCAACGGCACCGTGGAAGCTCCGGAGCTGTGCGACGACGGCAACCTGGAGAACGGCGACGGCTGCACCGATCGCTGCCTCCGCGAAGCGCGCTGCCAGCCCGGCGAGCGCTGCAAGAATTCCCCCGTTTCACGATGATGTCACGCTTCTTCATCCTCCGCCGTTCGGGCAGGCAATCCCCGGCGCTCCTGCTCCTGGCGGCGGTCCTGGCGCTCCTCTCACTCTCCCTCTTCACGCGGAGCACCGCCGATCTCCTGGGGAGGCTCCTCCCTTGACGTCATGAAGGAAGAGGACACGATGCGCAGTCTCCCCCGCAGGGTGCCTCCGGCTTCTTCGTTGTGTTCCTCCTCTTGTGTTCCCCCACTTTCCCTTCGGCCTTCGCTGCGGCTTCGGCTGGCGGGGCGGGGGAGGGGGTCGGGGGATGGGGGCGGCTGTGGGTTTTGCAGCACTTGAGAATACCCTTTTTCTTATAAAACCCTTTTCCCTTGAATTGGATGGCGGGCGGCGTGAGCATCTTCTCCGTCTTCCTGCTCCTGCACGCGGGGCAAGCGGGGCGCGCCTTGCTGCCGAAGGGACGTTCGAATTCAAACGTTACGGAACAGTCCCGGCACCGGAAATCGAAGAGGGGCATAGGATGTATCGTGGGTATTATACAATATTGGATGCTTGTTAGCAGGATGCCAATGAGTCCAAGGATGCCGAAGAGTCCGACGATACGGAGTTTCGTGCGTGGTAACAAACTCTTGCATGCGGGGGACGGCTTCTGTACACTGCCGCAGCTTTGACGCCGAAAGGCGCGTGAAAGTACTTGCTCTTTCATCCACTCGAAATGACCGCCCGAAACGGCGGTCGTTTTTTTACCTCACACCCAACTCCTCTCCAGTTTCGCAGTGCGAAACTGGAGAGGGGCGTACGGATTCACAGGAAGTACGCCGAAGACAGGAAGTGTGCCCCCTCTCCCTTCGAACAGGGAACCAGACGAAACCGTGAAATGGGTGCTCCAATCACAAAGCGGGAGAGGGGGTTAGGGGGTGAGGTGAAACCGTTCCTGGTACCGTTCATAAACGACGGAGCGGTGCGCGATGAGGAAGATCTTCACCGCGGTTTCCTCGATGCGGTACACGACGCGAAAGTCGCCCACGCGAAGGGAACGGTACCCCCTGAGCGACCGACGCAGCGGTTTTCCGAAGGCTTCGGGATGTTCCGTCAACTTCTTCTCGATAGCCTGACGGATGCGCTTGGCGTCCGTCTTTGGAAGGCGGGGGATATCCTCTTCCACCACTTTCCTCTGGTAGAGCAGCCGGAATCTCATCGCCATACCTTCGCGTGGGAGACGAACTTCGCTCCGGGGACATCGCGCTCGGATGCCAGTGCATTCAGCATGTCATCTTCCTCAATCTCCAATGCCAGGCGGAGGAGGTAGAGCGCTTTGGTGGCCTGGGGTACGCGGTCGCGTTTGGCGAGGCGCGCGAGCGCCTCTTCCACATCGGGCGGCAAGCTCAGGTTCATGCGTTTCTTGGAGGTGGGCATGTTCCTAGTGTAACAAAAGTGTTACACCAAGGCAAGAGGAAAAAGCGGATCCTCCCTATGAGCGAGAGGGTCCAAAGTCCGCAGCCTGCTCCACTATGGAGCATTGGCGGCATTGTTCACATTCCTTTACCCACCGTCAAGGTCGTCCCATCGTCTCAGCGCAATTCCACAAATCAATGCGGCACAAAAGAGGACCCCTCGCGCGTAGCGCGAGGGGTCCAAATCGCCTTGAGGCCACTCTGACGGCGGTCGGCTGCGTCTAGGCCGAACGGCCTTGACGCAGCCATTGACCAGCCACGTGTGGTATCCATCCTCTCTTCAGCATTGGGAACCCTTTCGAAGAAAGACAGTGAGCGCCACCTACCATTGGCAGCTGCCCACAAACGGCGACTGTGGCTCCATTTTTCCTTGAGCCCAGCCGCATTGTCAATATCACTTCACACGTTCTGAACAATTTTCGAGTTCGCGCCTTCCTATAGTACACTCCCAGGCAATGTCTCTCCCGAAAGCTTATGATCCCCAGGCGGTGGAGGATCGCATCTACGCGATGTGGGAGAAATTCGGCGCGTTCAAGGCGGATGCGAGAGGCAACAAGGAACCCTTCGCCATCTCCATGCCGCCGCCCAATGCCACGGGGCAACTCCACCTGGGCCATGCCGTGATGCTGGCGCTGGAGGATATCTTCATCCGGTTCGCGCGCATGCGGGGCAAGGAGGCGCTGTGGCTGCCCGGCACGGACCACGCGGCCATCGCCACCGAGAGCGTGGTGATCAAGAAGATACGGGAGGAGGAGGGGATCCCCGACCCGCGCGCGTCGCTCGGACGCGAGGGGCTGGTGCGGCGCATCGCGGAGTACGTGGCCAGAAGCCAGGATACGATCCGCTCGCAGATACGAAAGATGGGGGCGTCGTGCGACTGGTCGCGTGAGCGCTACACCATGGATCCCATCCTCAACCGCTGCGTGAACGAGGTGTTCGTGAAGATGTACGGGGACGGTTTGATCTACCGGGGCCACCGGATCGTCAACTGGGACCCCAAGATGCAGACCACCGTTTCGGATGACGAGATCGAGTACATCGAAGAGAAGGCGCCACTCTACACGTTCCAGTATGGTCCTTTCCACATAAGCACAGCCCGCCCGGAGACGAAGTTCGGCGACAAATATGTGGTGATGCATCCCGAGGACGAGCGCTACAAGCAATACAAGGACGGCGACACCTTCACGGCGGAGTGGATCAACGGCCCCGTGACGGCCACCGTCATCAAGGACAAGGTCATTGATCCCGCCTTCGGCACCGGCGTAATGACCATCACCCCCTGGCACGACCACGTGGATTTTGACCTGGCCGAGCGGCACGGGTTGGAGAAGGAGCAGATCATTGGGTTCGACGGAAAACTACTCCCCATTGCCGGGGAATGCGCAGGCTTGCCCATCGAGGAAGCCCGGCCGAAGGTGGTCGAAACACTGAAGGCGAAGGGCTTATTGGTCAAAGTTGACGAGAACTACGTCCACCGCGTTGCCGTGAGTTACCGTGGGAAGGGGATTGTGGAACCGCAGATCAAGGAGCAGTGGTTCATTGACGTCAACAAGCCCGTGGTGAGTTGGAA
>CAYHOS010000051.1:0-2509 GCA_964358505.1 uncultured Candidatus Peribacteria bacterium
TCAGGAGCTTCGGCGGGTTCGGGCTCGATTGGGAGAGATTTACCGGAAGATGCTGCAGGTAATGGATCAGATGGAGGGGATGCGTCGGGAGGAACTGTCTGCATTGGAGAAGAAGCGGGATGGATCTCGTGATTTTTGAAGAGAACAAGCCCTTCATTTTGCAGTCTTTTCGGAACGGAGACTTTGACTATATGGGATGTAGATTCCCGAGTTAATCGAGTAAGGGAGGGCGTAATATTTTCAGAATAGATTGACAGAGTGTAAGGGATTATTGGAATAGGTGGGCCTCTCGGGAGAGAGGCCTTTTTGTTTAGTAAGGGCGGTGTTTCCTTGGGAGAGGCACCGCCCTTCGATTAAGGTGAACTGGGATGTTCACCCCAAAGGAGAGAGGGATGGTAATGGAAGTGAATTGCGACGTCAAGGAGATAAAGGAGAAGGATGAGGGGAGAAGCTATGAGTGGCCGAGGCCGGACCGATGTCCCCACTGTTCTGGGGTTCGTATCTGGGGTCATGGTTTTGTGTGGGCGTTTTTTGAATGTTTCCTGAAAGGATTGTACTTGAAGCGCTACCGCTGTCCGTGTTGTGGGTGTGTTATGCGGATGAAGCCGAGGGGATATTTTCAGGGGTATTCGGTGGCGGTGGAGACGATTCGGGCAAGTGTGGCATCCCGGGTGAATGGAGGGGCGTGGTTGAAGGATTTGGGCCGTGGTCGTCAGAGACACTGGATTCGGGCGTTGATGCGCCAGGTTACGGCGCACCTGGGTTTAGGATGGCGGAATCGGTTGTTGGAAGGTTTTGATGATCTGGTCGGGAAGGGGATCGTTCCTGTGAGTCGCTCATTTAAAGTGTAAAGATCATTGCCGGATAGACACCCTACCGAGGGGTGCCATTGCCAGGTTGTTAATTCTGTCATAGAGCCTCCGAAAACATGAAAAGGAGGTTATTTTGATGACGGAAGAACAGAAAAAGGCGGTGGCGGTGTTCCGGTTCGGGGTCATTTCGGATTTTGTGAACGGGGTTCACCTGGATTATGGGGAGAGTGAACGGCTCCTTGCGCAGAAGTGCGCCCGGAAATGGGATATTCCGTATTCCGGGAGGTCGAGGGTTGGTCGGAGTACGATACAGCGGTGGGTGACGTTGTATCAGGAAAGTGGCGGCAGATTGGAATCCCTGTATCCGTCCGGGAGGTCGGATGCGGGCAAAGGCCGTTCCCTCGATGAGGAGACAGAGCTTTCCCTGTGCCGGGTACGTGAGGAGATGCCCACGGCAGCGGCAAGGGTGCTTGTGGAAGAGATGCAGAAGCGGCGCCTAGTGCCAGATTTGCCGTTATCGTGTGTATACCGGACGTTGCATCGTCATGGTCTGATGACGAGGGACGCCTCCCCGCCGGAGGATCGCCGGAAGTTTGAGGCAGAGATGCCAAACGATATCTGGCAGAGCGATGTTCTCCATGGACCGTCAGTGGAGATGGACGGAAGGCAGAGAAAGACCTACCTGATCGCCTTTATCGATGACCATTCCCGTTTGATTCCCTACGGGGCATTCTACCTGTCCGAATCCATCGGATCCTTTCTGACCGCTTTGGAACAGGCATTTCTGACAAGAGGGCTGCCGCGGAAGCTCTATGTGGATAACGGTGCGGCCTTCCGTTCGAAGCATCTTGAGCATATCCTGGCTTCCCTGGGGATCGCCCTGGTCCATTCCCGGCCGTACAAGCCCCAGGGGCGCGGGAAGATCGAACGGTTTTATGTTAAGTCCGTCCTTATGGTAAGTAGACCCCGGCAGCGGCCGGTATTGCCGGGGTTGGTTGATGTTAGCTCAACATTATAATTACAGGCTATCGAGGAATCTGAGCAGCGTGTCACCAGGCCTGAAGAGAATGTTCTTTGTGTGAGGATGCTCCAGTTTCTCAAGTACCCGCTTCTTCATGGCCAGGTCGGCCTGAAGGTAATGGTGGGTCGTGACGGGACTCTCATGACCGAGCCAAAGGGCAATGACGCTGATATCTATCCCTGACTGGAGCAGATGGATGGCGGTAGTGTGCCTCACCGAGTGGGGTGAGACATGCTTTTCTTTCAAGGAAGGGCACTGTGCTTCAGCCGACTTTTTCGCGATCGCGAGCCTGTATTCCGCCCCGTGGCGGGTCATGGGCTTGCCTCTCGCGTTTGGAAAAAGAGGATCCTCCGGGTCACCGCCACGATGCTGAAGCCAGCTTTTGAGCAGCTTGACCGTGCTCTGCCAGAGGGGCATGACGCGGTCCTTTCTGCCTTTGCCGTGGATCCTGACGCTCGGCGTGCCAAGCGATAGGTCCATAATCTTCATCCCTGTGATCTCCGACACCCTCGCTCCGGTATTATACAAGGTTACGAACATCGTATGGTCCCGTAGCCCGCTCCATGTGGCGAGGTTGGGAGTATCTATTATCGCCTGCATTTCTTCCACGGAGAGAAAGCCCACTTCACGGCGTGCCGTTCTTTTGGTGGGGATTGAGAGAACCTTTTGAATGACG
>CAYHOS010000051.1:2609-3748 GCA_964358505.1 uncultured Candidatus Peribacteria bacterium
GAAGCGATGGTGTGGGGGCTCGCATTCCTCTGGTTCATGAGCCTCTGGAGAAAGAAGTGCTGCAACATGAATGCAAAGGTGGATTCAGCCATGGCGCACCTCCGCGTACCGCTCGAACCGATCTGCAGCCAGTGCCATGAGTTCGGGAACGGCCGAGAAATACCAGTAGGTGTCTTGAACCTTGCAGTGACCGAGGTACGTGGACAGCTCCCCGATGTGCCGGTGGACATCCTCGCCGTCGCGGTGCCACTGCAGAAGTCTCCTCATCGCGAAGGTATGCCTCAGCCCGTGTATCCTCGTATCCCTGCTCCAGCCAAGACTGCTGGCGATCTCGCGGAAGGTTATGAGGGTCTTCAAATACTTGAGCGATGTTCCCATTTCGGTCACAAAGAATGCCCTCGTTGCAGGATGCCGCTTTTCCCGAAGGTCTGTATAGGCCATGAGGGTTTTGACGCAGGAGGGATGGAGCGGCAGGATCCTCGACTTGTGGAACTTGCCCTCGACAACGGTGATCATCCCCCGGTCCGGATCGAAATCGTCGATGGAGAGGCGGAGCGCTTCCGAGATGCGCATGCCCGTACAGGCAAGAAGCCCGAAGAGGGTTGCATAGGTGTGGGGACGTATTCCGTCGAGGGGGGTGAGACGGCGGCAGGCTGCGATGAGAGCCTGTACTTCCTCTTTCGAGTAGATATGGGGCGAGATGCGGCGATAGGAGGGGCCCAAAATGCCTTCCTGGGGGATCTCGGTCTCCGGAATAGAAAGCTTAATGTATCTGGCGAACCGGCGGACTACATCAAGTCGCCTCGCATGATATATGCGGCTGCTGGAAGGCGTCTGTGCCCATTGAAGGGCGAGCTCAACGGTGAGAGGTCCCTTGTGTCCAATCCTCTCCGCGTACCGTGCGAAGCGGAGGAGTTCTTCGCCCTCGATATGCAGGGCGAACCCCAGCCTCCTTCTCATCTCAAGATACTGTTCTGCTTGGGCAATCATAGCATCACCTCCGGCCAGGGAAGCGCCACATGCTCAAGGCCCTTAAAGTCCACCTTGGCGTAAATGGCGGTGGTCTCGATGCTTTGGTGCCTGAGGATATCGGCTATCTCCTTGAACGTGGCCCCTTTCCCGAGCATCCCGGTGGCGAG
>CAYHOS010000052.1:0-3672 GCA_964358505.1 uncultured Candidatus Peribacteria bacterium
CTCCCGCTCAACCTTCGTTCTGTATATGTGTTCATAGTTCTCCCCTCACCATAGGTCTCCGCTCGTTTGCCCTGCTTTCTGAGTATCTGCCTTTCGCCATGCGTATCTATCCCCACTCCCAACGTGCATACGCACAATGAGAACAACTTGATGCCAGTTCTCCGACGCGTAGTCGATTTTCTGCTTACAGAGAATCCGGCGGTGTTGACTCCCCTTCCTCGCTCTCTATCGTCTCCGTGCGAAATGGCAGCGCATTGATATCGAAGAAGTCTTCCCCGTCCTGTTCTATTTCTTCAACCAAGCATCCACCACCATCGGTCTGCATGTTCTCCCAATCAGGAAATTGTCTGTCTAATATTGCATTCTCCGCTTTCTGCACGAGCCCAAGAAACGTTAATCCATCTGCTTCTCCTGCCTTGATCAACTTTTCCGATTCCAGCGCGATTACATTACCGAGGCTCTCGCGGATAATTTCAATAATTGATGCTGTATCTTGTGGCACCGTAAGTATTCGCCCCTCATCTTCTGGACGTTCCTCTTGGCCGTTCACATCATCATTCCTTTGTTCGGGATGTTCTTGATCCATAGGCATAGAGGATAGATTACTTCCTTGTTTTCCACCACACCCCCGCCCCGATGAGAACGGCATTGAGGAGGAGCGACATCGCTTCCACGGGCGAGGTGTTGCCAAGCATCCCGCCACCCGATCCCCCCTCCCCATCCAACCCTGCCAGAAGCGGCGCCGCATCCTGGATGTTCCGCTTCGATGAGGCCGAACTCTTCTTGCTCTTGGATGCCACGGTCTGCCGCTTCGCCTTCTTTGACGAAGAACTCGAGCTCTTCTTTGTTGTTTTCTTCACTATTGTTTTCGTGGTCTGCCCTTGCTCTTGGGTAGATTTCTGATCTCCTTTTGTACTCTTTGCTGCATCCCCATCGAACGTATTCGCGGCTCCCGGCGTCATCTGCTTTGTCCACGCATAGCTTCCATCATCCTGCCTCGCGTAGGACTGCCCCGCCTTTGCCTTTGGATACATTGCTTCCTGCACCGTCACCGTTGCCCCCGTGGAGCCGGCTGTGAGAAGCCGCAGAGTCTCTCCGCTATTGCGCAGCGCCAGCTTGCTTACGGAGTACGGAAGGAGGAGGTAGGCGTGTGGATCCAGCGTGAAGGACGAGAGGGAATACATGCGCGATGAAGAGGTGCCTCCCAGGAACCACCCGCAGAGCGGTACGTCATCCTCCGTCAGGTTGCGCAGCTCCACCCATTCCCCTTCCGTATCCTTCCCCTCGGGATCGGGGAGGATTTCGTTGATGACGACACCAACTGGCGTTCGGAGAAGACAGGACGCCCTTTCCGCAGTACCCGAATACATTTGTTGTTCATTCGACCGTACCAGCGCTACTGCCGATGAAGTAGAGGCACTGCTTCCAAAAGTCCCCGAGGTTGTTGTCCCTCCCGCGTGTTGCGATGAAGAGGAAGATTGCTGTGGCTTTCCATAGACCTCTATCGTGAGCTCTTGTGTTGACGTGTTACCACAGTAACTCACCATCTCCGCCTGCAGGATGTAGCGTCCGACACGGTCATAGACGTGGGAGGAAGGGTTGCAGTTCTCCGACCCCGACCCGTCGCCGAAGTCAAAGTTGCACCGCGGCGCTCCCGCAAAAGACGCGGGGATGTTCGCTTCCACGTTGATCGTTACGCGCTCCTCGCCCCGCACTCTGCCTGACTGTATGACAAGTGCAGGGTTCCAGCTTGCCTCCCTGTTCGCCGCTCCTTCCGTTGGCACACAGAACTGCTTAAGCCATGCGGGATCCTCCGTATCCCTCCCGTAGCTCACCCCTTCTTCCGCCATGGGGTAGTTGAGCGTATCAACCGTCATCCCGTCCGCCTCGAGCGTGACGGTTCCCCCTGCATTGGGAAGCGTGAGCTTGCTCACAATGGAATGGAATGTCACGTGCTGCCCGGGAACGAGGAAAAAGCCCGAAGCGGAGTTCGGTTGAATCTGGTATCGCCGGGATCCCGACTTGAGCACCCACCCTGCAATGTCCGCACTCTTCGTTCCCACATTCCCTATCTCCACCCACTCACCCTCATCGCTCCCCACGGCATCCGCAAGGATTTCGGTGATGAGCATGGACGATTCCGAGGAGTTCGACGATTCCGAAGAAGATGAACCGGATCCTGTTTCTGGCTTCCGATAGGGCTCTACTTGTATTCTGACACCATCGGACACATTCCCTGCCTGATCCTCTGATTTCAATATTATAGCATAGCCACTCCCTTCTGGAATCCCTGGCAGATTCATGGAAGTTTCCGCAGCGGAGAGGTGTATGGCGTTTGACGTATCCTGTAGGGCAGGATCGAAATACAAGTGCTGTGCCTCACCATCTGTGGAGATGCTTGGGGTCCAGGAGAGTTGGAGGTCTGCCCCGGTTGCCGTAGGCAACCATGCGCCGGTAAAGGCTGTCGCATCGAGTGGTGGATCGGTATCGGGCGGTATGGGACGGGGGAAGCCCGGGGTCCCCAGGAGCAGATCTCCTTCATCGAATCCCTGTGATGTTGCAGCTGTTGCCCAGTGTTCTTTCACATTGCCCCGCACTGCGAGATCAATCCGCTCCATGCTCGCCTTGGTGCCGCCTCCGGAAGGATTCTCACCAGCAAAAGGAACACCGACGCCGTCATCCACCTCATCCATCACGGTACCGGAAGGGTCGCGTAGGCGTAGGAGGAGCTTTGTGTTGGGCAGGCTCATCGCTTCGGAAACGAAGCGTGGCTCCATGAGCAGACGGGACTCCTCCGCGCCAAAGTTGCTCACCGTAAGGTACTCGCCGGACCCTATCGTATCTCCTTCCCCAAAGCGGTAGAGGATAACTTCCTCGCCGGAAGAATTCAGTGACGTGAGCGTCCATCCCGAAAGCGTGCCACTTCCCGTGCCCGCCATTTCCACCCACTCGTCCGCCGTAGAGAGGCCGGATCCCATCCACATCACCTCGCTGAGAACGGCGCGACCGAAGACGATCGACGGCCAGAGGAGGGAGAAGGCGATGACGAGAGAAACCAAGGTTCCCTTCTTGTTTGTGTTTGTTGTTTTCTCCCTCTCCCCTCGCCCCCGTAAAGGGGCGTGGCCCCCACGGGGCTTTACGCCCTCTCTCTCGTTGTTTTCCTTCACCCTTATCCCCTCCTTGTTTCTTTCCTCCACCCCTAACCCCTCCTTGCTTGTTTCCTCCACCCCTAACCCCTCCTCCAAAGGAGGAGGGGAATTACCCTTGTCAATGTAGGAACGCAAGACACGGAAGACGTCATCGAGACGATAAAGGATGTCGTTGTTGGGAAAGCGAAGGACATGTATTCCTTTTTCTAGAGTAAGGAATTCCGTGCGCATGGTGTCTTGTTTCGCTTGCCAAGAATCTCGATGATACGAGCCGTCCAATTCGATGGCTAATCGCAATGTAGGGATGTAGAAATCAAGGATTATCCCCCCGATGACGAATTGCCGTCGAAAGCGAACACCGAGCTGATCGTGGCGAACGGCTTCCCAGAATTTCTCCTCCGCAGGCGTGGGATGCTTTCGCATGTCTCTCGAGAATTGTCGGACATTTCCCGCAAGCGGTTTCTTCTTTGCATGCTCGATATACTCCCCTTCCTCCGGAGGAGGAAGGGGCCGGGGGATGGAG
>CAYHOS010000053.1:0-3446 GCA_964358505.1 uncultured Candidatus Peribacteria bacterium
CCCCTCCTCCGAAGGAGGAGGGGGTAGGGGTGGAGGAAACAAACAAGGAGGAGAGACTAGAGGTGGAGGAAACAAACAAGGAGGAGAGACTAGAGGTGGAGGAAACAAACAAAGAGGAGGGGTTAGGGGCGGACGGCAAAAACAAACTTCTGCAGCACCAACGGCCGGGATGCATTCGTCTGCAGGTCGCCCGCCAGCTCCGTGAGTGCCTCGGCGCGTTGCGGATCCATCCTTTCCCGTTCCTCCCGCAGGGCGAGCGAGAGGTGGAGGAGCGAGCGTGACGCTTCCTCCCCGCGGTCGGCCAGCGGCTCCAGCAGCTTGAGGCGCCCGGCCGGACTCCCCGCGCCCCAGAAGTTCTGCGCCCACGCGGCGCGTTGCCGCTCCTGGCGGAGGAAATCGGGGTTTGCTTTCAGCCGCAGGACCATCCCCGGCGCCCCCTGCGCCACGCGGAGCAGGAACTGCGCGTCGTCGGGCGGCATCCCCGCCACGAGCGGCTTCATCTCCTGCGGCGCGAGGGAGGAGAAGCGCAGCACGCGCGAGCGCGAGACGAGCGTGGGCAGCAGGTGGGAAGTGGATCCCGCGGTGAGGAGGAAGACCGCGCCCTCCGGCGGTTCCTCCAGGATCTTGAGCAGCGCGTTCACGGCTTCCTCCTGCAAGCGCTCCGCGGAGCGGACCAGGCAGCAGCGGTACGTCCCCGCGCCCACCTCGCGCAGGCGTTCCTGCACTGCACGGATGTCGTCGATGCCGATCGTGTCGGTCTTGGCCGTGGGCTTCTTGCTGCGGTGCGCCTGCGGCACGTTGGAACTCTTGGCGATGGCGTCGAAATCCTCGCACACTTCCTCGATCCACAGCCGATCGATGACCATCAGATCGCGGTGGAGGAGCTTGTCCACCTCGTATTCCGCCCTGGCGCGTCCCTCTCCAGGAACTCCTTCCGTGAGCAGCGTCTTGGCGAACCACTTGGCCACGGTGAACTTCCCCAGGTGCTTCCTCCCCGTGAACAGGTACGCGTGCGCCACGTTCCCCGCTTCCAAGTCCAGGAGGAGGGATTGGATCTGGTCCTGATGGCCGACGAGGGAGGAGGTTGATGGCACGGGAAGAGTATACTGCAACGAAAGAGTGACGAGAGCAGGACTTCGGGATTAGGACTTCGGACTTAGGGATTTCCCCAGAATGCCCATCTTCTTGATGAGAGCATTAAGGAGCATATGGACATCGGTACAATCCCGAAGAAGATCCTTAAGCAAATCTACCGAGAGATAACTGACACGATGGGAGTAGTGCAGTTCGGTCATCACCTCGATCAATTCCCCCCGAGCCTGCACATACTTATGCATTTTGTCCGGATATGTGAAACGCCCGAATCCTTCCGCAATATTCGCCGCCACAGATACCGCTGCCTTACGAAGCTGCGAAGTGATGCCGTATATCTCCCGCTTGGGAAATTTTTCCGTCACGGCGTGAATCTTCACGGAAAGATCCATGGCCTTTTTCCAGGCATCGAACTGGGTGAAGTCATGTGGCATAGATGGCGATGAAACCGAAGTCCGAATCCCGAGGTCCGAAGTCCTCTGTCCTAAGTCCTCGCTTTATTTCCTCTTCCTCCTCCCCCCGCTCACCTTGAACGGAATGCTCCTCGTCCGCACCACCTGCGTGAGGAACAGGCGGACGGCGGAGCTGAGGTCGAACCCCCACTGCTCGATGACCCGCTGGGACTGGCGCTTGAGCTTTTCGTCGATGCGGATGGTGAGGACGGCGGATGCGGCCATGGGGAAAAGAGGGATGATACGTACATACAGTGTCTATACGTATACACGTTGTCAATACGTTCTTCCCGCTGGCCCTCCCCCTACATCCCGAACCGCTTCTGCACCAGGAGGCTCACCGCCCGCTTCACGGGCAGCTGGAATCTCCCCTCCAGAACCTTGCGCAGGAGCACGCGGACGATCTGCTGCACGTCGTCGGGGTACCTTTCATTCCAGGACTTCAGCAACCTGCCGCGCTCGACATCCGCTTCCGTCATGGTGACGCGCTGCACGATCCTCTCGCGGATGAAGGACGCCAGTTGCTCCGTGCTCTGCTGCACGGATTTCAGCTCGTCATCCCGGAGCCCCTGGAGGGCTTGCTCCGCCGCATCCGCCTGCCGCAGGATCTCCTCGGCGACCTTCTGCACCATCAGTTCCCTGAATTCTTCCTGCATGTTGCCATCATACATCCATGGTCCGATGATGCACCGATTATTCAGTCTTTTCCGGGCCTCCCCCGGGGTCATTGGCCGCGACCGTGGCATTTCTTATACTTTTTTCCTGAACCGCACGGGCACGGATCATTCCTCCCCACCTTGGGGACAGAACGGGCTTTCTGCTCGGCCTTCACGCGCTGGGAGGGAACGGGGGCCTGGCCGCTGACATCGGGGGATGGGCCGGCCGGCCGCACCGTAGGCGGGGTGAACGCGGCGGCGGAGACGCCCGTCTGCGTGAGCTCCCCCTCGATCTGGTCGGCGTTCGTCTGCATGTCCGCGCGGTCCTCTTCCGCTTCCATCAGTTGCACCGCGCGCGGCGCGAACTGCGCAAAGTCCACCTGGAGCAGCGTGCGCACCATGGTGGTATTGACGGTGGCGAGGAGCTGCTGGAAGCGGCGGAAGCCCTGGTCCTGGTACTCGATCACGGGGTCGCGCTGCGCGTAGCCGGAGAACGCCACCTGTTCGCGGAGGTGGGACATGTCGTCGATGTGGTCCATCCAGTGCGTGTCGATGGAGCGGAGCGTGACCAGGTTCTCGGCGTTGCGCACCGTCTCCGCGTCGAACTGCCCGCACTTTGCTTCGTACGCCTCCTGAAGGAGCTTCACGAGGGAAGAACCCAGCTCTTCGCGGCCGGTGAACTTCTTCACGGACTCCTCCGTGACCACCTGCCCGAAGTCGCGGTGGAGCGCGGCGAGCGATTCCACGATCTCCTTGGCGTTCCACTCCTCGGGATCCTCCGACGCCGCATGCGCGGCGAGGATGGACTCAATTTCCTTCGCCATACCCTCGAGGACTTCCTGATGAAGAGGGGAGCTTGACGAACGGTCGGCGTGCTCCCCTCCCCCCTCAGGGGAGGGGGTGGGGGTGGGGGAGAGGGCGATCTTCTCCAACACCTTCTGCCTCCGCTTGTAGATGATGTCGCGGTGTCTGTTCATCACGTCGTCGTACTGGAGCACGTGGCGGCGGATGTCGAAGTTGCGGCCTTCCACCTTCTTCTGCGCGCCCTCGATGCTGCGGGAGACCATGCGGCTCTCCAGGGGCATGTCGTCGGGGACCTTGAGCCGCTCCATCATCATCTTCAGGCGCTCGCCGCCGAAGAGGCGCATGAGCTCATCCTCCATGGAGACGAAGAACTGGCTCTCGCCGGGGTCGCCCTGGCGGCCGGCGCGGCCGCGGAGCTGGTTATCGATGCGGCGCGCCTCGT
>CAYHOS010000054.1:0-3237 GCA_964358505.1 uncultured Candidatus Peribacteria bacterium
ACGGCGGGGGAGGTGACGGGCAATGCCATGCGGGGGGACGTGGTGGGGCGGCAAGACAACCACACGGTCGTGGAACGGTGCTTCAGCATGCGGGGGAAGGCGGTGGAAGCCTTCCGGTGACGGGGAACGCCGCCGAGCAAAAAGGGCGTGAGTGTCGCTCACGCCCCGGGGGAATGAGGGGAGGAATTACTCCGCCGTTTCCACGGTTTCCTCTTCCTCCAATTGCTGCAGTTCCAGTTCGTCGATCTTGTCCTGGAAGTCGCTGATCTGTTCCTCGTACTTCGCCTGGAGCCTCTCGTACTGGGCGATGGCCTTCTCGAGCTTCGCTTGGCGCGCCTCGTCGGCGGCCTCTTCCAGCTGGGAGTTCTTCTTTTCGAGGAGCTTCTCCACTTTGGCGAGTTTCTTCTCCAGCTTCTCGATGCGTACATTCAGTATATGGATCTGCCGCTCCACCTTGCTCGGATCCGGTGAAGGCTGGGGATTGGATTCCGAAACGGCATCGGAAGATGACACGGTACCGGCTTCGGCGGTGGGAGAAGGGGACGGCTGGGGGTTCGATTCGGAGACGGGGGCGGGCGATGGTTGGGGATTGGATTCCGAGACGGCGTCCCCGGTATTCTTCTTCTTCAATGCGTCAAGAAGTTCCTGGCGGCGGTCCTTGAGCTGTTCCTTGATGGCCTCTTTCTTCTCCTTCGCGCCTTCCCGGATCTCCTGGCGGCGGTCCTTGGCGTTCTTCTGGATCTCCTGCTTCTTCTCCTTCACGTTGCTCCGGATCTCCTGCCTCTTCTCCTTCGTATCCGTGCGGATTTCCTGGCGCTGCTCTTGAGCGTTACCGCGGATTTCCTGCCTCTGCTCCTGCGCGGTACTCCTCAGTTCCTGAAGGTTCTCCTTTGCCTCCGTGCGGATTTCCTGGCGGTTTTCCTGCACCGCATCGCGAATGGGAGCGACGGACGGCATCACGGCCGCGGGAACGTTCACCTGGTCCGCTGCCGGCCTGGCAATGGGGGAGAGGATGGGGGCGCTCATGCCGAGGAAGGCATTGCCCGTGGTGACGGCCAGCGACACGGCGGAGACCATGAAAGCCGTGGCGAGGAGATGGAGTCGTACTTGCGGGTTCATAGGTGTGTTGGAAGGAAATGAAGGGGAAAGAGCGGAAGGAACGGAGGGTGATTACTCAAGTTCGATGTCTTCAAAGTCCTCTTCAAACGATGTGTCTCCCATGCGGTCTTCGAGGATCACCAGGAGCTCTTCGGCATGGTCCACCTGCTTCTCCACCCTCTTGAGCTGCTTGGTATAAGCCTTCACCCTGGAGGTCTTGTTCGCTTTCTGTGCTTTCTCCATCCTCTCCTCGATCTTTTCCACTTTATCCATCAGGCGGCCGATCTGCTCTACCAAGAGGCCCTTGAACATCGGCCATTCCTCTTCGGGAATCTCGTTCTCAAGCAGCTGCTCGAGCATGGCCTTGCTGATCAGGTGGATGGGAGGAAGCCCATCAATCATCACCTCTGGCCGGCCTTGAGGGCCACTGGGGCCTCCCGGGCCACCTTGCTGCATCCCTTGCCCCGGTCCGCCTTGCGGACCGTTCATCCAGCCCCCTTGGTCCCCTTGTGGTGCCGGCCCCTGGCCTTGCGGCCCCGTGCCGCCTTGCGGGCCGTTCATCCACTGATTGCCGGGCATCCCCTGGTTCCCCCCCTGGGGTCCGGGCATCCAACCCGGTCCCTGGTTCATAGGCCCCTGGTTGGATCCGCCCCAGCTCCCCCCTTGATTCATCGGTCCCTGGTTGGGCATACCCCAACCGCCTCCTTGGTTCATGGAGCCTTGCGGGTACATGCCTCCGCCGCCACCGCCCTGGGATGCGGATCCGCCGATGGGTTGCCAACCCTCCGGGCAGGCGCTGTTGGGGCTGATGCCCATCCAGTTCGATCCCATGCTTTTGCCACAGGTAAGATTGCCGCCGTTCTGCGAGACGGCCTGGTCCCTGTTTGCCGGATTATCCCAGTAGTTGCCGGGCGCGCCGCCGTTCCCGCCTTGGGGTGGCATACCCCACTGCTGGTTCATGCCGCCCTGGGGGGGCATGCCCCACTGCTGGTTCTGATCGCCGCCGGGATAGGCACCTCCCTGTTGATTAGGATCCATGGGGGGGTAGGAGCCTCCTTGCTGCGTATTGGGCGCGCCGCCGGACATGGGTGGGGGCTGGACGCCGTAATCCTGCGCGTGGTAGACAGGCCATCCGGAAGCGTTGCAGACGGTGGCATTGCCTTCCCAGTTCGCCGTGCCGGGCGTGAAGCATACGTCCCGCCCGCCGTTGCCCTCTATGGCCTTCCTGATGATGTCCGGCGTCAATCCCGTGCCGGGAACGGGTTCTCCGCTCGGGGCGGAGGAACCGCTGGATCCGCCGGTCGCATCGGTGGGGATCACCTGCGCGATGAAGCTCGTGCCTGTAATGGCCGTGAGCGACACGGCCGCCGCCACGATTCCTGTGGTAAGGAGGTGAGTGTGTTTGTATGTGAACATGGAATATTGGGGAAAGTACTCGTATATAATACAACAAATTGACAACAATTACAATATATGAAATTATCGCATACTCATCAGCAAAACACTGGACTGCACTATTCTCGTGATGTCAAATTCATGGAATTCCGGCGTCATGGCCCGCGCAGGCCGAGGGGTAGTTCATTCCCTTTCCGGAAGAACGGCTCGCATTTTTTGTCTTCCACCAGGATGTGGTGGAGGAGCCATTCCCTGGCGTAGGTGAAGATGCGGGGGGCGAGGGAGGGGATATCGGCTTCCGGGGACTCCGCATCCTGCAGGAACGCCGCGATGCGGCTGCGGAAGCGATCGTGCTTTTTGCGGTGGAGCGCGAAGTGCGGGTAGCGGTACCTCTGGAGGTATTCCTCTTCGCAGGCGAAGTGGTAGAAGGCGTAGTCGTTGAGGGAATGGAGGATAGGAAGGACGGCAGGACGCCGCAAGTCCCCCTTGGCCGCCATATCATCCATGGCGTTCAGCATACGGAAGAACATCTGATGCTGCTCATCGATCTGCTCCAAGCCGACGCCGTACCGGGCTTTCCAAAGGAGTTTCGCGGACATGCGAAAGGGGGGGTAGTGGGCAGTATACAGCAAGAAGCGCGTAAAGTATTCCTGCCGCTATTCCGTCGTTCTGCCGTCGAAGTGGTCATCATGATCCGCCAGCGCGTCCGCTTTGGCGGGGTGGACGACGCCGTCGCCCATGCCG
>CAYHOS010000055.1:0-3225 GCA_964358505.1 uncultured Candidatus Peribacteria bacterium
CCGCGCGGGGGCTGGGGGGGGCGCCACCCCCCCGGCGGTGGGGCGGGGGGGGGGGCAAAGCGCTGCATCATCACCTCGCAGAACCACGGCTTTGCGGTGGACGAGAAGACGCTCCCCAAAGGGTGGCACGTGTGGTTCACCAACGGCAACGACGGGACGGTGGAGGGGATCCGGCACGAAGGCGGCCGCTTCTTCTCCGTGCAGTTCCATCCGGAAGCCGCGCCGGGTCCGGAGGATGCGGGGTATTTGTTCGATGAGTTTGTGGGGATGCTGCGGAAGGAGATGGCGTGACGGACTTCGGAATGGAAGTTGAACAAGTCCTCAAGATTCTTGTTGCATTGAGCCCGAAGTCCGAGGTCCGAATCCCGATGTCCGTTCATCAGGGCTATGGCAACTTCATCTCCCCCCGTTCGATCATCGCCAACACCTCCGGGTACCACTTCATCTCCAGCTCCTGCACGCGCGCCTGGAGCGTCTCCGGCGTGTCGCCGGGAAGGACGGGGCAGGTCTTTTGCAGGAGGATCTTCCCCGTGTCCACGCCGCCGTCCATCAAGTGGATGGTGACGCCGCTCTCCTTGTCGCCGGAAGCGAGCACGGCCTCATGCACGTGGCGGCCGTACATCCCCTTGCCGCCGTGCTTGGGGAGGAGGGCGGGGTGCACGTTGATGATGCGCCATTCCTTGGTGAATGCCGGCGTGAGGATCCACATCCATCCCGCCGCGGCAAGGACGATGTCCGTTGCGGGAATGCCCCGCCGGAGGCCGTCAATCGCCCGGCTGAGCTTCCGTTCGTAATCCTCCTGCGGTTCCCCCTGCGTTCTCTCCACGACCCTCACGGGAACTTTCGCCGCCTTCGCCTTGTCGATGCACCCGCGGTCCGCGCGGTCAGTAATGAGCCCCAGGCACTCCATGGCTGGCAAACCGTCCGCGATGCGGTCCAGAATCGCCTGGAACGTTGTGCCGCGGGAGGAGCTGAGGGCGATGAAGTGCATGGGGGTATGGTACAGGGGGAGCGGTGAACGTGTCATGGTGAGCTCCGTCGAACCATGGCCGTTTGCCGTCGCATGTCGTCCCTCGCCCCTCGGCGAGCTCGGGGCGCCCTGAGCCTGTCGAAGGGCGACGGAGCTCGGGGTGACACGCTTTGGCATTGAGTGCATCAAATCACCCCTCGAAACAAATCTTCCTCCGGCTCGATTCCCGGCACCCAGCCCACGAAGTCACGGAAAGGGAAACCGTGGTCACGGATGATCACGGCGGGGATGCGCTGCGCGGCGTTGCCCATCACGGCGTTCGCGGCGGTGGCGAGCTGGTCGGCAACGGCTTCGGTAGTGATGCGCAGTTCGCTGCCGAACAAGTCGCGTTCGCCCTTCTGCGGGAGGAGGGGATCAAGGCCGGCGCTTGCGAGCGCGAAGGCGGTCACGCCCCAGCGGCGGGGACGGCAGGCGGAGTCGGTGAGGAGGACGGCGAGCGATGGCGTGTCATGGTGAGCTCCATCGAACCATGACTGCACAACGTCGCGTGTCGACCCTCGACGGAGCTCGGGGTGACACGCTGTTGATATGAGTTTGTTGCGTAATTCCCGCGCAGAAGCCACGGGATCCCTCGGCCAGCCGATGGCGAAGCCGTCCGGTACGTTCGACTGGTCCATGCCCGCGTTGGCGGTGAGGATGGTCCCGTGGGGGAAGCCCTGCGGCCGCACTTGGGTGAGGAGCGCGCCGGGGCACGTTCCGCGGACCGTCCCGTGGAGCCGCGCGGTCTCGTCCAGCACAGCCTGCATGAAGAGCGCGCTACGCCCCGTCGCCTCCGCGTACCGCCGGGCATCCGGGGAAGGGGAGAGGGCGCGCAGGTCCGCCGCCGCTCCTTCCACTGTCGCCACGGCCTTGGAGGAGACCACGATGATATCGCCGGGGCGGATCCGTTCAGACTGCGCGAGGGCGGCCGCGATATCGTCACCGGGGCGGAGGATCGGTGTGTGGATCGCAATCAGCTGCATGATGGTCACATTGTAGAGACGTCCTACGGGCGCGTCTCCTCTTAGTAGAGGCGCAAGGTGTCCTCCGTCAGCAGGAACACGTCCGTCTGCACGTCGCCCGTCGCCAGGTCGACCCTCTTGAGCCGGATGCTGAGTGGCTTTTTGGAGGGGTTGTGGAGGATGATGCCCGCGGGGGAACGGGGAATCGTGAGGGAGAGGACGGCGCGCTCGGGCAGGCGCCACCGAACGAAGCCGAAGGAGGGTGAATCGGCCGTCACGTCCGCGAGCGCGGCGGCGCGCACTTCCCGCCGCCCCCATTCCTGCGGCACGCTGAGGCGCACCGCTCCTTCCCCTTTCTGCGACGCCTCCAGGAAACCGGGTTCCGTTCCCGCGCTCACCGCGAGCGCCAGCGTGACGGGCGCGCCGTGTTCCACCCCGATGTCCGCGACGCCGTCCACCCTCCTGCCGCCCGACACCTGGACGGAGGCGAGCGCCAAGACCATGGCCGCGACGATTGCGGAGAAGGCGAGGGGGGGGAGAATGCGGTTCATGGAGGCTTATAGTACTGTGGAAGCGTTCGAAGCTCCATGGGATAGGACTTCGGACTTCGGGATTCGGACTTCGGGATGGAAGCTGAGAAGTATCATGAGATTCTTCACATACAAACCCCCGAAGTCCGAAGTCCGCACTCCGAAACGAGCTGATTCTTGCACTCACGTTCGATAGAACCGCTATACTCCCCCCATGGACCTCGACCCCCATACCCTGCAGCAGATCATCCGCAGGATCGAGCAGCAGATGCGCTGCCCGCAGTGCGGCAAGCGCGTACCCGTGGATTTTACGTCGGTGCGGATGATGGGCGAGGATTTTTTGCTGCTCCAGCTCAAGTGCGATACCTGCGACGCCTTCATCGTCCTCCACGCCACGCTCCAGGGGGGGGATCGCGCGCTCCGCAAGGAGGACTCCACCGTCAACGCTTCCTCCGCGCTCCACCTCAAGGATCATGAGCTCAAGATGCTGCGCGAGGCGCTGCAGCAATCCGGCGGGTCGTTCGGCCAGCTCTTCAAGAAGTACGGCGGCAGGGACGCGGGGGCCTCGGCGGCGGATACGAGGATTGTATGACCTCACCCCCTATCTCCCTCTCCTCCTGTTCACTCCTCCATACCCCAACCCCCGCTTCTCCTGTTTACTCCTCTATCCCCCAACCCC
The DNA here is from genome assembly GCA_964358505.1 of uncultured Candidatus Peribacteria bacterium. Classification (GTDB taxonomy): domain Bacteria; phylum Patescibacteriota; class Gracilibacteria; order Peribacterales; family Peribacteraceae; genus CAIKAD01. Next base: position 3,181 of record CAYHOS010000055.1, read on the forward strand.
CGCTTCTCCTGTTTACTCCTCTATCCCCCAACCCCCGCTTCTCCT
>CAYHOS010000056.1:0-2878 GCA_964358505.1 uncultured Candidatus Peribacteria bacterium
AAGTGCATCTCGATCCGCTTGAGCCCGTCGCCCTCGCACGCCTCGCAGCGCCCGCCCTTCACGTTGAAGCTGAAGCGCCCCGGCTTGTAGCCGCGCAGCTTCGCCTCGGGCGTGACGGCGAAGATGTCGCGCACGTCCGTGAACACGCCGGTGTAGGTGGCGGGGTTGCTGCGGGGCGTCCTGCCGATGGGGGATTGGTCGATGACGATCGCCTTGTCCAAATGCTCCAGCCCCTCGATGGCTTCCACGTCCTGCGGCTTGGTGTGCGCCTTGTTGAGCACGTGGAGGAGCTGGGGGGCCAGGATGCCGTGGATGAGGCTAGACTTGCCGGAGCCGGAGACGCCTGCGACGCCGATGAAGGTCCCCAGCGGCAGGTCAACGTCCACGTTCTGCAGGTTGTGGTGGTGGGCGCCGCGGATGCGGAGATGCTCGCCGTTCCCCCCCCGCCGTTCCTTGGGGACGGGGATGCTCTTCTTGCCGCTCAGGTACTGGCCGGTGATGGAGGCGGCGTTGGCGATGAGCTCGCCGGGAGTCCCCGCCGCCACGATCTCGCCGCCGTACTTGCCGGCGCCCGGCCCGATCTCCAGCAGGTAGTCCGCGGAGGCGATGGTCTCCTCATCGTGCTCCACCACGATCACCGTGTTGCCCAGGTCGCGGAGCCGCTTGAGCGTCTCGATGAGCCGCGCGTTATCGCGCTGGTGGAGGCCGATGGAGGGCTCGTCCAGCACGTACAGCACGCCCTGCAGGGCGGAACCGATCTGCGTGGCCAGCCGGATGCGCTGCGCCTCGCCGCCGCTGAGCGTGTTGGCGGAGCGCGAGAGGGTCAAATACTTCAGCCCCACGTTCTCCAGGAAGGAAAGGCGGGCGATGATCTCGTGGAGCACCTTCTTCACGATGGCGTACTCATACTGTGAGAGATTCACCTCCTCTCCCCCTGGGGGAGGGGGTTGGAGGGCGGGGGCGGGGATCAATCCCCGGAAGAACGCCTGCGCGCTTTCCACGTCCATGTCCGTCCCCTCCACGATGTTCTTCCCCCCCACCGTCACGCCCAGGATCTCTCGCTTGAGGCGCTTCCCGCCGCACGAGGCGCAGGGCAGCTCCTCCATGTACTCCTCGATCTGCATGCGGATGTAGCTGCTGTCGGTTTCCGAATGGCGCCGCCGGAGGTTGGGGATCACCCCTTCGTACGTCGTCTGGTACGTGCCGCCGAACTTGGCGGTGTTGAAGCTGAGGCGCAGTTGCCGGTCATGCCCCCACAAGATGATCTTCCGATGCTCGGGCGCGAGATCCTCCCATGGCGTATCCATGCCGAAGCCGACTTCCCCGGCCAGCGCTTCCAGGAGCTGCCCCGTGAAGCCGCTGCGGCTGGCGGAGGTGGCCCAGGGATGGATGGCGCCCTCCGCCAGGGAGAGGCGGGGATTGGGCACCACAACGTTCTCGTCCACCTGCAGGATGGACCCCAGCCCGTGGCACTCCTCGCACGCGCCGTGCGGCGAGTTGAAGGAGAAGCTGCGCGGCTCGATTTCCGGGATGTCCTCCTCGGGGTGGTCGGGGCAGACGAAGGATTCCGCGAAGCGCGTCTCCTTGTCCGTATCCGCGTCCAGCACGATGAGCGACCCTTCCCCTTTCTTCAGGCAGAGCTCCACGGAATCCGCCAACCGCGTCCGGTTTGGATTGATGCCCGTCCCTCCGTTCCCCCCTCCCCCAGCTTGCCCTGCCTGCCCTGAGCTTGCCGCATGGGAGCTTGTCGAAGGGGGGGAGGGGATGGGGGTGGGGGCCAAGTCACGTACCACAAGCCGGTCCACCACGATCTGGATCGTATGCGCCTTCTTGGGGTCCAGCTTGATGTCCTCGTCCACCGTCACGATGCCGCCGTCGATGCGCATGCGCACGAACCCCTCGCGCCGGATGGAATCCACGATCTTCACGTGCTCGCCCTTGCGCCCCTCCACCACGGGTGCCAGCAGGTAGATCTTCCTCCCCTCCGGCATGCGCGCCACCGTCTCCACGATCTGGCTCGCCGACTGCTTGCTCAGTTCCCTGCCGCACACGCTGCAGTGCACCTTGCCCGCCTTCGCCCACAGGAGGCGCATGTAGTCGTAGATCTCCGTCACGGTCCCCACTGTGGAGCGGGGGTTGCGCGGCGCGGTCTTCTGGTCGATGGAAATGGCCGGGCTCAACCCCTCGATGCTCTCCACTTCCGGCTTCTCCATCTGCGCGATGAACTGCCGCGCATAGGCGGAGAGGCTCTCCACGTACCGGCGCTGCCCCTCGGCGAAGATGGTATCGAAGGCCAGGGAGGATTTCCCCGAGCCCGAGAGCCCGGTGATCACGGTCAACCGGTTCCGCGGGATCGACACGTTGATGCCTTTCAGGTTATGCATCCGTGCGCCGCGGATGACGATATTGTCCGTATTCTGCATAGCGGGAAGGGAGAGGGTAGCAGGTCGGAGAGGCTGTAGGGTGACCTGAATCCAGGAAAACACGAAAATAGCCCGCGCGACCGCGAGGGCTGAGCCCTGAGCTTATCATAAATAGCGCTCCGTGTCTAGGGTTTGGGGGTTCTCGTGTTACAATGTTATTCCCATGTTTACGGGAATTGTCGAAGCGACGGCGGAAGTCCTCTCCAATAGGCTAGGGGAGTTGAAGATTGCACGGCCTGACATATTCTCCGATGTCAAGAAAGGGGCGAGTATTGCCGTCGCGGGCGCATGCCTCACAGTCACGTCGCTGGCGGAGAAGACGATGGCGTTCGACGTGGTCCCCGAGACGCTCAAGAGGACGATGCTGGGAGGGAAGAAAGCGGGCGATCACGTCAATCTGGAACGCGCGATGCGCGCGGACGGGAGGTTCGAGGGGCATATGGTGCAGGGGCATG
>CAYHOS010000057.1:0-2848 GCA_964358505.1 uncultured Candidatus Peribacteria bacterium
CCGCCCCAACGCGCAAGCTCCTCCTTGAATCCCTGGAAAGACGGAACCTGATGACGACGCTCACGGAGGAACAGAGGGAACTCCTGGAGGAGAACTTCTCGGACTACGTGGAGCAAGCGAGCCTGCGGGAGGACGAGTGGACGCCGGAGAAGCTGGCGGAGTTCGTGAACGGGGTGGTGGATGACCCGCAATTCATAGGGATAGGGAACCTCGTGGGTGAAATGAAGGGGAAGCAGGGGGCGCTGCTCGGCCAGGCGGGCCGCAGCGACCTCCTGGAGGGTGAAATCGCAACCATCGCCGCGGGGATCGAGCGGGATACCGCGGAGCTGGAGAGGCAGACACGGACAATCAACGAATCCTCCGCGCGCATCACCGAACTCGCGGAACAGATGACGCATGAAACGGAAGAGATCCAGCGGCTGGGCGGCGCCATCGCGGCGCTGCAGGAAGAGGACGCGGACGTTGACGCGCAGGTCCCCCAAGTGGAGCAGGGCGTTGCGGATATCCAGGCATGGCTCGCTGCCGCCTCGGAGCAGTGCGCATCCATCGGCCGACATATCCTGAACACCCGGAATATGTTGTACCGCACGCAGCGAACCATCACGTTCTTCGAAGGCCTCGTCCGGCAATTTCCCTACCACCGCCCGTTGCAGGAAATGCTGGAGCAATTGCGCACGACGTCCCGGTTCCAGCAAGAAGGGCTCACGCGCCTCGATGCGCAGCTCGAAGCCCTCCAGACCCAAAAGGAGCAGAAAGAGAAGGAACTGGATGACGTCATCGCCATTCTCGTGCGTCTCCGCGCGCGCGACCATGACATTCCCGGCGAGATCGGCGAAGCGCGGGGGGGGATGTCGGCCGCGGAGATCCGGCTGCTGGAGGCGCAAGAGGAACACCGGCGGGAGACCGACGGGCTCTTCGTCGCGCAGGGCATCAAGAACGCATTGGACCTCGACCTCGCGCGCGGCTCCGCCTTGCATGCCGCCGATGAGGCGCTCCTGGAGGATATTCTGGATGACCTGACGGCGGGCCTCGGCGACCTTGGGCAGATGCGGGACGCCGTCCGGTCCGCCGTGGGGGAGATCCTGGGGCGGGAGGAGGAGCCCCTGGCGGATACGGACACTGTTTCGCAGGCCATCGACATCACGGCGGGGGCCCGGGCGGTGGACGGGAGCTGGACGGTGGACCTTCCGGAGATCGGCGGCACGGCGGCGTTCCGCGGGTGGTGGGGGGAGGGGGGGCGGGCGGAACCCGTCTCGGGGGCGGACCTCCACCGCATGCTCGTGGGTGCGGGGATCACGCAGGAGGATATTGACGCCGCGCCGCTCCTGGGGAATCTCCTGGAAATGGAAGAAGGGTGGCAGCCCTCCGGTATCTCCTGGGACCCGTACCTGCGCAGCAAGACGGTTGCGCACCCCACGCTCGGCACAGTCACCGTGGAGACCCACCTTTGGAAACCCCCCGACCAGAGATCCGATTGGTGGGCTGTTCTCGCCAACCAGCACGGCACCGTTTCCGGCTCATCTGGCGTGCCGAGCAATGTGGGAATCGGCCCCTTCTCCATGACGCTCAGCGAACCACGGTACGTGCAATGGGTGGAAATCAAGCACCTGGGGGGCGACAACCACGGAACACTCATCGTCACCCGCGCGGATGGCAGCACGTATCCCGTCTACCTTTCGTCGGGCAGCGCGAAGATCGCCATTGACGAACCGATCCGCGCCCTTCGCGTCAATCCGGAGTATTCCTACTCCCACTACGCTATCGGAAAGATCAGCACGGACGACCCCGAAGGCCTACCGGATATCGCCGAAGGGGAGCAATGGCTCCGCGGCCAGGGATACCTCACCGCCCTCGACCTGCGCAACGCCGGGAAGATGGTGTCTCGGGTGTCGATGCGGGTGATGGCCGACCGGCCGGACGTGACCGTGACGGCGTACGCCTACCGCGGGAGCCGGCTCGTTTGGACCCAGGAAGCGGGGGAGGACGGCAGCGTGGACATCACCGTCGAGGAGGAGGGCATCACGGGCGTGGTCTTCGGGAGGAGCGACCGCGCCGCGGCGCTCCTCATCTCCCCCGTGGCCACCGCGGGGTGGAAGGACCTCCCCCAGCCCGCATCCGACCCCCTCTCGCCCGAGACGAACGGGACTGTCGCCCGCTTCGGCTATCCGTCCACGGTGGTGGAACCCGCCGATTACCCGGCGAAGATGGTGCGGGCGGGCGTCTCCCTGGGGTATTCCTTCAACGTCAACCCCACGGCCGGCATGAGGCTCTTCGCGGGATTGACGGATAACCAGCGCTACGTGCGCCACGAGATCACCTCCCCGGGGGACGTGGGCATCCGCGAAGTCCTGTACTTCACGGAAGAAGGGCTCTGCCGGGTGGACACTGCCTACTGGAAGTACGTCGACGGCCCCAACGGCAGGGCCATCATCACCTACCCGGGCTGCCCCCGCCTGATCGTGATCGGCATCGGCGGAACGGGGGCCGGCACGCTCAATATGAACCTGGCGAGTGGCGAGACGTGCGTTGATGTGACGCCGGCGGACGAGATGACGCTCGACACGCGCGTGTTCTTCACGCAGCAGGGGCCGGTGGAGGAAGGGTGGATCGAGAGGGAGGACGGCTACCCTTCCACCAACTACCACGGATTTGCGGGGGGGACGGTGAACATGGTCTTCAACATCTGGAACAGGGGGCTGGGAGGGGGGGACATCACCGTGCGCGTCCACGTGGGGCAGGCGGGGGACCTTTCGGACCCCGTGGTGAGCGAGTTCGACGGGGAGATCGAGGCCTTGGGGGAGAGGACCCTCTCCCTCAACGCCACGCTGCGCCAGACGGGGGACACGGT
>CAYHOS010000058.1:0-2782 GCA_964358505.1 uncultured Candidatus Peribacteria bacterium
TGAAGTACTTCTTGTCTTCGCTTCAGGAGCCGCTCAAGCACAGGAAGTACGCCCCTTTCTCCGAAGGAGAAAGGGGTTGGGGGATAGAGGAGTGAACAGGAGGAGAGGGGGGCAGGGGGGAGAGGAAAGGAGAAAGAGGAAAAGAGAAAGGGGTTGGGGGATGGAGGAGTGAAGAGAAGGAGAAAGGGGGCCAGGAATTTCTTAGCTTCCATAAGGGTTTCCCAGGGGTTCCCCTTTCTTTCCGTTGTGCGCGGGGACGGAGGGGGTAGCATGAGACTCTATGGGACTGCCACAAAGCCACGAGGAATCGGGAGAGCATGAACAGGATCTCCGCCGCAATACCGTGCAGAGGATACTCACGGAAGCCGGGCGGCTCGGTGTTTTGTTGGATGCATCTTCGCTCGAGAAACGCTTTGCCCGAATGAGCGAGGATGATGTGCGGTACTGGCATCGAAGGCTTGGCGAGGATCCCGTTGCGATCATTGGGAATATGAAGGACACGGAGGAGTTACGCGGGATGTTCAATCAGCCCCTGACGCCGCAAGCCATCTCTGAGGCGACTGATACATACAGGGCATATTTGCTGGAGAGGTGGCGGAGAGCGTGATCGTCAGGTGCCGTGAAGAGATGGAAGGGATAGTATCAGCGCATGCCCCGCCTCATCATCACCGCCGATGATCTCGGCGTGAACGCGCAGCGCTCGCACGGCATCTTCCTGTGCGCGGAGTCCGGGGCGGTGACGGCCGCGTCCCTCTGGCCGAACGGGAGCCACAGCGACACCGCGGCCCGGCACGCGCGGGAGCGGGGGTTTCCCGTGGGGCTGCACCTGAACCTGGTGGAGGAGTACCCCCTCAGCAAGCCGGGGGACGTGGCGTCGCTCGTGGACCTGACGGGACGGTTCCATCCGGTGCAGCGGCTCTTCACGCTGCTCGACGAAGGGCAGGTGAAGCCGGAGCACCTGGAGCGCGAGATCCGCGCGCAGCTCGCGTGGGCGTTGGATCACGGCCTTGCCCTTACGCACGTCTCCGGCAACTGGGACGCCCACGTGCATCCCGCCGTTGCCATGGCGCTCATTCCCGCCATGGAGCGCTTCGGGCTCCGCTTCGTCCGCATTCCCTGCGAGGAACCTTTGCCGCCCTTCGGGTTTGAAGTTCCGGAAGAGCAGCTGGCGGCGGCGCGCGCCGTCAACGCCATGGCCAAGGGAGCGCGGAAGCTCTTTGAGGGGGCGGGCATCGCCTCCACCGACCACTTCCGCGGCCACGCCCTGCTCGGCAACGCCTCGGCGAAGAACCTGCGGCATGTGGTCGGGCGCCTGCCGGAAGGCACCACGGAGCTCATGGTCCATCCGGGGAGTCCCTGTGCTTACGGCACGCCGTTCGACCTCCACCCCCAGCGCCAGACGGAACTGCGGATGCTTACGGACGAGTCGTTCAAAGCCTTCCTCGCGGAGCGGAAGGTGGAGCTCATCGAGTGGGGGGATCTCTGACGTCCTCCCTTCCATGCGGGAAGACGGCACTGTACAATCGTTCGACATGAGTTCGTCCCAGCCCTTCAAACTCGTCTCCCCCTTCCAACCTACGGGTGACCAACCCGCGGCCATCAAGAAGCTGGTGGAGGGGTTGAATAAGAAGGAGAAGCACCAGACGCTCCTGGGGGCGACGGGCACTGGGAAGACCTTCACCATGGCGAACATCGTTTCTGCGGTGCAGCGCCCCACCCTGGTGCTGGCGCACAATAAGACGCTGGCTGCGCAACTCTGCAGCGAGTTCCAGCTCTTCTTTCCGGAGAACGCCATTTCCTACTTCGTTTCCTACTACGACTACTACCAGCCGGAGGCGTACCTCCCCACCACCGACACTTACATCGAGAAGGACGCCAGCATCAACGCGGAGATCGAGAAGTTCCGCCACGCCGCCACCTTCAACCTCCTCACGCGCCGCGACGTGCTCATCGTGGCGTCCGTCAGCTGCATCTACGGTCTCGGGAATGTTGAGGACTACGAGGCACTGGCGATGAAGCTGGAACGCGGACAGCAGATCAAGCGCGACCAGCTCTTGCGCCGCCTCACGGACATCCAGTACCGCCGCTCCGGCGTGGACTTCAAACAGGGCATGTTCCACGTGTTGGGGGATACCGTGGAGATCTTCCCCCCCGGCGGCGACACGGCGCTGCGCCTGGAGCTGCCCTTTGACGAGATCGAGGTGATACAGGAAGTGGACAGCTTCACGGGCGAGGTCCTCAAGGATTTGCAGGAGGTCATGGTCTTCCCCGCCGCGCACAACGTGACAACCAAGGAGAAGATCGACGCCGCCATCGAGGGCATCAAGCGCGATATGGACATCCGCGAAAAGGAGCTGCGGGACAAGAATGAACTCGTGAAGGCGGAGCGCATCCGCACGCGCACGGAGTACGACATCGAGATGCTCAAGGAGACAGGCTACTGCACGGGGATAGAGAACTACGTCCGCTACTTGAACAATTCCGCCCCCGGATCTCCCCCGTCGACGCTCCTCGATTACTTCCCCAAGGACTTCCTCCTCATCGTGGACGAATCGCACATCACCATCCCGCAGGTGGGCGGCATGCACGAGGGGAACCACAGCCGCAAGCAGACGCTCGTGGACTACGGCTTCCGCCTCCCCTCCGCGCACGACAACCGTCCCCTGAGGTTCGACGAGTTCGAGCAGCGCGCAGGCCAGCGGATCTGCGTCTCCGCCACGCCGGGCAAGACGAGTTCGCCCCCACCCCCAAGGAAGGGCTCGTGGAGCAGATCAACCGCCCC
>CAYHOS010000059.1:0-2638 GCA_964358505.1 uncultured Candidatus Peribacteria bacterium
CCTGATATCCCACCTTTAGATCCCGTTATTTTTAACCATTTTCAAAAAAATACTTCACATAATTTCCCTCCTCAGGTTAATCCATTCAAACAAAATCCAATTCTTGAGGAGGTTACCATGTGTGAAAGGATACTCTCAGAAAAGCATAACAATGGCTCTCAAATACCTCAGCTTCAGGACCGGATCGACATGCTTGCCAGACGGCTTGCGGAACTGGGATACTCCGGGAACACTATTGACGAGCGTGTGCATGAATGGCGTCGATTCGGCAGATACTGTGGTGACACCGGCATGGAGGTTCCCTCGAACATCTACGCACCCGAGATAGAGGAGTACCTTCGTCAACGTAAGCTAAAACATGACGGAAGCTGGCAAAAGTTCATAGCAGCATCACTTCGGATATTCATCGAAGCCGACGACAGGGGCATCTTTTCTCGCCGGCGACGCGGTCCGCCGAAGCCAACAACCGCCTTGTTCAAAGAGTGGGTTCCTCCCTATATAAGATTTATCGAAGAACACCGGGGGGTAAGAGACCTGCGAAAGAACGTCCTTGTGCTTCGTGAATTTACGGAGTTTATCGAGAAGGCTGGCATTCATGCTTTCAGAAGCCTCAGGGCCAATCGTATCCACGATTTCTGCATGAGCCGCGGGAACCGAACGGCCGTTACTTGGCCTTCCTATATCAGTATTGTCCGGCGCTTTCTGCACTATGTGTTTATTCGGGAAGGAATGGAACAGGATCTCTCGTCCGCGTTGGGTGGGGCAAAGCGGTATCGTCACACCGGTCTTCACGATGTGCTCACCGAGGCTGAACTCGACAAACTCCTTGCCTGTACAGGCCGCTCACATGCATTGGGCCGAAGGGACTATGCCATGCTCCTCATTGGGGCACGATACGGCATGAGGCCGTGCGACATCCGGAAGCTTAGTCTTGATGACATCCACTGGCGTGACAATCATATCACTTTCCGCCAGTCCAAAACGGGCAAGCGCCTTAGCCTGCCCCTACTGCCCGAGGTGACAGAGGCCCTCATTGATTATCTCCGTGCAGGACGTCCCCCGACAAGGGCGCGGAACATCTTTATCCGCCACAGGGCCCCCTTCGAGCCGTTCGCTCCCGCAGATAACCTCGCCTCGGTGATGATCAGGGCCCTTAAGAGGGCGGGGCTCGATCAACGTCCAGGCTCCCGGGGGTTCTACCTCCTCCGTCACACGCTTGCTACCAGGATGCTCGGCGTCAATGTACCCCTCAAAATGATCGGGGATATCCTGGGACATACATCAACGGAGTCCACATTGGGCTACACGAAAGTTGATCTGCCCGCCTTACGCACTGCCTCTCTTTCGATCGCGGAGGTGCTCCAATGAAGCCCTTTATCTCACCTTTGGCCCCCCAGATTGAGCGATTCCTCAAGTTCAAGCGTGCTGTCGGCTGTCGCTACGAGCGAGTGGAAGAGCAGTTGTTTCTTCTGGATAGGTTCTTCGCATCCCATCTCCCACCTGCAGATCCTGTCATTACCGACACTATCGTCCGGGCCTATATAAGGGACACCGGGAATAGGGCTGAGCGCCTCCTGAGCCTTCTGCGCCAGCTCTGTCGTTTCGTCGGCATAGAAGAACCCCGCACGTTCATCCCGCCCCGAGGCTTTCTGGGCATCCGTCATGCGCCCTTTATACCCCATGTCTTGACCCGTGAAGAAGGAAGGGCGTTTCTCAAGGCATGCTCTTTTCTTCCTCCCTGCCGATGGTCGCCGTTACGCGGCATGGTGCATGGCACGGCACTCATGCTCCTTTACTTGGCAGGTATGAGGGTGGGAGAAGCCATATCTTTGAACATCGAGGATGTTGACCTTGCCAACGGAGTTCTCAGGATCAGAAAAAGCAAATTCGGAAAATCGAGATTTGTGCCCATGGCACAGGACCTCACGGACCGCATGGGACAGTGTCGATGTTTTGTCGATCGCTTCCTGGGGGTACGTCCCCCCGATGCCTCTTTTTTCCCCGGTCCAAAAGGTCTTTGCTGTACGGATAGTGCCCTCCGATACTCCTTCCGGAAAGTGCTCGCTGAGGCAAAGATCCCATACCTCGGCGTGGGAAAAGGCCCGCGCCTGCACGATTTGAGGCATTCCTATGCCGTTCACAGGATGATGCTATGGTACGAACAGGGTGCCGATCTGGGGGTGAAACTTCCCATTCTCGCCATCTATCTCGGCCATGTCGGCATGTCAAGTTCCCAGTATTACCTCCGATTGACAGAAGATCTCTTAAGCAGTGTCTTGAGCCGCTATGAGGTCAGATTTGGCAAACTTATCGAAGAAAGGAGGACAGAAAATGACTCTTTCAACTCTAATCACGGATTTCTTCATGAGCCATCTTGCGAGGGAGCATGATGCAAGCAAGCATACGGTTATGGCATATCGCGACGCCCTCAAAATGCTTCTCTCCTTTGCTGCCCGGATGAAGGGCCGCACTGTTGACCGCTTACGCTTCGAAGACCTCTCTGTTGAGGTTATCCTCGAGTTCCTGAACTACCTGGAAAAGACCCGGGGGAATGCGGTCTCTAGCCGCAATGTGCGTTTGGCCGCCATTCATTCTTTTTTCCGCTACGTTCTGTGTCGGGAGCCAGAGGTTGCCTCCT
>CAYHOS010000060.1:0-2624 GCA_964358505.1 uncultured Candidatus Peribacteria bacterium
CGGCTGTTACCGTCACATTCTCTTTCGCCAGCTTCTCTTTCTGCTCTGGAGTTAGCTGCTCGCCTGGCTTGATGCTCCCTAGAACGGATTTGTCGGCACTAGCGGCGGGAGCATTGTCGGGCAACCTCTCAAGATTCGCCTGGATTGATTTCAATGACGACATAACTTTATCTAGCTCAATCACAGAACCAACTGAATGGATGATACCGTTCATGTTGAGTTCTTTTATAACCTTAAATTTTGGCATTTTAATTTTTGTTTTCTTTGGTTAATTTTTCGACCTGTTTACACTCACATTGTGCGTATAGGCACGCTCCATTGTTATGGACGCCTACAAGATGTCCGCATCTACAAAGTCCGCTGCCGCAAAATTCGCAATCACATCTTTCCATACTCTTCTTTGATTTTTTTAATTTTAATTCTCTCGAACACGCTATTCGCACGACCAGTGAACAGCCCAAATACTTCAAGCAGGTCTCCGACGCTCATATCTTCGCGCAAGAAAATCTGCTCAATTTCTAACGCTATGCGACCTAACTTTTCCCGCCGTTCTTTTTCTTGACGAGCTTCTTCATCGAGAAGTTTTGGAGTTGGGATTTCACCAGCCATGTTTATTGTTTGGTTTTGACCTTATATTCTCGATTGCCTGAGCTTGACCATTGCTAATGCTATGACTGGATTCAATGTAATCAAGGATACCAATTAGCGTTTCTTGAGCGTATCCATATCGAGAATAATTCCCTAACATTTCTTCGATGATTTCACGATATTCGTCAGCGCGCTGGGAATTTTTATTGATGAATTGTTCCAACGGATTGCTCATATACTTCTAGTTCGTTTAGAACCTTATTGACTACTCTTACCCAATTCTGATTGCACGGAGAGACATAATGACAGTCCATGTCTTCAACCGTGAGCCATCTTCCAAGTTGTTGCCAATACGAAATTAGATTATTGGCGTCAACGATGGCGGCTCTGATTGATTCGTAGTGCCGATAGGCGCTATCTCCGCCAATACCCCAGCAGTTCCATCCAAGCTGACGTTTACAGTATTGGCTTTCAATCGCGGAAATTGCGACCAAGAGCTTCCAATGTTTCTGTTTGAGAAGTAAATCAGTTTCTGGAGCGAGTGGAGAATCTTTACTTGCGAGGAATCCCCTAACGAGAACATTCAATTGTGGTTCTTGCGGGATGATTGGCTCGATGTTATACGAAGCCGTTTTTAGCGTTAGCCAACCAAGAAGAATGATTGCCGCAATGACCGCAAGAGTCGGAACGACCCTCATGGATTCTTTTAGACAACGGGATTGACAACATTCGAAACCGTATAACGGGTCTTCGCCTGTTGACCTTCCCGCGTGAGGGTAAACCCGCTTCCAACTCCAACTTTCTTGGCTTGCAGTTCTTGTGCAAAGCGCTGCGTGCCATTCTGAAAGAGTTTTTCGCGGACTCCCTCCGAAGTCTCAACCTCAACCGCGAAGTTGAGAACCTCTTTGTTCTGCCCATCATACCCAGCTTTGATGGCAGGCTTAATGTCTTTCAATTTTACGATGACGGCTGACTCGCCGTCAGCAAGACTCAAAAACTGCGAGTCGGCTTTCTTTTTCGCTACGAAACTACCAAGTATATCGCTCATAAATTTGTAGGTTTATTAGTTTCTGACGTTTCGTCACCTCCGAGCTTGGCTCTAGTGACGCCCGCTATGCGCTCGACCTCGCTGCGCGGGATACGAACACGGTTGGAGAAACGGATTATCTTAGTTGGGTCAAACATTCGCTTCTCCGCAAGCCACCGATAAACCGTGACGGGATTTAAGCCAAGATACCTGGCAACTTGCTGGGGCGACCAAAGTATCTCAAGCTCTTTTTTGGGTTCCTCGCTCATATTAAGGTTAGCACATGGGGGATACTATTTTGTTTACGACCTTTCTATCTAGCATAATCTAGTATAACTTACTTGTCAAGACCTAGGTGTGGACGGCTTTTCCTCGCTAGAAATCACAGTAATTACATCCTTGTATTCTGGGTAACTGGGATTGATTCCAAAAACCCACTTAATTCCCTGCCATTCCTTGACCACGCCATCGTCCTGGTGGCGCCTCTTAGATACATCTGTGCCTTTCTCCCATGCTTCCTGGGCAAGTTTGGCGATGAATGTAGCCAACCCCACCTCAATATGCTTATCTGCCTCAATCCAGAGCGCCAGGAAGCGTTTGGAGAACATATCAATGGCGTGGCGCGAGACCGAAAGGAAGAGGTCGCTGTGGTCGGAACTTTCAAGTTTTTTGAGCGCCAAGTCAAGCCATGCTTTCGGGAAATCCTGGGTAATCATCCAGCGAAGATAGCTGTTGGGCAACCTATCTATCGGGGTGCCCGCGTATTTGCCGACGGTGATGATGTCCATGCCGTCGGAGATTTCCTGCCAGACGTTGTTGCTGCCATCCAGGCTGTCGCGCGATTGATCGACATACGCCAGTTCCACGGTTTCGCCGAAACGCAGCTCGCCGCTGTCGGGCTGTTCCTGCTGCGCGATCATGCGGAACAGCGTGGTCTTGCCGGCGCCGTTCGGACCGATCACGCCGACGATGCCGCCGCGCGGCAGGGTGAAGCTCAAGTCATCGATGA
>CAYHOS010000061.1:0-2016 GCA_964358505.1 uncultured Candidatus Peribacteria bacterium
ATATCGTCGAATCTCTCATCATGGGCCGTGAAGCGCTTGTCCATATCGTCGAATCGTGCGAGGAGCATCGTGATATCGGCTTTGGTTGCCGGTGCCGTGTCGTCGGTTACGGGGGCGGTCATGGGAACTTGGAGGGTAGAGGATGTGAAGAGGGCGGGACAACCGAAGAAGGCATGACTTTTCCTTCGTTTATGTCGATCCTAGCTTTCACGGAAGGACACGGAAGACCTTCGGGATTATTCCGTTCCCACCATCTCAAGTTTACCTCTTTGCATCGCCATAAAATCCGTTCTATTACCCCGTGGAACGCCTAGGCCTTCGTGATCCTCTCCTGCCCGCCCATGTAGGGTCTTAGAACCTCCGGGATCGTCACCCGTTCGGCTGCGCTCAGGGTGACTACTGTTTCCTGTTGATACGTTCTTGTCCCCCCATGTACGGTCGCAACACCTCGGGGATCGTCACGCTCCCGTCTTCATTCTGGTAGATCTCCAGTATGGGGATGAGGATGCGCGGGGTGGCGATGCAGGTGTTGTTGAGGGTATGGACGAATTTCTTCTTGCCTGGAGCCTGCCCTGCATGCCCTGAGCTTGCCGAATGGGAGCCTACCGAAGGGCCGTCCACGTACTTGATGTTGAGGCGGCGCGCTTGGAAATCCCCCAAGTAGGAACAGCTGTGCGTCTCGCCGTAGCCTGTCACGCTGAGCGGAGACGAAGCGCGGCTCGGCATCCACGTCTCGATGTCCTGCTGGAAAAGCTTCCCCTTGCCCAGGTCGCCCGTGCACATGGTGAGGACGCGGTAGGGAAGCTGCAAGGCTTGGAGGATTTCCTCCGCGTTCGTCCGGATCTCCTCGAACATCTCCATCCCCTTCCCCGTATCCGCTTCGCAGAGCACCACCTGCTCGATCTTCTGGAACTGGTGGATGCGGTAGAGGCCCTTGGTGTCCTTGCCGTACGTCCCGGCCTCCCGCCGGAAGCACGGGGAGAAGCCCGCGTAGCGCTTGGGGAGTTCTTCCACCTTCAGCGTCTCCCCCATGTGGTAGCTGGCTACCGTCACCTCCGAAGTACCGATGAGGTAGAGGTTGTCCGGCGAAACGGGAGCGCCCTTCCCCGCCTGCTCCCCCACCGCGTAGATGTTCGCCTGGTCCGCGCCGGGGAAGAACCCCGTCCCCATGAAGCACTCGTAGGAGGCGAGATAGGGGGGCGTGAACTGCGTCCATCCTTTCTTGCGCAAGTGGTCCAAGGTGAACTGCAGGAGCGCCATCTCCAGCCGCGCGCCATCCCCCTTCAAGTAGTAGCTGCGCGCCCCAGCCACCTTGGCGCCGCGGGGGATGTCCAGAATGTCCAGCTCCTCGCCCAGCGTGACGTGGTCTTTGGGGTTCTTCACCTTCACGGCCGCGGAAGGGTCACCCCACTTCCTCTCCTCCACATTCTCCGTCTCATCCTTCCCCACTGGCGTCTGCGGGAGCGGGATGGCGGGGAGCAGGAGCTGCTGTGCGTTCCACCGATCCTCAAGCGTCCGCAGCTTCTCTTCGCCTTCGTCCAGTTTCCCGTCCAATTCCTTCATCTCCGCGATCGCCTTCTTCTTCTCGTCCCCTTTCATCGTCGGAACCTTGCTGCTCACGGCGTTCTTCTTCGCGCGCATCTCCTCCACCTGCCTGATCAGTGCGCGGCGCTCCTCATCGAGCTTGAGGAACGCATCGATATCCACCTTTACGTTCTTCTTCGCCGCGGCGTCCTTGTAGGCGTCGGGGCGTTGTCGAAGGTCAGCAAGGTCGATCATTGAAAGGATTGTACCCTGGGGATGATGGTTTCCTCCACCCCTCGTTATCCTCCTTGTATGTTTCCTCCACCCCTCGCCCCCGTAAAGGGGCGTGGCCCCCACGGGGCTTTACGCCCTCCTCCTTGTATGTTTCCTCCACCCCTAGCCCCTCCTCCAATGGAGGAGGGGCATACTCCCTGTCGTGAAGTACTTCTTGTCTTCGCTTCAGGAGCCGCTCAAGCACAGGAAGTACGCCCC
>CAYHOS010000062.1:0-1974 GCA_964358505.1 uncultured Candidatus Peribacteria bacterium
TCCAGAAATCAAATGGGCCGTTAAGGGCACTTTGGGGACGCTTTGGAAATCTCAGGAGAAGCTGAAAGCTGAAAGGAGGAAGGCCTTTACTTTGAGCATTGACCTTTAAGCTTTCAGCCCAAGATCTGTTTGGCTTCTCGCTCGAAGGGCGGATCGCTTCATCAGGAATGGGGCACAGGATACCACGGAACAGAAGCGAACAAAAGCGCCCTCGCCCAGGGGAGATCTCGGATTACCACGCGGGTAAGGGGAATATCCACCCCTCTTGCGGGATACCTCACATCTTGGGCCACTTTCTTCCCCGTTCCTTCCCAGGGGCCGGGGGGCTGCCAGGGCCTGACCCAGGAGTGCCAGGCGGCCGTCGGCCTCGGCCCTGGGGGCTGGGGCTGGCACGACGAGCCATCTCATCTTGCGATATATCGCAAATTGAGATAGGATGGTCCTATGCACCTCATCAGCCGGAAAGCGTTGCGCGAATTTTGGGAACAGTACCCGGATAGCCAAAGCTCGCTCTCTCGCTGGTTTAACGCCATGAAAAAGCATGACTTCGGCAGCTTTGGCGAGCTACGGGCCACATTCCCAACTGCCGACAAAGTGGGTGACCTGATCGTGTTCAACATCGGTGGCAACAAATACCGACTGATCACCTCGATCCATTTCAACCGCGGCAAGGTGTACATCCGTGAGGTGCTGACCCATCAAGAATACGACAGAGGAACGTGGAAAAAATGAGCACCGTCACTGAAGAGATTCAGAGCCATTGGGCTGCAATCCGCCCCTTCTTATCGATTCGCAACGAGAAAGAATACGACCTGGCGGTCGAACGGCTCAACGGTCTCATTGACGAGATTGGAACCGACGAGAGGCATCCTTTCTATGAGTTTTTGGATGTCCTCGGCACGGTGATCCACGCCTATGAGGAGAGGCACCACCCGATGCCGGAATGCAGCGGCACTGAAATGCTCCACTTCTTCATGGAGGAGCACGGCCTTACGCAGTCCGATCTGCCGGAGATCGGCTCCCAGGGTGTGGTGTCCGAAATCCTGAGCGGGAAGCGGAAACTCAGCGTCCGACAGATCCGGGCACTGGCTGAACGGTTCCGTATGTCGCCGGCAGTGTTTATCTAGACAGCTTAGGAATTTCCATTTTGGACAACTATGGGCGAGAGGCAAGAGGCACGAGGCAAGAGACCTATAGCCCCTCGCCTCGTGCCTCTTACCTTTCCTAACTTGAGAGGACATAGACGCGGAGATCGGCGAGATCCGTCTGAAGGCTCATGTTCTACACCCCATCCCCTTCAGGGGATGGGTCTCCGTGCGGAGGCATTATGCATAAAGAATTGTTTGAAGAACTGCTTGAAAGCGTCCGCCAAGGGGGCGCGATTCTGCGCGGTGAGCTGGAGCCCGCCAGGACCTTCGAGCTCTCGGAGCCAGACGTTTGCGCCATCCGCTCTCGCTTTGGCCTCTCGCAGGAAAAGTTTGCGAGTCTGATCGGCATAAGTGTCGCGACGTTGCGCAACTGGGAACAAGGGCGGAGAAAACCGGAAGGGGCTGCTCGGGTACTCCTCCGAGTGGCTGCCCAACATCCTGAGGCGGTACTTGACGTGGTTCGCAATGGGGATTAGGTGTAGTCGAGCTCCTGGGCCAGCCCGCTGCCTGCCACCAGGAGCAGGGCCCATCAGGTCCATGAATGCCGCCGCGATTCTCGTCCAGATCCCCTGCCCGCCAGCTCATCGTTTCCGCCCTCCTCTCCTGTCTCCGCCTCCATCGGTTTGTTTTCTGTGAGACTTTGGGTACCCTTGTTGGGTCATAATCTCGGTTTGAAATCGGTGGCAAGCGCATAGAGGATCGCCGCCAGCCGCTCGGCCTCCTCAGGGCGTACCCGAGTGCTCTGGTTGTAGGACTCCCCCCATTCTATTCTGGGGTTTTTTGCCCAACCCCCCGAAAAGGTATATTTTAGATTACGTGTTCTTCC
>CAYHOS010000063.1:0-1913 GCA_964358505.1 uncultured Candidatus Peribacteria bacterium
ATACACCAGAGGGTAGGGAATCCTCAGGTGTTGCACTTGGTTCTTGAACTCAGCAAGTTCAGATCAACAATATGGAAAGGGCGAAGGAGGGTCATCCCCACACGGTGTTGCCAGAGAACGCACAGGGCAGTATACGGGATTTTTGGGATTCATGTGTGCAATTATTGGAGGAAATAGCGCGTCCATACTAACCCTGATGCCGCAAGGCGCGGCAAGCTATACTCTTTCCCATGGACCACGACTTCACGCGCGAAGAGCTCGATGTCATCCGCCCCTGCAATACGCCGCGCAAGATCCAGGATTTCCTGGGCACCATCCCCCACAATTACGAGCTCGGGAAGAGCACCTGCTTCTCCCCGCGGCAGGTGCTGCGGAAACACCGCGCGCACTGTGTTGAAGGCGCCATGCTTGGGGCCGCCATGTTGCGTGTCGCCGGATGGCGGCCGCGCGTCTTAGACTTGCGGGCGGCGGGGCACGATTTCGACCACGTGGTCGCCGTCTACCAAATCGATGGCTGTTGGGGCGCCATCAGCAAAACAAACCACGGCGTCCTACGCTACCGCGAAGCCGTGTACAGGAGCATCCGCGAGCTTGCGTTGTCCTTCTTCCACGAGTACTTCTTGGACGACGGGGAGAAGACGCTGCGCGCCTATTCCGGCGCCATCGACCTCTCGCGCTTCGACCGCCGCCATTGGATGACTTCGGAGGAAGATCTTTGGGATATCTATTCCCATCTGGATCGTGTCCGCCACCATCCCATCCTCACCCGGGCGCAGATCGCGCGTTTGCGTCCAGCGGATCCCATAGAACGGAGGATGGGAAAGCTGATGGAATGGCCGCATCCGCGAAGAGCGCGGCACGATCATCGCGCAGGGGACTGCACAAGCGCAGGGCGAGTGGATGACCACGGGCTTCGTGCCCTTTACGGCAACGCTCACCTTCGATCCTCCGGCGACGCCGACGGGGACGCTCGTCCTGGAGCGGGATAACCCCTCCGGATTGCCGGAGAATGATGCGAGCGTCCAGGTGCCGGTGACGTTCTGAACACCACGCCCCCGTTATCAGACGGGAAGAGTCACTCGCACTCGTACTCGCAGCTCGAGCGCGGGTATGCCCCGTCCCGGGACGTGCGGGGGAACACCTCGCAGCGGAAGGAGGCCACCCTCTTCCCATCGCAGAGGTAGGACTTGAGGGGGGCGGTGCTGATGGAGGTGCAGAGGAGCTTGCACGCGGGGGTACCACTGGTGGAGGTGCAGAAGGGGAGGCAGGGCTCGAGGGTTTGCCAGGGGGACGGGCCGGGGGATGAGGGGAGAGGAGGCGGAGCAGGAGGAAGAGAGGGAAGAGACTCCTTCGATCCTGACGGGGCGACGGGGGAGAGGGGGGGAGAAGAGGACCGGGAGGAAACGGAGCGCAGTTTCATCATCTCCTCGCATGAGAAGGCGATGTTCGTGGTGCGTCGGGCGAGGTCCCCGCCCCCGGACCGGCGAACGAGGCTCTGGTGTTGGGAGGGGGTGGTGCACTCCTCCACCTGGAACGCCAGCGTGAAGCTCACGGATTGGCCGCTGCGAAGCACGAAACCGCGCCCGTTCCCCATGAGCGAGCAGAGGATCTCGTCCCCTTGTAACGAGCAACGCTTGTCCGATTCCTCGGCCAAGAACCGCAGGCCGGCCGGCATGCGGTGGACCACCACCACGTTCTCCGCCTGCGCGGGGCTCCGGTTCACCGCCATGACGATGAGCGAGAGGAGCCCGCCTTCCTGGTTGGAGGGAATGCCGATGTGGATGGTGATGTCCTGTGAGCCGGCGGCCTCGGTAGTGGCCGCGAGGACGAAGGGGGCGCGGCCTGTTTCCGGCGTGTTTCCCATCCGCACCGTCCATGCCAGCGCCGCGGTGAGGAGGACGCAGGCGGAAAGG
>CAYHOS010000064.1:0-1874 GCA_964358505.1 uncultured Candidatus Peribacteria bacterium
CACGGATTCCTGCAGCATGCGCTTTTCGTTGCGGCAGATGACCTCGGGGGCGCCGATGGACATGAGCTTCTTGAGGCGGTTGTTGCGGTTGATGACGCGACGGTAGAGGTCGTTCAAGTCCGACGCGGCGAAGCGCCCGCCGTCCAGCTGGACCATGGGGCGCAGGTCGGGCGGAATGATGGGGAGGCGCGTGAGGATGGTCCACTCCGGCTTGATGTTGGATTGGATGAGGGAGCTGGCCAGCTTGATGCGCTTCATGAGCTTCTTGAGCTTCTGTCCGCTGGACTGCTCGCGATCCTTCCCCAGCTGGACCAGCAAGTCCTGCAGGTTCACCGTGGCGATGATTTCCCGAAGGGACTCCGCCCCGGTGCCGGCGCGGAACACGTGCCCGAACTTCATGTTCATCTCGCGGAACTTGAGCTCCGAGAGCACGCCGCCCATGCGGAGGTTCTTGAGGTCGTCCAGCGCGTCCTTGTGGTTCTGCTTGAGCGATTCCATCCGGTCGGCAACCTCCTTCTCCAGGGCGTCCATCTGCTCGCGGGAAACCTTGCTCTCCTGCAGCTTCTTCTTGGCTTCCTCGTAATCGCGCTTCACCTGGTTCTTGCGCGCCTCCATGCCCTGGCTCACCTCTTTCTCCGCTTCCGCCTTTGCCTCATCGTCTACCTGGATCACGATGTACGCGGCGAAGTAGACGATCTGCTCGAGCGTCTTGATGGGAAGGTCGAGGAGCAGGCCAAGGCGGGAGGGGGACGAGCGGAGGAACCAGATGTGGGTGACGGGGACGGCCAGGTTGATGTGCCCCATCCGCTCGCGTCGGACGATGGAGCGCGTCACCTCCACGCCGCACTTCTCGCAGATGACCCCCGAGTACCGCACTCCCTTGTACTTGCCGCAGAAGCACTGGAAGTTCTTGGTGGGCCCGAAGATGCGCTCGCAGAAGAGCCCGTCCGGCTCGGCGCGCTGCGTGCGGTAGTTGACGGTCTCCGCCTTGGTCACTTCCCCGCGCGACCAGGCGAGCATGTCTTCGGGGCTTGCGATGCTGAGCGCGACGGCGTCGAAGGAATCGGTGGCGGACTGCTTCTGCTGGAACGGCGACGGCATGGGAGAGGAAGTAATGGATAGAACGGTGGAACGTTGCTTCGTTTATTCTTTGGTTGTTTTATTCGAGCGGTCGCTCAGATTCTGTTGGAGCGGCGGCCGAAGTAACGAATAAACCCGTTAGCGAATCAACGTACCAAATGCCGCCGCTCTCCCGCGCTGGGCGTCTGAACCAGTGGAGAGAACGTCGGTGATTTGTGGTTCTATTCTAAGGACAATGGGGAATGATGCAAGTGGTTTTTCGGGAAGTTTGCCTCATTCCTCCAAGGATCCCGACCCCGCAACCGCTTCCTTCAATAACCGGCTCCCCTCCTGCGCCTTTCTCGCTCGCTCCGCGAGATCCGCTGCGGTCTCCTGCGCTTCCTGCAGTCCTTCCTTCGCCCGTTCGACGCCTATCTTCCCCAGCTCCACTGCCGCCTTCGTCTGGTCCACCGCTTCATTCAGGGCCCCGCTGGAATTGCGGATTGTGCGCCCGATGCCCTCCGGAATGCTGCCCTGGAGGCGACAGGAGGAGAGGAGGATGAGAATGAAGAGGAGGAAGAAACGAAGCATGGAAAAACTGTAGCGCGGTTCTTCCAAGAAGTCCTATTGCAGGAAACATTGTCTGTGTGTTGTATTGTTCCCTCCTCCACCCCTAGCCCCCGTAAAGGGGCGTGGCCCCCACGGGGCTTTACGCCCTTCTCCTTGTTTGTGTTCCTCCACCCCTAACCCCTCCTCCGCAGGAGGAGGGGCATACTTCCTGTCATGAAGTACTTCTTGTCTTCGCTTCAGGAGCC
>CAYHOS010000065.1:0-1872 GCA_964358505.1 uncultured Candidatus Peribacteria bacterium
GACATCGTCATCGGCACGCACCGGCTGCTGCAGGAGGACGTGAAGTTCCTCAACCTGGGCCTCCTCATCATCGACGAGGAGCAGCGCTTCGGGGTGAAGCAGAAGGAGGCGTTCAAGGAGCTGCGCGCGAACATCGACATCCTCACGCTCACGGCCACGCCCATCCCGCGCACGCTCAACCTGGGGCTCCACAAACTGCGCGATATCACCACCATCACCACGCCACCGCCCGGCCGCCTCCCCATCATCACGGAGGTGCGCAAGTACTCCGATGAGCTCGTGCGCCAGGCGATCCTCGCGGAGCTCAAGCGCAAGGGGCAAGTCTTCGTTCTCCACAACCGCGTGGAGACCATCGACGCCTTCGCGGAGAAGCTGCGCGCCATGATCCCCGAGGCGCGCTTCGTGGTGGGCCACGGACAGCTTTCCGCCGACACGCTGGAGGAGCGCATACTGGCGTTCAAGGAAGGGAAGTTCGACGTGCTCGTCTCCTCCACCATCATCGAGAACGGCATCGACCTGCCGCGCGCCAACACGCTCATCGTCAACGAGGCTGAACGGTTCGGGCTGGCGCAGCTCTACCAGCTCAGGGGGAGAGTCGGACGCAGCAAGCTGCAGGCGTACGCGTACTTCCTCTACCACACGCAGCGCCTCAAGGATGACGCCAAGAAGCGCCTCAAGGCCATCGTGGAGGCGTGCGAGCTGGGCTCCGGCTTCCAGGTGGCCATGCGCGACCTGGAGATCCGCGGCGCGGGGGAAATCCTCGGCGCCAGCCAGTCCGGCACCATGCAGACCGTGGGGGTCAGCCACTACCTGCGTATGCTCAAGCAGGCGGTGGAGGAGATGCGCGCGGGGGCCAAGGACGTGGAGGAAGTGGAGGCGCCGGTGGAGATCCAGATCCCCGTGGAGGCGTTCATTCCCTCCTTCTACATCCCGGACGAGCAGGAGAAGATCTCCGTGTACCAGAAGCTGGCGGGGAGCGAGGAGGAAGGGATCTTGAAGGAATTCCAGGCCGACCTGCGGGAGGAGTATGGCGGGCCACCCAAGCAGGTGGTGAACCTCTTCCACGTCCTCCGCCTCAAAATGGCGTGCCGCGGCAGCGGCGTGGCCCGCGTGAAGGCCGAAGAAGTGGCAAAGGGCGAACATGACCTCTTCCTCACCCTCAGCCCCCGCGTGACGGCGAAGGAGATCATGCAGCTCCTGCGGCAGAACCCCCAGTGGAAGATCAGCGGCTCCACGCTCCGCATCCACGACCGCGTCCTCATGGATCGCGCTCTCAACAAGCATTGGATCGAGGAACTGACGGACGAGGTGAAGCTGCTGCGGAAGGAAAAGAAGGCGAAGAGGAAGAAGGCTCTTTCCCCCACCCCCTCAGTCCCCCTCCCCCTGCGGGGAGAGGGGGAGGTCTCATAGAAACATTCACCATGATCATTTCCTCTCCTGCTCATGAAGATGGGCAGAGAGCAGGCAAAGAACTTGCGGGGGTTAGAATGTGTTGGTAGGGTGCGCATCCTATGCATCACAACTCAGTTTGTTCTGGAGGAGATGAGATGCGCGATCTTGTAGCGGAAGTATCCTCGCTGGAGCAGCAATATGCCAATCAGGGAGTAAGTTGCTACGCGAAAGAAGGAACGGTGTTGCAGACATCGACCGAAACGTTGCAGCATGTGAGAAGTGTACTTCAGGCGGTGGCTGATCTTCAGCAGCATCCGGAGAGAATTCATGTCATCCAAGCAAGGTGAAGATGTGAGGAGAGCACAGTGGAATCTGGGGGTGGCGCGCCGCGGGGGGTGAAGGGGAAGGCCCTGCTTCGAAATGTTTGCCGACGAGTCAGCCCCGAAACCTTGCAGGGGCTGACGAGGAGGCACAGGGCCG
>CAYHOS010000066.1:0-1872 GCA_964358505.1 uncultured Candidatus Peribacteria bacterium
CGAGCGATAGTCCTACCGGCGAGCCCCACTCATCCCCGCGTTGCCGGTGAGGTTTGTACCAGATTTCTGGCTCCTCAAGCATCTTTTTCTTGCCCGCCTCATCCATGGCCTTGTTAAACTCTTTGTTATCCATGATTCTCCAACAAATTTGGTTGATACTACCATTCAATTCGACCACCCCTGAAGGGCTTTGAACAGTTTTGGTCCTTTGTTTAGTTTTGATTGGTCCTCTGTTATTCCCCAAAGGCAGGGCAGAAGGTAATCCAATGATGAAATTATACCCCCGAACCTGGAAAAGTCGAATAACAAAAAACCGCCCTTAACGGGCGGCAAGAGGCGATGTTATATGGTGAGAACGAGGGTCAACAATCAGGTAGCCACGGTCATTGGGTTGATGGTGCCATCTACCATTTAAGGTAACTCGACCGTAATAGCCATACGGCTCCCGATCTGATGGGCGAACAAAGACTCGAACCATAGATCTTTGCCAGTCGGCGCTTTGCCAGTTGCCCCAGTCGGCCGCCACGTAAGAAACGATTCGGCCGCCTTCTTTTTCCTTAACCGCTGTCGCTTCCCCAAGATTCCGGACGGCCTAGTGTGAGGACGTAAACATAATGTCGTAGGCTGTTTTGACGTCCAAAGGTGGTTTGTTCCATAGTTCCATCCGCTGCCCCATGGCCTGCCTTGCCCCAAACGCAAATGGGCCGATCTTCCAGGTAGGGATTGATACTGGCTGGTAGCTACCCGGACCCGTATAGGCATAGCCCATCAGGTGGACTAGCCGGCCGTCAAGCTTGCTCGATTGGGCTCTAAGCTCCGCGATCGAAGAAACGTGAGCTACCCGCTCGCCCGAGAATACTCCAAAAACAGTTATTGCGGCCAAACAGAGGCCGCCGAGAACCAAAGCCGTCTTTCTTGTCATGTGCGCCTCCAAGTAGGTTGCTATATTGTACTCCCGAACCCGTTGGCCAGCCAGAGCTAAAGCGAGGACGTTGAAACTACCCTATTTTATATTCGGAGTCCGTGACAAATATTGCTTGATCGTTACGCAAGGGGATCGTTAAAGATTTGTCGTCCTTGTATCGTTTTTGAAGTTGTTTTAGTGCGGATTTGAAAACTGGATCGTCCCAATGAGGCAGAACAATTATATCAGTCAAAGCGAGCCCGTCAGTTATAACTTCGGGTGCCTGTTTTGGGTCGTCAGCATTCTCAAAGCCTTCTAGTGTTGGCCCAGCTACAATTGATCCCGCGCTATCACCCGCATAAGTGATCCCTTTTTCAATAAGCGATTTGATAATTTGATCGAAACCGCTTTCTGCCATCGCGTAACGCAGACGGAACGTGTTTCCGCCGTTCACCCAGATAACATTTGCTTTTTCTAACGCTGGCCTCAGCCCCTCATGATTCTTAAAGTAATTTCGCAGATCAACGTCAAAAAAATTTAATTCGTTCTTGTTCAAGAATTCTTTGAGCTCCAGGTATTTTCGTCTTCTAATTTCGGCCGGATGATGATCTTTGGCGTTATATATGATCGCCATATTTATTTTATTTTATGGCAGTCCAATAAAACGGATAAATTCACCAACGTTTGGAATTCGATAAGAGGATAGATAGAGCTTCATTTCGTAAATTGTACCTACGGACCTGAGATTGTCGAGCTCAAGTCAGGTTATCTTTTATCCAGTCAACAACTACTTGATTGTAGTGAGCGGCTTCTTCTTTTGTCGCTTGTCCGAGTGAGTGTGGCACATTTTCTAAAATCACTTTGCAGTTAAAGGCATTGGCGTAGACATCGGTCACTTCTTTCGGTATTCGCTCGTCTCGCTGATGAACAATTAGTAGCACCTTGCCCTGAAACTTTGCGGCGTTTTT
>CAYHOS010000067.1:0-1832 GCA_964358505.1 uncultured Candidatus Peribacteria bacterium
CCGAGCCCGAGGGGCCGCAGATCACGATGCGTTCCCCCTTCTGCACGGTCAGGTGGCTGTCGCGCAGCACGTGGAACTCGCCGTACCCGTTAAATTGGCAGCTAATACGGGCTATCTCTCAAGTGCCACCACATCGTGCACAGCAGGAAGTGCCAGGACATCGTGCACTGGAGGAACGGGAATTTGTTGAGAGCGATACAAGAAGAGCGCACGGGGGCAACGGAAGGAGCCCGTAGGGCGACTGGAGTTGCCGCGCAAACCGCGTGCGGCCTCACCGCAGCCGGTACTCCATTTCGCCGATCCGCTCCCCGCAGACATGCAGGCTCATCCGTTCTCGCTCTACATCGATCGTCGCGGTCACGTACTCGTACACTGCTTTCGCCGGCATCGGAAACCGCTCGCCAAACACATCCAGTTGGCCGTCGCTGCGGATGAACCGCACCACGTGGTATCTCCCCTGCTGAGGCTTGGAAAACGTCCTGGCCGGCAACTTCGCCGGAAACAACGGCTTGGTTCCGCTCGCGGCCAACGCCTGCAATGGCGTTCGGCCACCGAGGGGCGAGTAGTGATAGCGACTGTTGTGGCGCGTCTCGAATTCCTGGCTCTCGATACGCAAGTCCTCCATGCCGTCCATCCGTACACGGCGGTAGAATTTGTACAGCCAGTGTTCGTTGAACTTCTCCACCGCGCCGTTGCGCCAAGGCTCGCGCATCGGGATGAACACCGCCTCCACGCCATAGAAGCAACAGAGCCGGATGAATTGCCCCATGCCACGCGGATGCGCAGGGCTTCCGAAAAATACCATCTCGTTGTCCACCTGCGCGTATTTCGGTATCCCCAAGCGGCACCAGAGCTTCCAGATGGCCTCGACCGTCTCCGTCTTGGTGGTCATCGCCTCCACGCCGCAACGCCGCGTCATCAGGTCCAACGCGTTGAGACTGTGAAACTTGATCGGTCCAGCGAGATAGCACGGTCCAACGAAGTCGTACTCGTGCACGTCGTTGGGATTCGTCGCGGCCAGCTTCGGATACGCTTTTCCTTTCGGCTCGTAGCGCCCCGTCCGCTTGTGCGTCAGATCGTGCCGCCGCAGAATCCGCTTGATGGTGGAAACCGATGGCAGCGGCGCCGCTCCCTCCTCCTCCAGGCGCCAGCGGATCGCCTCCGGCCCGCAGAACTCGCCGGCGCTGTAAAGGTGCAGCCTCGTGAGCCGGACGAGTTCCTCGATCTCGCGTGCGGTTCTCCCTGGGAAGAAATACGGGCAACGATTCTTGTCCTTGTACCAGTCCTCCGTGCCGATGTCGTGGCGTGCGACCCACTTGTAGAGCCACTTGCGCGAATGCCCCAAGGCCGCGCACACAGCGGACCCAGATCCTCCTGCTCGGTATCGTTCGACGGCGAGAATACGTTCTCTTTCCTCCTCCAGGCACATGCGGTTCCCCTTCCGAAAAAAGGAACCGCAGTATCACTCAAGCACGCATTTCGCTCCATGAACAGAAGCACTGTCACCCATGTCCTGGACCTTCCCGGTGTTACCTATGTCCTGGACCTTGTCAGGATAGACGCTAAGGGGAGCCTGGCTCGGACCGCCCTCGGACCCTGCCGCACCCCTGCCCCCACGAATTGCGGGATACACGGCGCATCCGATTGCGGGAACAACTCACCTGCATGGAGTCTACGCGGGAATCTGGAGAGGGGTGTGACGGGAGTGTAGAAGGCACGGCAAGCGTTCACGCTTTCACGACAGATCTCCGTCCGATCGCGGCGACTGACGCGGAAGGCAGTTGATGGCGGACAGGATGCGGAAAGGAACTCCAGGATTGCACGCGAGGCCG
>CAYHOS010000068.1:0-1806 GCA_964358505.1 uncultured Candidatus Peribacteria bacterium
ATACACCAGAGGGTAGGGAATCCTCAGGTGTTGCACTTGGTTCTTGAACTCAGCACTTTATAAAGTTTGGAACTTCCTCTGCGACGCGGTGACGGAGGGGTGGGAGATCGTGGAGCGGGAGTGACTCTGCTAAGCTCCCCCCATGTCCTCCCTCAATCCGAACATCTTCCGCGCCTACGACATCCGGGGAAAAGCCGGAACGGACATCACGCCGGAAGGGGCGCAGCTGATCGGCCAGGCGTTCGGAACCGTCCTGAGGGAGAAGTACGCGACGGACCATCCCCGCGTGGTGGTGGGATGGGATGCGCGGACGCACAGCCCGGAGCTTGCGGAAGGGACTATTGCCGGACTGATGGCGGCGGGGTGCCATGTGCTCGTGATGGGACGGACGCCCAGCCCCCTCAACTACTTCACCATCGTCCGCATGGGGCTCGACGGCGGCGTCCAGATCACCGCCAGCCACAACCCCAAGGAGGATAACGGCCTCAAACTGCAAGTACGCGATGCGGAAGCCTTCAGCGGGGAGGACCTGCAGGACCTGCGGGAGAGGATCGAGGCGAAGACGTTCGCGGAGGGGGCGGGATCGCGCCCTTCGACGCGCTCAGGGCGCCCCGAGCTTGTCGAGGGTCAGGAACAGATCGACGCGGTGACGCCCTACCTCGACCACCTGACGGAGGTCTTCAAGGGGGGCGCGGAGGGGCTCTCGGTCGTCATCGACACCGGCAACGGCGTGGCGGGGCCGGTGTACGCGGAGGCGTTGAAGAGAGCGGGCGCAACCGTCACCGGACTCTACCTGGAACCCGACGGCACGTTCCCCAACCACGCCGCGGACCCCAGCAAGCGCGGGACGCTCAAGGAACTGCAGAAGATCGTGGTGGAGAGGCAAGCGGCGATCGGACTGGCGTTCGACGGAGACGGGGACCGCATCGGCATCGTGGATGAATGGGGGGAGATCCGCAGCTGCGACGAGACGCTGCTCCTCCTGGCGCAGGAGGAACTGAAGCGCGTCCCGGGCGCTTCCATCATCTTCACGGTGAGCATGTCCTCCGCGCTCGAGACGGAGATACGGAAGTGGGGCGGCAAGCCCGTGATGGTGGCGGTGGGCCACTCCGTGGTGGAGCATGCCATGCGCGAGCACAAGGCCCCCCTGGGCGGCGAGCAATCCGGCCACTTCTTCCTGGAGGAACTGGCGCACGGCTACGATGACGCGCTGGTGGCGGGGCTGCAAGTCTTGAAGGTCCTCACGGCATCCGGGAAGCCGTTTTCCCAGCTCCTCGCGGCGTTCCCCAAGGTCTACCTCGCGCCGGAGCGCCGGCCGCGCTGCCCGGACGAGGCCAAGTTCGGGGTGGTGGCGACCGTGGTGGAACACTTCCGCAAGGATTACCCGATCGTGACGCTCGACGGCGCGCGCATCGACTTCGGCGAGGGCGCCTGGGCAAACATCCGCGCCAGCAACACCAGCCCCAAGCTCTCCGTCTGCATGGAAGCCCGCACGCCGGAGAAGCTTGCGGAAATCGAGCGCATTGTGACGGGGGAGCTGGGGCAGTATCCGGAAATTGAATGGGAATGACCAAGAACCAATGACCAATGACCAATGACCAATGACCAATGTTCGTGCTTGGGGGTTGGGATTTGGCGCTTTCTTCGTGATCTACCTGCCTCCCCCAGCCCAGGAATCTATGCTAGCATAACCCCGATGTGGCCTTTCCGTCGTAAGAGGCAAGAGGAGGAAAGGAAGAAGAAAGGGCACCTCGCCCGGCGGATCGTCGTGGGGCTCGTGATCGGAGGGGCAATCAGTTCCATCAT
>CAYHOS010000069.1:0-1582 GCA_964358505.1 uncultured Candidatus Peribacteria bacterium
GGTCAGTTCGCCCGACTCGATCTTCCAAACCTTGCGCGCCGAAATCCTGAAGTTCTCTCTGGATTCGGAAATCGAAGGAATGGCATGTCCCGAAAGATAGTAGCCGTTCTCGACATCGCGGACGAGGTCCTTTGGGTCGTCGTTGCCGACGCCAAACACCGTGTTTGACATGCGGATCAGCGGCACGAGTTCCGGGTCGGTCGCTTTCCAGTGGCCGTTCGGCTCGCCGCCGAAGATGCTTGCCGTCTGCAGTGAATTCATGAACCCGACGAAAATCCCGTTGACGATGTGGTCAACGCGACGCGCCAGAACGCCCTCATGGTCGTAACGGTAGTGGCCGTAGCCGGGAAGAGCGGGGTCGGAGTAGGCATTCAGGAGTGGAGAGCCGATTTGCTTTCCGACCATGGTGTCGTTCAGGTCTTTCAGGAGCCATGTTCGTCCCGCATAGGCCGTTTCCATCTTAAGCCCGCGGTCAAGTTCGCTCGGATGGCCGACGATTTCGTGGCCAAGGAGAGTATTGTAGTGAGGGTCGCTCACCACTACCACTTCTTTTTCCGTTGTCGGGCATGTCGGCGCCTTGGCGAGCGCCAAAACGTCGTTACTGATGCCTAGCGTAAAGTTATCGAGCGCCGGGAACTTGATGTACGGCTCGTCAATGCCGCGGGAGAAAATCTCCGGACCGCGCTGATGGCCAAGGACGTCGTAGATGGCAGTGTCGCCCGAGGCCGCGTAGACCATGGCCTGCGAGAGCGCAAAGTCCTGGGTGATGGACACGCCGAAAGAGTTTGCGTAAAACTCCCGCGAGAGTCCGGTGCCGGCGCCAACGTAAGAATAGTTGATGCCCCGTGCTTCCTTGAAAAGGGAAGCGACATTGCGGACGAGGTTCTTGATGGCTTCAAGAGGATAAGAGACGGGGTCTTCCCCGTATTCGGCCGGAATCATCACGGGTTCCTTGGGCCATTCCGGATAGCGGAGTCGCATATCCCAGAGCGACTGGCCAAGGTGGGTATAGCGCGATTTGGTCTGTGATTTCTCGCGGGCCGAGGCCAGCGCCCGTTCGTGCGCCTTTTGGATCATCTGGTCGATGATGCCGAGGAGATTCTCGAATTCTTCCGCACCCACCGGCCGGCCGTCGTAGCCGGGCGAATGGATGCCGTTATGCTCGGCGATGACGCGCACTCCCACGGACATGCCGTAGTCGTCGCCCGCGCCTCTCAGAGCCATGTTCTCGGCACCCGCCGCCTTGCCCTGGGCGATTCCCAGACGGAGGTCGGCAAATGCCAGACCCGGCCAGCGTCGGCTCACTCCAAGCAAAGCCACAATAGATTCGCGGAGTTTTTCGGTAAGCATCGTAACTTCCAAGCGTTCGGCCATGAGATTCTCCTTTCTTTTATTTTTATATGTAAAGGAACACGGTATTTGATATTTGTTGCATAAAAAAAGCAGGCTGTAAAGAGCCTGCGTTATTTTTGTTCCGGAACGCTCTCCTCCGCCGTTTGAGTCGGCTTGGTGCGCTCCTTGACGAATCGCTTCAGGAATTCGGAAAGCATCCGGATGCCCCAGCCGGTCGCGCCCTCCGGAA
>CAYHOS010000070.1:0-1507 GCA_964358505.1 uncultured Candidatus Peribacteria bacterium
GGTCGTCCGCAAGTGCGGCGATGAAGTCCGTTGGTACGCTACTAGCCATGCCCACCCCCTCCAGCTCCCCCTTGAAAAGGGGGAGAGAACGCGAACCCCTCCCCTTTTCAAGGGGAGGTTGGGTGGGGTGCGGTAGTCTTGCGAGTAGGCTAAGAATACTCCTCACATGCCCCTGATACTCATCCAAAAGTTCCCAAGAAAAATCAATCGGTGTGTTGTAGTGATGCGCAAATACGAGCAAGCGAAACGCAAGCGGGGAATATCCACGATCTTTAACCGTATCAATCGTTATTATTTCACCTTCACTCTTTGCCATTTTTTTGCCATGAAGTTGCAGGTGGCGATTGTGCATCCATTGTTGTACAAATGGTTTCCCCGTTGCACCTTCCGATTGTGCTATTTCGTTTTCATGATGGGGAAATTTGTTATCTTCGCCACCCGTGTGAATATCAATCGTTTCTCCTAAATACTTCATGCTCATAGCTGAACATTCTATATGCCAACCAGGGTACCCTTTACCCCAGGGGGAATCCCATAATTGCAAATGGGTGTTGTCTATCATCCACAACGCAAAATCTGCCGGATTTTTTTTGTCTGATTTATTGTCTACCCGATGCCCGGCATCTAAGGCGCTTACTGTGTTTCCGGATAGTTTTCCGTATGCAGGGAACGAAGATACGTCATAATACACGCCGCTTGCAGCAACGTATGCATGTTTTGTAGTAATTAATTTTTCTATCAGAGAAATCATATCTGTAATATGTTCGCTTGCAGCAGGGTACTTTTCTGAACGTTCTATGTTGAGTTCATCAATATCCGCAAAGAAAAGTTTGGTTTGTTCTTGCGCAATATCTTGAGGAGTTCGAGAAGAGGCTTTTGCTTCTTTCTCTAATTTATCTTCACCTGTATCTAATTCATCCTGAGTTAAATGCCCAACGTCTGTAATGTTCGTTATATCCTGAACTTCGTATCCGAGAAGCTCAAGAGTCCGCTTCAAAAAATCAGCATGCAAAAACCGACGCATGTTTCCGATATGCTGGCGTTTGTATACCGTTGGGCCACAGTTGTATATGGTGACTTTCTTTGTCTTTGAAATTGGTTGTAGGTGTAAAAGTTCCATGTGTACTTATGATACTATATAACCATTATGGACAGCACAATATTTATTGAGATGAGTGTCCTGTTATTTATTACCGTTGGAGTGGCGTTTATCGCTCGCATACTGAAACAGCCCCTCATTGTTGCGTACATTCTTGCGGGAGTTACGATTGGGCCGATATTTTTGCAGGGGAACTCGCAGTCGTATGAGCTATTTGCCCAGGTTGGGGTAGTATTGCTGTTGTTTGTCCTCGGGCTTAACCTTAACTTTAGAAAACTCAAAAGTATTGGACGAGTGTCTGCCATAGTGGGGGTTGGACAAGTTATCTTTACAGGATTCGTTGGTGCGGCGTTGCTCCTCTGGATGGATTTTTCTCGAGTTTCTGCGCTCTATATTGCAGTTGCAATG